>JBASWX010000542.1:0-17032 GCA_049276695.1 Planctomycetota bacterium
GCCGGCTTCGCCTCCGGGCCGACCGCGATCCTGGTCGGCTGGGGCATGCAGCGCCGGCAGCGCGGCGGCGCGATCGTGCGCGCCCTCGACGCCCTTTCCGCGATCTCGGGCAACCTGTTCCGCTCCGGTGGCGGCGTATCCTTCTACTTCCGCCGGCGGAAGCCCTTCCGCCCCTTCGGTCCGGCCGTGGTCCATCCGCGGGTGATCCGGGAGCCGCTGCTCGGCCAGGATCTGCTCGCCGCCAAGGATCCGCCAGTCCGCTTCCTATGGGTCACCGCCGGCAACCCGGTGGCGATGCTGCCCGACGCCGCGAACGTGGCGAAGGCGATCGAGGCGACCGAGTTCGTCGTCGTCGCCGACTGCTTCCTGACCGACACCGCGCGCCGCGCCCACGTCGTGCTGCCGGTGCCGACCCTGCTCGAGGACAGCGATCTGGTGGGGGCCTACGGGCACCACTGGCTCGGCGAGGCACGGCCGGTCGTGCCGATGCCGCCCGGCGTCCGGCACGAGGTGCACATCTTCCAGGAACTGGCGGCTCGTGTCGGGCTGACGTCGTTCCCGCAGGGCTCGCTCGACGAACTCAAGCAGCACGCTCTGGCCGACGTCGCCAAGAAGGGCGCCAGTCTCGAGGCGCTGCGCCAACAGGGCGCGGTGCGCAGCCCGGTCGCCGGGCCGATGCTGTTCCCCGACGGCAAGGTGGCGACGCCGAACGGCCGCGTGCAGCTGCTGACCGAGGAGCCGCCCGAGCCCGAGGTCGTGGTGCCGCCGGCGATGCCGGGGGCCAGCGCGCCGCTGTGGTTGTTCTCGAACTCGACCGAGAAGAGCCAGGCCTCGCAGTGGGCGGGCCGCGGCCTCGGCGAACGCACCTGGTGCGCCGCGCATCCCGATGCGGTGCCCGGCCTCGGCGACGGGGCGCGCGTGCGGGTGGTGAGCGCGCTCGGTTCGGTCGTCGCCGAACTGCGGCTCGATCCTTCCCAGCGTCGCGACGTCGCGATCATGCCCAAGGGTGGCCACTTCGACCGCGGGCAGAGCGCCAACGCGCTGATCCCGGCACGCGCGACGGATCTCGGGCTCGGCGCTGCCTACCTCGACTGCCTCGTGCGTATCGTGCCCGAACGATGAGGCCCATCACCGGCACGCACGTCTACTCGTACGTGAAGTGCCCGCGCCTCGCGGCCCTCGACCTGCACCTGCCGCGTTCGGAACGGCGGCCGGCGACCGAGTGGGAGGAGTTCGCGGCGCAGCGCGGCCGCGACTTCGAGGCGCAGTTCGTGAAGAGCCTGCCGGTCGTCGCGCCGCAGTACCCGGAACGCGACTTCGAGGCCGGTGCCGCGGCGACGCTGGCGCTGCTGCGCGCCGGCACGCCGTGGATCCATCAGGGCGTGCTGCGCACCGAGGACCGGCTCGGGCTGCCGGACCTGCTGCGCGTGCTGCCGGGCAGCAGTGCGCTCGGCGAGCACCACTACGAAGTGCTCGACGTGAAGACGTCGGCGCGCTCGCGCGGTGAACAGATCCTGCAGGTCGTCTTCTATGCGCAGTTGCTGGCCGAACTGCAGGGCCGGCTGCCCGAGCACGGCGCGCTGATCCTGAAGGACGGGCGCGAGGAGCGCTTCCTCATCGCCGACTACCGCGCCGCCGCCGACGAAGTCGTCGCGGCGCTGCGGGCCCTGCGCGAGGACATGAACGGCGCGCGGCCGTTCCTGCAGTTCGCCTGCCACGGCTGCTACCACGACCAGCGCTGCCTGCCCGAACTGACGGCGCGCGGCGATCTGTCGCTGGTGCAGGGCATGAGCCACGGCGCGCGCGCGATCCTCGAGGCGGCCGGGTGCCGGACCGTGCAGGATCTCGCGGTGTTCCATCCCGACAATCCGCGGGCGCGCGGCAACCTCGACCCGACGTTGGTGCGGCGGTTGCGCCGCGGTGCGCAGGCAGCGCTGCTCGGCAAGCCGATCATCGAGGAACGGCCGCGCGCCGAACGCTTCGCCAACTCGGCGATCGTGCACCTGTTGAGTGACCCGTACGCCGACCGCGTGCTGGCGTTCGGCCTGCTGAACCCGGGCACCGCGGCGGGTGCGTTCACCTGCGCGCTGCCGGCGAGTGTCGAGGAGGAACGGCCAGTGCTGCGACGCTTGCTCGCGGCCGTGGGCCGCGGCACCGCACTGCTGCACTTCGGCGAGGCACTACCGCGCTGGTGCGACCAGCACGCCGCGGACGGCGACGGCGAGGAGCCGTTCGAAGCGCGCTTCGTCGACCTGCAGAAGCGGCTGCGCGCGGCGGCGGTCTATCCGCGCGCGGTGTTCGGGCTCGGCGACTACGTTCGTTTCGGTCTCGGTGGCGATCCGCTGCGCGCCGGGCATCCGGGGGCCGCGGCGATGTGGGCAGCGACGCCGGATCGGGAAGAGCGTCTGCGGCAGAAGTTGCACGCGGACCTGCTCGACCTCGCGGCGCTGAAGGCCGAGATCCTCGATGCCGCCCCGACGCCGGTCGCGACGGAGGCTGCTCACCAAACGGCGGGCTGAGGGTTGGGGTAGGCCGGATCACCCGGGTGGCCCGGCAATCCCGTCGAGCCAAACGTGCCCCGCACCCCAAGTCGGGTTCCGGTAGTGCCCGCGCCAGTTAGGATGCTCCAAGCCCTCACCCGTCATGACCGACGACCCGGCAGGCGCACGCATCATCCCCGGTCTCGAAGCCGCACTTGAGGACTTGGCTGCCCTGGACTCCGTACGCCAAACCTTGCGCATCGCCGAACTCAAGGCGGCGTACCCGGAGTCTTCCGATGTCATCGACATGTGGCTCTACCAGCACGACGTCGATCCGATCGCGACTCCGCAACCGGGATACGCCGTCGGTCCCTACGTGTTGCGTGAACGTGTCGGGCAAGGAGGCTTCGGTGAGGTCTGGGTCGCCGAACAAACGTGTCCGTTGCAGCGCCGAGTCGCGGTCAAGCTGATCAAGTTCGGAATGGACTCCGAGGTACTTGTGCAGCGGTTCGCCCAAGAGCGCCAGATCCTGGCGGCCCTGAGTCATGAGGCGATCGCGAAGATCTTTGACGCCGGGCAAACGCCCGATGGGCGCCCCTACTTGGCGATGGAGTACGTGGAAGGGGGAACCCCGATCACCGACTACTGTGATCGGCATCGGCTGTCGATCGGCCAGCGCATCAAGCTCTTCCAATCCGTCTGCGATGGTGTTCAGCATTCACACCAGAAGGGCGTCCTGCATCGCGATCTCAAGCCAGACAACGTCCTCGTCACCCGCGACAAGGATCGCGATGTTGCCAAGATCATCGACTTCGGCATTGCGCGACTGACCGGACCGACCGTGGAGGCAAGCGGCCTGACGAAGCAGTTCGGGTTTCTGGGAACGCCGGAGTACATGGCTCCCGAACAGGCGGCGGGAGGGCAGCCGTCCACCACTGCCGTCGACGTCTACTCGCTGGGCGCTGTGCTCTACGAGTTGCTCGCAGGACAGCAACCGCATTCGGACACCGCCCTGCGCGATCTGGCGCACGAGCAGATGCTGCACGTGCTGCGCGAGAAGGAACCTCCGCGTCCGAGCGCTCGCGCCCGTGCCCTGCCGCCGGCGGCTGCCCTACTCGCGGCCAGTTGCCGCGGCCTGCGCTCGACCAGTCCGTGGTTCCACGCGCTGCGCGGTGACCTTGACTGGATCACCCTGAAAGCGCTGCGCAAGGAGCCCGGGGAACGCTACGCCTCGCCGCGCGAACTCGCTGCGGATCTGCAGCGTCACTTGCAGAACGAGCCCGTCATCGCCCGGCCCCCGACGATGCTCTACCGCGGACGCAAGTTCGTGCGTCGGCACCGGGTGCCGGTTGCAGCAGCGGCGCTGGTTGCCGTGACGCTCGCCGTCAGCAGTTGGAAGTTCTACGAACAGGCGCAGCGCAACCTCATCCTGGCAGACGTGCAACGCCTCGCCGATGCGAAGGTGGTCGCCGCCGACATCCACGCGCTTCCCGAGAATGTGCCGGCGATGGACGCCTGGCTCGCTACGTACGGCACGCCGTTGTCAGAGCGGCTCCCGGATCTCGAACGGGCGTTGTCCGATCTGCGCGCCAGGGCCCGGCCGCAGACAGAGGAGGAGCGTGCTGTCGAACGACAAGACGTGGAGCGGCTGGCCGTCGAACTCGAGGCGGTGCGGAATGCCCAGGCGGTCCGCAGTGGCGAGGTGTTCGAGGAAGTGGCTTTGGACGAAACGGCGCAGCGGCAAAGCGCCGACGAATTGAACCGCTTCGCCTGGAAGTGGTCCGATGATCGCAAGCCGGTGTATGGCTGTGAACGCGAAGCGCTCGCCAAGGCTCGTCTCGCGTTGGCCAGGCTCGACAGCGGCGACGAGTCGACGGCGCGTTACGCCGTCTTGGACACACTCGCGTTCGCTTGCTATCGCAATGGCCTGGACGAGGAAGCCGTCAAGCACAGTCGCGGAGCCCAAGCTGGGTGCCGCCTTGATCAGAAAGACGAGTACCGCAACAAGACGGCACAGCTCGAACTGGACATCGCCCGGTGGCGTGGCGCCGAAGGGCGTCGCTACCTCGAGGATCTCGCGGCCCGCCACCAACTGCTCGAACGCGAGGTGTCGCACCGCCGCCTCTACCACTTCGCCGACCAGGAGGACGGCTTCTTGCAAGAGACCCTCCGCCGCTTGGTCGCTGACCTCAGACTCTTCACTCGAGAGGACGGCGTGATCGCCCAGATCCGCCACCGACGTGACGAGGCCGAGTCCGTGCGCGAACGTTCGATCACCGCGGCCCGCGGCGCATGGGATGCCGCGTGCACGGCGATCCGGCGGTCGGACGGCGTCACCGCCGCGGTCGCCTATGCGCATCTCGAAGTCGAACCGCAGGTCGGTCTGGTGCCGCTTGGGATGGACCCGGTCACGAAGCTGTGGGAATTCGTCCATCTGCAGAGCGGTGGGCCGGGCGAAGCACCGCCAGCGTGGGATGCAACTCACACCCATCGCGAGCCGATGTCGCAGTCGGGGATCGTGTTCGTGCTGCTGCCCGGTGGAACCTACATGATGGGGTCCGTCGTGCAGCGACCGCCACACCTCGAAGACGACGCGGAAGGCGACGAGATCGCACACCGGGTCACCCTTGGTGCCTTCTTCATGTCCAAGTATGAGCTGACCCGCGTCCAGTGGTCGAGGCTGTGGCGCGGTGAGAACGCGCGGCAGTGGCCGAGTGCGCGACCCGCGTACAATGGTGGGCCTCGCGCGGCCGCGGCCGATCCGACGTGCCCAGTGGAGGGAGTGAGCTGGGACGAGTGCGACCAGCTTGCCCGCAGCGCAGGACTCGAGCTGCCGACCGAAGCCCAATGGGAGTACGCCTGTCGCGCCGGCACCACGACGACCTGGTACACCGGGTCCGACCCGACGACTCTCGCCGGCCAGTGCAATCTCTTGGATCGGCCATCACCAGGGGACACGGCCACTTCGCGCATCGTCTTTGCGGATGGTTTCGTGAACACCGCACCCGTCGGCTCCTTTCCTCCGAATCGGTTCGGCCTGCACGACATGCACGGCAACGTCTGGGAATTCTGTCGCGATTGCTTCGGGGACTATCGCGAGACTGGGCGTGCAGGCGATGGGTTGCGGGCCCTCGGCGACGGTTCTGGGTTCCGTGTCCGTCGCGGCGGCTGTTTCGGTGCCCGTCCGCGCGAGATCCGCACCGCTAACCGCGACGAGAACAGCCCCACCGACATCAACCAGGCGTGGGGAGTGCGACTCGCCCGACCACTACGCAATCACCCCGGGCGCCGGTGACTCCGATGACCACCCTGGTTCTCGCCGACCACGCTGATTGATACTCTGCTCCCATCCGTCCTCTATGCGCACCGGGAAGAGCCATCCTGCCGAACCGGACCAGCCAGCGCCGACCCTGCTCTTGCTGCGCGGCGCTCAGGCTGGCGGCCGCGACGCGTTGGGGGAGGTGCTCACCCGGTACGGCTGCAGGATCCGTCACTGGCTCCGCGAGTCCGGCATCGTCAACGAGCATGATGTCCAGGATCTCGAAGGCGACGTCCAGGTGAAGGTCCTGGAGAACCTGCCCGCGGCCGCGTTCGAGACTGCCGGCCAGTTCGGCGCCTGGGTCAAGACCATCGCCAGGAATCGGGCAATCGAAGTCCTGAGGCGGGGT
The DNA here is from genome assembly GCA_049276695.1 of Planctomycetota bacterium. Lineage (GTDB taxonomy): Bacteria > Planctomycetota > UBA1135 > UBA1135 > UBA2386 > UBA2386. Next base: position 6,149 of record JBASWX010000542.1, read on the forward strand.
CAGCGAAACCCGGTCAAGCACCATGTCGAGAGCTTGCCTGGACAGGATGATGGGCCGGCCGACGTCGTTGCCTTGCAGCCAGGTCCTTCGTCACTCATCGACGCGAAGGAGCGGAGGGCGCATCGCGCCGCCCGCATCGCCCGTCTCACGCCCCCCCAACGCGAACTGATCGACATGCGCGAGGCCCGAGCCATGTCGTTTGCGGAGATCGCGGCTGCCCAGAACGCGGCGGCAGCGAAGTTGGGGATCGCCAAGGGGAAGACCGAGGATGCAGCGCGGGTCGCCTACAACAGGTTGCTGGAGCGGCTCGGCGAGCCCGAACGAGGCTGAGATCGCTCGGAGTTCGCGGTAGCCAGTCGCCGACACTGGGGCTTTTCCGTTCGGTTGGCCTCGCCCGGTCGTTCTTCGGGCGTACGGCCAGCCGCGCCGGCGACCCACCATGACCAGCAACCATCTCGTGTTCGCGCCCGTCTGTTGCAAGCGCGCCGCCGTCATGGATCAAGATTGGGTCGCACTCTCCAAGCTCGTGCGATGCTCGTGAAGACCATGAACGGCATTCATGTTCCTCGGCGCCAGCGGTTTGCCGTGAGGGTCGCGATCGGCGCGGCCGTCGTCACGGCGGTGCTGGGCACCGACCACCTCGAAACCGAACTGCGCCCTACCGAAGGCCCAGCGGCGTTTGTTCCAACGCTGCGCGCGTGCTCGGAGAGAGACAACACCGTGATCGAGGTGGCTGAGGCGACCGCGATCGAGAATGGATCGCACCGCGTCGACACGAGCCAGTCGATGGCTGGCACGGTACGTGGAGAAGTGAAGATCGCCGCCATGGTCGGCCGTATCTCAACGATGCTGATCGTTCTCGAAGCAATGTGCGGCACGCGCGGTCCAGAAGGCCGGCTCCGGAATGCAACTCGCAAGATCGTGCCCGTCGTGATCGGCGCCGGCACGCATACATTCGAGATCAGCGGCATCCCGTTTTCCGATCATCCGTACAGCGTCAGCCTCTATGTGCCTGGCTTCCAAAGCGATCGCCGCACGGTCCTGATCGACAGCGGGACACCATCGCATGACGTCGTGCTGCACGTCGTCGCTGGCTCCACGCTCGCGGTGTTGCTGACGGACCAGCACGCCAATCCCTGTCCCGGCATGGGCGTACGCCTCGTACCGGTCGAGGGATCGCGTGTGCCGACGATGGACGCGGGAATCAGCGACAACCTCGGCGTGGTCGAGTTCCACGACGTGTTGTCCGGTGACTACCAGATTGTCGCGGAGCAGAGTGGCACGCCGCTGGCTCATTCGAAGACCATCACGGTGCAGCCGCGCGGATGGACGAACGGATCCGAGCAGGAGAGGTGCGTGATAGTGAATGTACACCCGCGCAGCGAGCAAACCCCAATCCCGGCACGGTGACATGGAGGGCTGCAGCTCTCTGAGCTAGCCATCCCCACCCATGGACGGAAACCCAACGCAATCGGAACAACGCGTAAACACGCAAGGAGCAGAAACATGACGTGTCGCAGCATGCGAGTGAAGAGCAGTGTGTTGGATGTCTTGGCGCCAGGTGCGCTCGGCCTTCTGGCGGTGCTGACCATCGCGGGATGCAACCACGGTGGCGGTCAGGGCTCACAGGCTCAGACTCAAGGAACGTTGGTCTCGGGGACGGCGGTCAAGGGACCAGTTCAGTTCGCGGAAGCGAGCTTGTTCGAACTCCTGGCCGATGGCACCAAGGGTGTGCAGATCGGTCCGGAGGTCGTCACGCTGAGTGATGGCAGCTTCATCATCGTCGACTTGTCGACGAAGAGCAGCACGGGCTTCCTGTTGATCGAAATCCGCCCCCGCGCGGCGTCGACGTACCGCGACGAACACCTCGGGACCGATGTGAGCCTCTCGGGCAACGACCTGCTTCAGGCCGTTTTTCGCCAGGAAGTGACCAATACGGTCTCAGTGACGCCGCTCACCCACATGGCGGCCGGCCGCGCGCTGTTTCTCGCGAGCCAGGGGGCCCCGATCGACCTCGCGGTTGAGTCGGCGAACATCGGAGTCGCACAGCACTTCGGGCTGAGCGACATCGTTCACGTGGTTCCCGTAGACCCGACCAACGAGGCGAGGTCACAGGTTGCCTCGACCGAGGAGAGGATCTACGGACTCATCCTCGGTGCAATTGCGCGGCAGGCTGCGCTCACGCCTACGCCCGCAGGCTACTCGTCGACCAAGCGAGCGTTGGACCTCACGACCGCCCTCGCGACTGACGTCATGGACGGAACGTTCGACGGCGCAAACGGGGCGCCGATCAAGTTCCCGATCCCGACGAGTCCGCCAGGAATCGGCGCTCAGCCGGCTACCCTTGCCGCCTCCGCCGCGACGACTGGCCTCCAGGCACGGCTCAACGAGTTCGTCGCGAATGAAACCCAGAACCGGACCAACATCCCGACACATGCGATTCGGACGACGGTAGGGTGCGCCATCGGCTCGACTTCGCCAGATGACCTGCGGATCCTGACGACCACGATTCCTGCCTGGGTCTCGGGACAGCCGGGAACGGCGCTCCTTGAAGCAAGCGGGGGGTTTGGTCGAAAGACGTGGAGGGGAAGCTTGCCGATGCCTTTCGTACTCGCGAACGGCGCCGATGGTGTCGGAACGATCACGGGCACGGATACACTCGTCGGCGGAACGACGCGCAAGCTCCTTGGCCCCTTCACCGTAACGGTCACTGACGAGGCGGCACCGACGCCGAATTCCTGCGACTTGCAGCTCGTTATCACGGTCATCCAACCGCCTCCGGAGCTCACACTCCATGATCCGGAATCGCCGGTGATGCAGGGGGCACCGGTCGACTTCCAGCTCGCAGCAGCGACCGGCGGGACGGGTCCCTATTGGTTCACGCTCGATACAGGCAATGGCTTCCAACCCATCGGCCTCCAGATTGATGCCAATGGGCGCCTGCGCGGGACTCCAACGGTGGTTGGCCGCTATTCGTTCGGCGTCTGCGCTGTGGACCTTACCGGTTCTCAGACGTGCCGCGACTACACCATAGACGTCGCGCCCGCCTCGGGGGGCGTCGGTGGTGGTTTCGCTGGAACGTGGGATTTCACGTGGCCGACCAACACCACGAGTGCGATCGCGGTCAACGCGAACGGGAGCTTCTCGGGTTTTGCGTTCAACGTCAGCAACAACACTGGCAGCTGCAGCTTTCCGGTCAACGTGACCAGCGGCACCTTCGCAGCCAATGGAACCGTGTCGTTCTCGTTCGGTGGTTCGGGGTGCAGCGGCTACAGCCAGAGCGGATCGGGCTCGGGGACCTCTGGCCTCATCGGTACCGCATCGGGCCCCATTGCGGGGACAGCGGTGACACCAGGTGGGAGCATTGCGCTCACCGGAACCTGGTCGGCGGTGAAACGGTAGTGCCCAGGGCGGTCGGCGCGCCGCGAAGTCGCTTGAGTCGATGGCGCCCCCGGGTCGCGGTCGAAGTTCGCGAACGCCGCGATCATGCGCGACCACTCCACCCTCTCGACGTGGTCGTTCTCGCTCTTGTCATGTTGCTGCAGCAGCCGGTTCAACGTCGCCGGGACGCCGGGACGGCCGCCATGGGCGGACGCCCGGCATCGGCCCGGGCGCGAACGCACCCCGCCGAGTTCCCCGTTGCGCCTGCCCCTCCGGTCCGCTCGCATCGCCGCCCCGACCATGGACCACAGCAAGCTCTCCGCGTTCACCGCCGATGTCTGGGACAAGGACATCGTGCCGCAGCTCGTCGACTACATCCGCATCCCGAACAAGTCGCCCGCGTTCGACAAGGAATGGGCGGCGGCGGGGCACATGCAGCGCGCGGTCGACCTGATCGCGGGGTGGTGCAAGGCGCAGCCGATCGAGGGGCTGACGGTCGAGGTCGTGCAGCTCGCGGGCCGCACGCCGGTGATCTTCATGGAGATCCCGGGCGAGGGCGACGACACGGTGCTGCTGTACGGGCACCTCGACAAGCAGCCGGAGATGACCGGCTGGTTGGAGGGGCTGGGCCCGTGGCAGCCGGTGATGCGGGGCGACAAGCTGTACGGGCGCGGCGGTGCCGACGACGGCTACTCGGCGTTCGCGTCGTTGACGGCGATCCGCGCGCTGAAGGAGTCCGGCGGCAAGCACGCGCGCTGCGTCGTGGTGATCGAGGCGTGCGAGGAGAGCGGCAGCTACGACCTGCCCTACTACATCGACGCGCTGAAGGCGCGCATTGGCACGCCGAGCCTGGTGGTGTGCCTCGACTCCGGCTGCGGCAACTACGAACAGCTGTGGTGCACGACGTCGCTGCGCGGCCTGGTCGGCGGCGACGTGCGCGTCGAGATGCTGACCGAAGGCGTGCACAGCGGCGACGCCAGCGGCGTGGTCGCCAGCACCTTCCGCGTGTTCCGCCAGCTGCTGGAGCGGCTCGAAGACAGCAAGACGGGCCGCATCCTGCCGAAGCAGTTCCACGTGCCGATCCCGAAGGCGCGACAGGAGCAGGCGAAGGCGTGTGCGAAGGTGCTCGGCCACGACATGTGGCGGCGCTTCCCGTGGACGAAGGGCAGCCAGCCGATGGTGAAGCAGCTGCAGGATGTGGTGCTCAACCGCACGTGGCGGCCGTTCGTCGAAGTGATCGGCGCCGAGGGCCTGCCGACGCTCGAGAAGGCTGGCAACGTGCTGCGCCCGTACACGACCTTCAAGCTGTCGCTGCGCATCCCGCCGCGCTGCGACGAGAAGGCGGCGATCGCGCACCTGAAGAAGGTGATGACCGAGAAGCCGCCGTACGGGGCGAAGGTCACGTTCGCGGCGGAGAAGGCGAGCGTGGGCTGGGACGCGCCGCCGCTGGCGGGCTGGCTCGAGGACGCGTGCGCCGATGCGTCGAAGACGTTCTTCGGCAAGCCGTGCGTCTACATGGGCGAGGGCGGCACGATCCCGTTCATGGGCATGCTCGGCGAGAAGTTCCCCGAGGCGCAGTTCATGATCACCGGCGTGCTCGGGCCGGGCAGCAATGCGCACGGTCCGAACGAGTTCCTGCACATCCCGATGGGCAAGCGGCTGACCGCGTGCGTCGCGATGGTGCTGCAGCGCCACTTCGAGCGACCGCGCGGTGAGGTGAAGGCTGGCAAGCGGCCGGCGAAGAAAGGCAAGGCGAAGGCGCGCGGCCGCTGACCGGCGGCGGTCGCTGCCGATCAACGGGCAGGGACGACTGCGACCTCGATCAGCTCGCGCGATGGCGCCAGCGAAGCTACCGAGAACGTGCCGCCGAAGCGGCGGCCGTCATCCAGTTGCAACTCGACGCTCCACGTGCCGGGGCAGAGCGTCGGCATTTGGCGGTACGGCATCTCGGCTGCGGGATTGAACGCACCGGCGTCGTAGCTGCTGCCATCCGGCGCCCGCAGCACGAACCCGACCCGGCGCGGCGTCCCCCAATCGGGCCGCGGCGAAGGGAACGCTACGTAGCGCTGCACGCCGGGCTGCAGCACCACGTCGAGCGCGGTCTCGCCATCGGCGTGGATCTCGACCGAACCCGATTGCCACAGTCCCTCGTCGTCGGTCACCCGCCAGCGATACCGGCCCAAGGGCATGACGTGCGCCTGCGCGGCGCACGGCGGCACGTTCGACTCGCCACCCTGCTCGTCGCGCAGAAACACGTTGGCAGTCGTGGCGTCGCTCCCGCCCGGCCGCACGACGCGGACGCGGATTCGGCCCTCGCGCGGCAGGCGCATCAGGCCGAGGTCGCGCACTTCACCCCGCGCCAGCGTGCTGATCGGCAAGCGGAGCAGCGCACAGCCGACCTGGTCGCGTTGGATCGACAGCGACCAGTCGCCCGGCGGCACGGGCCCCAACACGAATCGGTTGCCGTCCCGCAGCGGCTCCAGGAAGCAGAAGCGCCCGCTCGGGGCACGCAGCGACACGAAGCCTCGGAGCCATGGTTCGCCGTCGGCATCGACGAGCACGCCACGCACGACACCCGTCGGCTGCAAGGCCTTCGGCACGACAATGGTGCTCTCGACGCCGGGCACCGCATCGGGCCAGGCAATGGGCTGCACCGCTTGGAGAACCCCGGGAGCGGCGATCCACAACCGGAACGGCCCGGTGCCCAACGCGACCAGCGCGACGCGCCCATCGCCATCGGTGAGTCCCGTGCGCTTCGCGACCGACTCGAGCTGCACCTGCCATTCCGCGAGGGGCTGCGCCTCCTCGTCGACGAACCGCAGCGCATGGCGTTGGCCACGCTGCAACTCGATGCACCATTCACCCGTCGCCTCAGCAGGCCGTTCGACGTACCTGGTCACGCAATCTTCGGCTTCGACGCGCACCGCCTGCCGGCTGGCGGCCACGTGGCGATAGCCGAAGCGTCCCTCGGCGTCCGTCGTGCGCGGTTCGCCGTAGCTGCCCCCGAGCGACACCGACGCCGAAGCCACCGGTACGCCCGCTTGATCGACGACGCGGCCGTGCAGTGCTTCGCCCGGCACGAGAGCGCAGTCGAGCCCCGTGCGGGTGCCAGCGACCAGCGTCACGTAGCGATCGAAGGGCGCATGGCCGTCGGCGCGGACGACGACGCTGACCTCGCCGGCCGGCAAGCCGCTGACCGTGAACGCGCCGTCGGGACCGCTGCGCAGCCGCCGCGGCGGCGGTGGGAATGACCGGTGGCGATCGAGTTCGTGGGAATGACCGAGCCTCGCTTCGCCGATCTCGACGCAGGCCCCTTCGATAGGTAGCGCATCGGGGCCGTGCACCTTGCCATCGACGATCGCCTGCTCGCCCAGCAGCACGAGTTCGAGATCGAACCGGGAGTCCCACCACGAATCCTGGAGCCTCGACGGGGCGAACCCCTCGAGCCGGGCACCGATCAGCAGCTGTGACGTCGGCACGTCGACTGCGAACCCGCCGGCCGCGTCGGCGACGCCGATCGGAACCACTTCCCTCGAGTCCCAACCGGCGACGATCGATGCGCCGCCCGCCGCCCTTCCATCGGCATGCCGCACGTGCCCGCGCAGATTGGTCAGGTGAGTGCCGACTGGCGACTCCACCTCCACGGTAGTCGTCACTCCTTCCCGGATGAGCGCTTCGTTGCGTTCCGGCTCGTTGTCCGATTGCAGCACGATGCGCAGATGGCCCGGCGCGAGCTCGGATGCGAGCCAGCATCCATCGCGCCCGGTGGCCCCGACCACCGTCGAGAAACGAGGCTCGACATCTCCACCGATGCGCATCAAGCGCACCGGCATGTTGGCAAGCGGGGCCCTCGTCCTTGCATGCACCACACGAACGAGCAGCGCACCCATCGGCGACGTCGGCGCACCTGGGGACATCGCTGCCCCTGCAGCGATGCGCGATGCAGTTGTCGGCTCCTCGGCTGATCGAGCCACGATCGTCGGGTTCGTCACCAACGCACTCGCCACCGGCGTCGCCGGTGTTGCCGGGTCCGAATCACCGATCCTCACTACGCGCGGAGTCACGAGCACGCCGCCGGCGACGAGCACGACCACGACAACCACCGCCATCAGCTTCTTCGCCATCAGCACACCTCCTCCCAAGACCGCACCGGTGACGAGCGCATGTCCGACGACAGCAGCGCGCACCGCTGCGACCCCACGCGACGGCAGCGCTGCGACCAGCAGCGCCGTGAGCCCCGCGGGCAACACGCCGCGCAGAGCCTGCACGCCACGATGCAGCCGCATGCGCACGGTGCCCGGCGGCACACCGAGCACTTCGGCCGCCTCCGCGGGCGCCAACCCGTGTTCGAGCTGCAACAGCAGTACCTGCCGCTGTTCGACCGGCAGACGATCGATGTGCTCGCGGAGGCGGGCAACCAGGTCGCGGCGTTCACTGGCGGCCAGCGGCGAACCGTCGTCGAGCCCGATCACCTCGTCGGGCAGTTCCTGTTCGCGCCGCCGCACACTGCGCTGGCGGATGCGCCGGCATTGCTTGTCGAGGATGCCGCACAACCACGGCAGCAGCGGCCGCTGCGCCTGCCACCGGCCTGCACCATCGATCGCCGCGACGAACGTCGCCTGCAGCGCGTCCTCGGCATCGGCCGGATGGCCGGTCAGGTGCAGCGCCAACGCCAGCAGCTGCGGGCTCGCTCGGTCGAACAGCTCGCCGAGCGGCTCGGGCTGCCCGGTGTTCCGATAACGCGCGAACAATGACTCGAGCGACGGCTGCATGAACACCACACTTCGCCCGGCAGCGTGTCAGCGTCACCGGCGGCTCGCGGATTCTCTCGAGTCGGGTGCCGGTCACCAGGCGCAACGAGACGGCGCTCGCCGCTGACCGGTCATTGGCCGATCGCGAGTTCGCAGCCGTTCGTGTTGGTGAACGCGAACGGCACCGACACGTCGAGCAGCACGAACTCGAGGAACGCCGACGCTCCGGCCATCGCCGCCGGCAGCGTCAGCGGCAGGTCGATGCCGCCGTTCGCGTCGAGCGTGAAGCCGAGCAGCACGTCGATCGGCAGCACGTACGACTGCACACCGGGCAGGAAGATGCTCGGCGCGTCGTGCGGGCCGGAGCCGAGGATCAGCAGTGCGAACGTTCCGGGCGGGCCGTGCCGCAGCGAGACCGAAGGCGACAGGCCGGGCCGGCAGGGGCCACGCATCGACAGGATCGGGCGCCAGCCGCCCGCACCGACCGAGCCGATGCCGTACTGGCGGCGGTGCCCCGCAGCAGCGCCGGCGAAACGGTTGTTCTGCACCAGGTCCGCGCCGGTGGCGTCGAGGTCGCCGTCCTGGTCGAAGTCGACCAGCAGGTTGCTCGCCGGTGTCAGGAAGGTCACCGGTGGCGCGTAGACCAGACCCGGGCCGGTACGACGCAGCAAGCGCAGCCGTGACACGTCGGAGAAGGCGAGGTCGGTCAGCCCGTCACCATCGACGTCGCCCACCAGGGCGGTGCCGGCGAATGGCAACGTCGCCGACTGCGTGAACACCCCGTTCTGGTTGGTGAACACCAGCGCGCGCCAGACACCGTTGGACTGGCGGTCGCGAGCGACGACGTCGAGGTCGCCATCGTCGTCGACGTCGAAGAAACGCGTCGGGGCGACGGCGATGATGGTGACGCCGTTGGCGGGAAACAGCACCGTCGTCGACCAGGTGTTCGGTGCCGTGCGGTGCAGCACGGCAAGGCTGGTGCCGGCGCCGGTCGTCGTCGCCAGCAGGTCCTGGTCGCCGTCACCGTCGACGTCGCCCTTGGCGATCGGTTCGTAGCCGGTCGCGAACGGACCCTGCAGCGTGAAGGAGTTCGTGCCGTCGTTCAGCCAGAGTCCCTGGCGGTTGACGATGTCCTGGTCGCCATCGCCGTCGGTGTCGTCGACGACGCCGCTGGTGAGACGGGTGGGTGCCGCGGTGGCGAGGCCGACGAACACGAACTGGTGGTCGGTCGTCTCGCGCAGCAGATGGGTGGCGCGGAACTGGTACTGGAACAGCACCAGCTCGAGCACGCCGACGAGCAGTTCGTGGCGCCCGTCGCCGTCGAGGTCGGTGAAGAAGCGCGTGCCGTCGTAGAAGTGGTTCGGCGGCAGCGGCGGCAGGCCGAACGTCATCGGGGAGAGCACGCCGTTGCCATCGTGCAGCACCAGGTCGTGCGGCAGCACGTCCTGGTCGCCATCGCCGTCCCAGTCGATCAACGGCGAAGTGCTGCCGGTGCCGAACGGGTAGCGGAACGTGCCGTCGCCGAAGTACACCGAATCGGTGTCGAGGAAGTCGAGGTTGCCGTCCTGGTTCAGGTCGCGGAAGCCGGCGCCGAAGTCGAGGATCGCACCACCCATCATCAGCGAGTAGCGGGCCGTGAACGTGCCGCTGCCGACGTTCTCGTAGAGCGCGAGCGTGTGGTACTCCTGGCCGACCGTGCCGGAGTTGCTCGACCGCATCGCCAGGTCGTCGCGCCCATCACCGTTCCAGTCGCCCGCGAAGAGGCGGCCGAGGCTGCCATTCGCGATCGTCTGCGTGGTCCCGCTCCAGGCGCCGCCACCGAGGTTGGTACAGGTGGTGAAGAACAAGCCGTTCGGCGACGCGATGCCATACGCCAGCACGTCGCGATCACCATCGCCGTCGCCGTCGAAGGTCGTCAGGTATTGCGCGATGCTGGCTGGCAGGCCGAGCGTCGGGCCGGCCTGGAAGCCGGTCGGCGTCGTCGACCAGAACGTCAGCGCGTCAGGCCCGGCGCCATTGTCGAGCGGCACGGCGACGTCGTCGATGCCGTCGCCGTTGGCGTCGACCACAGCGAGGTCGAGCGCCGTCGGCAGCACCGCGGTCGGACCGAGCACCAGCGCGAAGCCGGCCCCGCCGAACAGCCAGCGAGTCGGGATCGACGAACCCGAACCGTGCGTCAGCACCAGGTCGGCGACTGCGTCGCCGTTGCCGTTGCCGCTCTGCACCGCCAACACGTTGCCCGGCAGTGCTGTGTGCTGGTACGGACCGAAGCTGCCGCCCGGCTGGCCCGCGAACACCAGCAGGCCGGAGCCGAGCGGACTGGTGCTGATCGTCGCGACGATCAGGTCGAGGCGGCCGTCGCCGTCCAGGTCGGCCAACCGCGTCCTGGTGCCGGCCCCACCCGGCAGCGGCGATGGCGCCGCCGGTGTCAGCGTGCCGGTGCCGCTGTTGAGCCACACCGTGAACGTGGTCTTGATCGCGTTCTGCGTCGGGCTGTGGAAGGAGATCGCGTCGACGTCGCCGTCGAGGTCGAGGTCGCCGAGCAGTTCGTACTCGCCGACCAGGTCGGGGAACTCGACCGGCGCGTGGAACGTGGGCAGGTTCTGCGCGGCGAGCGGCAGCGCGAGCACCGCGGCAGCGGCGGCAAACGGGTGGAAGCAGGGCATGGGAACTCCGGGCTCGGCCGCCAGCAAGCACGGTGCCGCGAGCGCGGGGCACGCGGTCGCCGGGGCCGGCGCCCATTGTGCCAGCC
>JBASWX010000543.1:0-18047 GCA_049276695.1 Planctomycetota bacterium
GCTGGCGCTGGTGCGGCCGGGCGGCTCTGCCACCGCCATGTGAGCGCCGCCAGCAAGCCGAAGGCCGCCGCGCGGCCGAAGTCGGCTGCCAAGCCGAAGACCGGAGCCAAGCCATGAGCAGCAATCCCTCGAACCCCACTTCCGTCACCCCGGCCGCAGTGACCCCGGCGGCAGTGACCCCGGCGGCGGCGAGCGCCGAGCGCGGCGAGCGCAAGTTCATGCGCGGCACCGTGACCTCGAACAAGATGCAGAAGACGGTGGTCGTGCAGGTCGAGCGCAAGGTCAAGCACCCGCTGTACGAGAAGTTCGTGTCGCGTCGGACCAAGCTGTACGCGCACGACGAGAAGAACGAGGCCGGCATCGGCGACGTCGTCGAAGTCACGCAGACCCGTCCGCTCAGCAAGCTCAAGTGCTGGCGCGTCGTGCGCATCGTGCAGAAGGCGACCAGGTAGCTGGCAAACCGCGTGAGCCGCCAGGACGACCCCTCGAACGAACCGCGCCAGAGCTGCTGCAGGAGACTCCCATGATCCAGGAAATGTCGATGCTCGACGTCGCCGACAACACCGGCGCCAAGCGCGCCATGTGCGTGAAGGTGCTCGGCGGCAGCGGCCGTCGTTACGCGTCGGTCGGCGACGTGGTGATCGCCGTCGTCAAGAAGGCACTGCCGACCGGCGAGGTCAAGGAGCACGAAGTCGTGCAAGGCGTCGTCGTGCGCACCGCGAAGCCGGTGCGCCGGGCCGATGGTTCCTACATCCGCTTCGATCGCAACGCACTGGTCGTGATCGACAAGGAAGGCAATCCGCGCGGCACGCGCATCTTCGGCGCCGTCGCCCGCGAGCTGCGCGACCGCAACTTCATGAAGATCGTGTCGCTCGCCGAGGAGGTCGTCTGATGCTGTTCAACCAGCCGAAGCCCGATCATCAGGCCCATGTCAAGAAGGGCGACAAGGTCGCCGTGATGTCGGGCCAGTACAAGTCGAACGAGCCGCGCGAAGTGCTGAAGGTCGAGGCCGGAGGTCGCGTGATCGTGCAGGGCGTCAACCTGCGCTGGAAGCACCAGAAGCGCTCGCAGCAGAACCCCAAGGGCGGTCGCGTGCAGATGGAGATGCCGATCGACGCCAGCAAGGTGCTGTTGTTCAGCGAGAAGCTCGGCAAGGGCACGCGCGTGAAGATCGCGGTGCAGGACGGTAACAAGGTCCGCATCGGCATCCGTTGCGGCACCAACTTCGACGCCGGCGCGAAGAAGGAGAGCGGGGCGAGGAAGGCGGAGCCGGAGCCGAAGAAGCAGAAGAAGACGGAGAAGAAGTGATGAGCACCACCGCCAACAAGGCCGAGGCAGCGCCGAAGACCCCGGGTCCACGCACGCCGCCGCGCCGCCAGCAGATGTACCGCACCCAGGTCGTGCCGGCCCTGGTCAAGGACTTCGGCTATGCGAACCCGATGATGGTGCCGCGGCTGCAGAAGATCGTCGTCAACATGGGCGTCGGTCGCGCGGTCGAGAACAAGAACCGGATCGAGGCCGCCAACAAGGACCTGACCGCGATCGTCGGCCAGAAGCCGATGATCCGGAAGGCGCGCGGCGCCGTGTCCGGTTTCAAGCTGCGCGAGGGTTACGCGATCGGCGTCGCGGTGACGCTGCGCGGCACCCGCATGTGGGAGTTCCTCGATCGCCTGATCACGCTGGCGATCCCCCGCATCCGCGACTTCCGCGGGTTGCCGACCAAGCTCGACGGCCGTGGCAACTACACGATGGGGCTGTCGGAGCAGAGCGTGTTCCCCGAGATCCAGCTCGACAAGGTCGAGTTCGTCCAGGGCATGGACATCACGTTCGTCACCACCGCGCCGACCGACAAGGAAGGCCAGGCGCTGCTGAGCCACCTCGGCATGCCGTTCCGCAAGTGACAGTACAGCGCCTCAATGACCGACGGGGCCTGACCTCGCCGCGACCCGCAGAACCAACCAGAGCAGACGAAACATGGCCAAGAAGTGCTTGAGGGTTAAGCAGCAGCAGAAGCCGAAGTTCTCGACGCGGCGCTACAACCGGTGCCAGCTGTGCGGGCGCGTGCGCGCCTACTACCGCAAGTTCGGGATCTGCCGGTGCTGTTTCCGTCTACTTGCACTGCAGGGGGAGATCCCCGGCGTGCGCAAGGCCTCGTGGTAGGGAGATCGACACCATGATGACCGATCCGATCGCTGACATGCTGACCCGCATGCGCAACGCCCTGATGAGCGGCGCGCAACACTGCGTGGTGCCCGGCAGCCGCCTGAAGGTGGCGATCCTCGACGCGATGAAGCGCGAGGGTTTCCTGTCGGGCTACCAGGTGGCCGCCGAGGGGCCGCGTTCCGCGGTGCGCATCGAGTTCCGTTTCGGCCCGGAGGGCGAAAAGGTGATCTCGTCGCTGGCGCGCTACAGCAAGCCCGGCTGCCGCCGTTACCGCACCTGCAAGGACCTGCCGCAGGTGCGCGGCGGCCTCGGCATCGCGGTGGTGTCGACCAACCAGGGCGTGCTGTCCGACCGCGAGTGCCGGCAACGGTGCGTTGGCGGTGAAGTGCTGTGCACGGTGGACTGAGCCAGAGACCCGAACAACCAGAGGCAGCCATGTCCCGAGTCGGCAAGAAGCCAATCGAAGTGCCCAAGGGTGTGACCGTGCAGGTCGCGTCCGGCACGGTCTCCGTCAAGGGTCCCAAGGGCGAGCTGAAGATGCCGCTGCGGGCCGAGGTCGCCGTCAAGCTCGAGGGTGCGGTGTTGACCGTGACCACCCGCGACGAGGAGCGGCAGTCGCGGGCGCTGCAGGGCACCGCGCGGGCGCTGCTCGCCAACATGATCGAGGGCGTGGCGAAGGGCTACGAGAAGAAGCTCGAGATCGCCGGCGTCGGTTACGAAGCCGCGGTCGAGGGCAAGACGCTCGTGTTGAAGCTCGGCTTCAACCGGCCGGTCCGGTTCCCGGTGCCGGCCACTGTCACCATCGAGACGCCGACGCCGACGGCGCTGGTGATCAGGGGCATCGACAACCAGCAGGTCGGCACCGTCGCGGCGGCGATCCGCAAGCTGCGCAAGCCCGAACCGTACAAGGGCAAGGGCATCAAGTACGCCGGCGAGATCATCAAGCGCAAGGCCGGCAAGGCGTTCGCGTCCGGCGGCGCCACCGCCTGATCCGCGCGCAGGAGCAAACCACCATGACGTCGACGTTCCACAAGCACCAACGCCGGATCGGCAAGGCCCACTCGGTGCGCGAGAAGCTGCGCCAGGTCGGCGGCCGTCCGCGCCTGTCGGTGTTCCGCAGCCTCGCCAACATCTCGGTGCAGATCATCGACGACCTGCGCGGCCAGACCCTGGCCGCGGCCTCGTCGCTCGAGAAGGACGTGCGCACCGCGACCAAGGGCATGCGCAAGACCGACGTCGCCACGAAGATCGGCGCGCTGGTCGCCGAACGCGCCAAGCGCGCCGGCGTCACCGCGGTGTGCTTCGACCGCGGCGCCTACAAGTACCACGGCCGCATCAAGGCGCTCGCCGACGCGGCGCGCGCCGCCGGGCTGCAGTTCTGACCCAACGGCACCAGCGAACCCAAACGAGACCGTCATGGCAAAAGGCAAGATCCCCCTGATCCCGATCGACGAGGCGTTGTCCGCCGACGTCGAAGACGACGTCGTCGCGATCAACCGCTCCGCCGCGGTGGTCAAGGGCGGCCGGCGGTTCTCGTTCAGTGCGCTGTCGGTCGTCGGCAACCGCAACGGTCTCGTCGGCATCGGCTACGGCAAGGGCCGCGAGGTCCCGAACGCGATCGAGAAGTCGGTCAAGGACGCGCGCAAGCAGATCATGCGCGTGCTCCGGCAAGGCACCACGATCCCGCACGCGGTCGAGGGCGAGTTCGGCGCCACCAAGGTGCGCCTGCTGCCGGCGGCGCCAGGAACCGGCATCATCGCCGGCAAGGCGGTGCGCAAGATCCTCGAGCGCGCCGGCATTGCCGACATCCTGACCAAGAACTATGGCTCGACGAACGCCCTCAACGTCGTCAAAGCCACCATGATCGCCCTGAGCAGGCTGCGCAATCGCGAACAGACGGTGGCGCTCCGCGGAGTGAACCTCGAATGAACCTCGCCGAAGCCAAGGCCCTCGGTCTCAAGTTCCCGGAACGCAAGCGCATCGGCCGCGGCGTCGGCTCCGGGCTCGGCAAGACCTCCGGTCGCGGTCACAAGGGCGCCAAGGCGCGTTCGGGCTGGTCGCGGCGCATCGGCTGGGAAGGCGGCCAGATGCCGCTGTATCGCCGGCTGCCCAAGCGCGGCTTCAACAACAAGAACTTCGAGAAGGTCTTCACGATCGTCAACGTCGGCGACCTCGCGGTGTTCGACGCCGGCGCCGTCGTCGACCTGCAGGCGGTGCTGCAGCGCGGCCTGACCTCGAAGGAGAAGCACAGCGAGCTGTTCAAGGTGCTCGGCGACGGCGAGGTCGGCAAGGCGCTGACCGTCAAGGTCGACGCGATCACCGGCTCGGCGCGCGCCAAGATCGAGAAGGCCGGCGGCAAGGTCGAGCTGATCGCGCAGCGCCCGCACCGCGACAAGTTCGTCGCCAAGGATGGCAGCAAGCGTCAGCCTGGTGCTCCGCGCATCCGGTCCGCGAAGGGTCGGCCCGCGAAGGCCGGCAAGTGAGCGCGTGACCCGGACCACAACCGGCCTCCGACCATGAACCTGACCGTCACCAACCTGTTCAAGGTCCCGGAGATCAGGAACAAGCTCCTGATCACCTTGGGGCTGTTGTTGGTCTACCGGATCGGGTTCTACATCCCGTTGCCGGGCGTCAACGCCAAGGAGTCGTTCGACGCGATCAAGAACCTCGGCGGCATCGGCAAGCTGTTCGGCATGATGAACGTGCTGACCGGCGGCTCGCTGCAGAGCGCGACGATCTTCTCCCTCGGCGTGATGCCGTACATCTCCGCCAGCATCATCTTCAGCCTGCTCAGCAAGGCGGTGCCGGCGCTCGAGAAGATCGCCAAGGAAGGCCAGAGCGGCCAGCGCAAGATCAACCAGTACACCCGGCTGGCCACCGTCGGCATCTGCCTGGTCCAGAGCTGGTTCGTGATCTTCGGCTCGCTGAACGCCGAGAACAGCAAGCTGCTGCACGCCGGCGTGCGCGATTGGTTCGGCCTCTACTGCGTCGTCGTGATGGTGGCGCTGACGGCCGGCACGATGTTCATCATGTGGCTCGGCGAGCAGATCACCGAGCACGGCATCGGCAACGGCATCTCGCTGATCATCATGGCGGGCATCGTGTCGAGCCTGTACCCGTCGATGGCCCTCTACTTCCAGAACGGGTTCGGCACCGACGCCTGGCAGAACCTGTTGCTGTTCGGCGGCGCGTGGGGCGTGGCCGTGGTCGCGGTCGTCTACATGACCAAGGCGCAGCGTCGCATCCCGATCCAGAACGCCAAGCACACGCGCGGGCGGCGGGTCTACGGCGGCGAGCGCAGCTTCCTGCCGTTCAAGCTGAACCAGGCCAACGTGATGCCGATCATCTTCGGCAGCGCCCTGCTGATGATCCCGGCGATGCTCGGCACCGCGCTCGGCAACACCTGGCTCGAGCAGAGCTTCGGCGGCCAGCGCGGGTTCTGGTTCATCCTCAGTTACACGGTGCTGATCTACTTCTTCGCCTTCTTCTGGACGTCGATGATGTTCCAGCCGAACGAGATCGCGAAGAACCTGCAGGAGAACGGTTCGTTCGTGCCAGGCATCCGGCCGGGGCGGCAGACCGCCGAGTTCCTCGAGCAGACGATGGTCCGCATCACGCTCGCCGGCGCCACCTTCCTGTCGATCGTCGCAGTGCTGCCGTCGCTGTTCGGAGCTGGCGGCGGTGCGATGGACCAGGTGCTGATCTACTTCATGTCCGGCACGTCGATCCTGATCGTCGTTGGCGTCGCGCTCGACATGGTCGAGAAGCTGAACGCGCTGATGGTCATGCGCAACTACGAGGGCGCGATGGAACCCGGCGGCGAGGCCACCGGGGCGAGCAGCGGCGGCGGCAGCGGCTGGGGCAGGCGGTCGAGCCAATGACCATGGCCGTCGCCACGCGCTTCCGTTCGGTGTTCCTCGGTGCGCCCGGGGCCGGCAAGGGCACCCAGGCCAAGAAGGTCGCCGAGGCGGCGGCGGTGGCGCACATCTCGACCGGCGACATGCTGCGGCAGGAGGTCGCCGCCGGCACGGTGCTCGGCCAGCAGGCGCGCACCTTCATGGATGCCGGCAAGCTGGTGCCGGACGACGTGATCATCGGCATGGTGCGCACCCGCATCGCCCAGCCCGACGCGAAGTCGGCCTGGATCCTCGACGGTTTCCCCCGTACACTGCCGCAGGCCGAAGCCTTGGACCGGAGCCTGGCAGCGCCAGGTTCAGGTGGGGCGACGGCGCTGACGCACGTGATCCAATTCTCGGTGCCCGAGGCCGTCCTGGTCGGACGGCTGTCCGGGCGTCGGACCTGCTCGAAGTGCGGTGCCATCTGGCACGTCGAGCACCAGCCGACCCGGCGGCCGGGGATCTGCGACACTTGCGGCGGCGAACTGGTCCAGCGCTCCGACGATCGCCCCGAAGCGATCGGCAAGCGCCTCGAAGTCTATCGGTCGCAGACGGCGCCGTTGCTGGCGTACTACCGCGACCGCAAGGTATTGCGGGAGATCGATGCCAATCGGTCGCCCGCTGTCGTTTTCCAGGAGTTGCTGAAGCTGATGCAATGACGACGGGCACCGGACGCGCGGAAGGACCGCGGGGCCAGCGTGGCGAATGCGCCACGGTGCTGGCCGCGCTGACCAACGCGATGTTCCGGCTGCAGTTGGGCGATGGTCGCGAGGTCGTGGCGCACGCGGCAGCGGATCTCCGGATGGCGTTCACGCGCCTGTTGCCGGGAGATCGGGTGCTGGTCGAAGTGTCGCCGTTCGACCCCGGCAAGGCCCGCATCTGCAAGCGCCTCGACCGCACGCACGATCAGCACGAGCAACCAAGAAGCCAGCCAACAGCTATCTCCCAAACAGCGATCTCCCAACCCCGAGAACCGTCGTGAAGGTCAGAACCAGCGTCCGGCGCATCTGCGAGCACTGCAAGGTCGTGCGGCGTGCCGGTGTCGTCCGCATCATCTGCAGCAACCCGCGCCACAAGCAGCGTCAAGGCAAGTAGCCGCGCGAGGAACCGCGAAGGAACCACAGCATGCCCCGTCTTCTAGGTGTCGACATCCCCAGCGAGAAGCGCATCGAGATCGCGCTCCAGTACATCTACGGCGTCGGTCAGTTCGTCGCCAAGAAGGTGCTGAAGGAGCTCGCGATCAACCCGGGCGTACGCGCCAAGGACCTCAAGGACGACGAGGTCGCCAACATCGCCAGCTACCTGGAGAAGAACTTCCCGGTCGAGGGCGCCCTGCGCCGGCAGACGCTGCAGAACATCACCCGGCTGAAGGAGATCTACTGCTACCGCGGACTGCGCCACCGCCGCGGCCTGCCGGTGCGCGGCCAGCGCACGCGCAGCAACAGCCGGTCGCGCAAGGGCCCGCGCAAGACCGTCGCCAACAAGAAGATCCTGAGGAAGTGAGCGCCGAGCACCACTCGACCGACCGCGAGGAACGAAATCGATGAGCACCCAGACCCCAGCCACCACGACTCCGGCGCCGGAGAAGAAGAAGGCGAAGCTGCGCAAGAACGTCGGCAAGGCGATTGCGCACGTGAAGGCCTCCTTCAACAACACCATCATCACCATCGTCGACGCCGCCGGCCAGGTCATCGCCTGGGACTCGGCCGGCACGATCGGCTACAAGGGCTCGCGCAAGAGCACGCCGTACGCCGCGCAACGCGCTGCGGAGAAGGTCGCCGACAAGATCAAGAAGATGGGCGTGCACGAACTCGAGGTGCTGGTCCGTGGCCCAGGCTCCGGCCGTGAGTCCGCGATCCGCGCGCTGGCCAACTCCGGCATCGAGGTCAAGTCGATCGAGGACATCACTCCGCTGCCCCACAATGGCTGCCGGCCGCGCAAGCGCCGCCGCGTCTGATCCCCGCCGACCTACCCGCCAGCCACCCTCCGCGAACCACCCCGACCGCCCATGGCCCGACTCGACTCCAACGTCTGCAAGCTGTGCCGCCGCGAAGGCGTCAAGCTGTTCTTGAAGGGGCAGCGCTGCTTCTCCGAGAAGTGCGGCGTCAACCGGCGCAACTACCCGCCCGGCCAGCACGTCCGCCCCAAGAAGGGCACCGACTACGGCACCCAGTTGCGCGAGAAGCAGAAGTGCAAGCGCATCTATGGCGTGATGGAGCGGCAGTTCCAGCACTACTTCGCTGTCGCGCAGCGCCAGAAGGGCAACACCGGCGAGAACCTGCTGGTCCTGATGGAGCGCCGGCTCGACAACGTCGTGCTCAGCCTCGGGCTCGCGTTCTCGCGCTTCGACGCGCGGCAGATGGTCGCGCACGGCCACGTCTACGTGAACAAGAAGCGCGTCGACATCCCCGGCTACCTGGCGCGCGCGGGCGACGAGATCGAGGTGCGCGGCACCGACAAGATCAAGAAGAAGGCCGGTGACGCGGTCGAGATGAACAAGGGCCGCTCGCTGCCGGGATGGCTCGAAGCGAGCCCGGCCGAACTGAAGGGACGCGTGATCCAATTGCCCAAGCGCGAGGACGTCAGCGTCGAGATCCAGGAACAGCTCATCATCGAGCTCTGCTCGAAGTGACCCCGACCCCACACGGAGACACCCATGCGCATTCGTTGGCGTAACTTCGAACTGCCCTCCCAGGTCCGCCTGGAACGCGAGACCGCGACCCCGCAGTACGGCCGCTTCGTCGTCGAACCGTTCGAGAAGGGCTTCGGCACCACGATCGGCAACGGCCTGCGCCGCGTGCTGCTGTCGTCGATCGAGGGCACCGCGGTCACCTGGGTGCGCATCGACGGCGTCGTGCACGAGTTCTCGACGATCCAGGGCGTGCTCGAGGACGTGACGCAGATCGTACTCAACATCAAGAAGCTGCGCGTCAAGCTGCACACCGACGCGCCGACCACGCTGCGCATCGACGTCAACCAGAAGGGCGAGGTGCGCGCCGAGAAGATCGAAGGCGACCACAACGTCGAGATCGCCAACCCCGAGCTCAAGATCTGCACCCTGACCGAGGACGTGCGGTTCTTCTGCGAGATGCAGGTCAAGAAGGGCCGCGGCTACGTGACCGCCGAGGAGAACGTCAGCGAGGAACTCGAGATCGGCACGATCCCGTGCGACTCGATCTTCAGCCCGGTGCACCGCGTGCGCTACGCGATCGAGAACACCCGCGTCGGCAAGTCGACCGACTACGACCGCCTGGTGCTCGAGATCTGGACCGACGGCACCGTGACGCCGGAGATGGCGCTGGTCGAGGCGAGCAAGATCTACCGCAAGCACCTGAACCCGTTCGTCCAGTACTTCGACATGAAGGAGGACCTGGCGGTCGAGGGCGGCGCGTTGGCACCGGAAGGCGACGAGGGCGCGCGGCGCCGCGAGATGGTCGACCTGCTCGGCAAGAGCATCGACATGCTCGAGTTGTCGGTGCGCGCGAAGAACTGCCTCGACAGCGAGAACGTCGCGACGCTGCGCGACCTGGTGACCTTGGCCGAGCCCGAACTGCTGAAGGTCCGCAACTTCGGCAAGACGTCGCTGAAGGAAGTGAAGAGCAAGCTGGCGGCCCTGGGCCTGTCGCTCGGAATGAACATCGAAGAGTTCAAGCAGGGGTGACCGACCCGGCCGCAGCGCGGCCGGCCTGGTCAGGAACTCCTGACCGCAACGCCGGACAACAAACGAAGCAATGACGCCGTCGGCCCCGCTGCGGCGTCCACCACGAAGCAATCGACGCCGTCAGCTCACGCTGCGGCGCCCATGAACAAGAGATGCAGCCATGAGGCACAACGTTGCTGGCAAGAGTCTGGGTCGGAACACGGCGCACCGCGCCGCCCTGCGCAAGAACTTCACCGTCTCCGTGATCCAGCACGAGCGCGTCGTCACGACGCTGCCGAAGGCGAAGGCGCTGCGCCCGTTCGTCGAGAAGGTGATCACGCTGGCGCGCAGCACCGACCAGAAGACGCGCCTGCACCGGATCCGCCAGGCGGTGTCGCTGCTGCAGGACAAGGACGCGGTCAAGAAGCTGTTCGAGGTGATCGGCCCGCGCTTCGCAAACCGCGCCGGCGGCTACACCCGCATCCTGCGGTTGCCCGACTACCGGATCGGCGACGGCGGCAGCAAGGTCGTGTTCGAACTGGTCGAGAACAGCGTGCTCGAGCAGAAGGTCAAGGCCAAGGAAGCGGCCGCGACCAAGGAAACCGAGGCAGCGGCGGCCGGCGCGAAGGCCTGACCGCCGGCGCGCGCCCGCGTTCCGGGCAGCCGCGGCCAGCCTGTCAGGTCCGGGTGAACGACATGTTCGCCGGCCCGACCAGCAGCGACATCTCGTCGAGCAGCGCGTCGCTGACCGCGACGCCGTCCTCGCAGCGCACCCGGTAGCAGTCGGCGCCGTCCTCGACGTCGAGCAACAGCTGGTGGCGGCCCCTGTGGGCCGCGGTCACCTCGAGGATGCGCTGCAGATTGGTCTCGGTCGCCAGGGTGCCGCGCAGGTGCAGCACCAGCCCCGCGACTTCGCGCCGGATCACCTCGCCCGCCGGCTCGAGCTGGTCGAGCAGCAGCGCCTTGTCCTCGCTGTTGGCGTCGAGCCGTCCGGTCAGGAACACGATGGCGTCGTCGACGATGCGCTCGCGCACCTGCGCGTAGGTCCGCGCGAAACACGTCACCGCGACCTGGCCGTGCAGGTCCTCGAGCTGGAAGCGCGCCATCTTCTGGCCGGCGTTCTTGCCCTGCTTGATCTGCAGCACGCGCACCGAACTGATCATGCCGGCGAGCCGCAGCGAGCTGCCCGGTTCGGCGGTGCCGACCGACGCGATCGAGGCACCGGCGAGCCGCGTCAGGAAGGCGCCGCGCTTCTCGAACGGATGGCCGGACAGGTAGAAGCCGAGCGACTGCTTCTCGCGCGCCAGCCGCTCCGCGTCCGGCCACTCGGGCACCGCCGGTCCTGCTGCGGCCCCCCGCGACGGCGCTGCGAACAGCATCTTCTGGCCCTTCTTCTTGTCCTCGCGCGCGGCCACCGACGAGCGCATCGCCGACTCGATCGCCGCGAAGTCGCCGGCGCGGCTGCGCCCCAGCCCGTCGAAGGCGCCGGCCTGGACCAGCGCTTCGAGGGCCAGCTTGTTGACCAGGTTGCCGTCGATGCGTTCGCACAACTCGTCCAGGCCCTGGTAGTCGCCGCCGCGCCTGCGTTCGGCCACCAGGCCATCGGCGGCGCGCATGCCGACGCCCTTGACCGCGCCGAGGCCGAAGCGGATCGCGCCTTGCTCGACGCCGAACCAACGCAGGGAACGGTTCACGCTGGGCGGCAGGATCTGCATGCCGGCGCGCCGCGCTTCGTCGACGAACTCCTTGATCTTGTCGCTGTTGCTCGACTCGACCGTCAGGTTGGCGGCGGTGAACTCGACCGGCCAATGGGCCTTGAGCCACGCGGTCTGGTAGGTGACCAGCGCGTACGCGGTCGAGTGCGACTTGTTGAAGCCGTAACCGGCGAAGTGCTCCATCGTCTCGAACAGCTCCTTCGCGAAACGTTCGCCGTGGCCGAGCCTCTGTGCGCCGGCGATGAACTGGTCCTTGAACTTCGCCATCACCTCGGGCTTCTTCTTGCCCATCGCCTTGCGCAGGTTGTCGGCCTCGGTCAGCGAGAAGCCGCCGATGACCGCGCTGATCTGCATCACCTGTTCCTGGTAGACGATCACGCCGTAGGTCGGCTCCAGCACCGGCTTCGCCGATTCGTGCGGATAGACGACCGGTTCCTTGCCGTGCTTGCGATCGACGAACATGTCGACCATGCCCGAGCCGAGCGGGCCGGGGCGGTACAGCGCCAACACCGCGATCAGGTCCTCGAACGTGTCCGGTTTGAGCCGGATCAGCAGCTCGCGCATGCCGCTCGATTCGAGCTGGAAGACGCCCTGGGTCTCGCCGCGAGCGATCAGCTCGTAGGTCGGCTTGTCGTCGAGCGGCAGCTTGCCCAGCTCGACCTGCGCGCCGTGCACCTCGTGCACCAGCCGCACCGCCTCGTGCAGGATCGTCAGCGTCTTCAGCCCGAGGAAGTCCATCTTCAGCAGGCCGACCTCCTCGAGCTCGGTCATCTGCCACTGCGTGATCACGTCCTCGCCGTTCTTCGCCAGCGGTACGTAGTCGCGCAGCGGCCGGTCGGCGATCACCACGCCGGCGGCGTGGATCGAGCTGTGGCGCGCCAGCCCCTCGAGCTTCAGCGACAGGTCGAACAGCCGCTGGTGCTGCGGCGAGCTGTCGCGGATCTGCTTCAGCTCGGGGTCGCCGTCGAGCGCCGCCTGCAGCGACGCCCCCGGTCCCTGCGGCACCTTCTTGCACAGCTTGTCGACGTCGGCGATCGGGAAGTCGAGCACGCGGCCGACGTCGCGCAGCACGCCGCGGCTGGCCATCGTGCCGAAGGTGATGATCTGGCACACGCAGTCGTCGCCGTACTTCTGGCGCACGTACTGGATGACCTCGTCGCGCCGGTCGCCGCAGAAGTCGATGTCGATGTCGGGCATCGACACGCGGCCGGGGTTCAGGAAGCGCTCGAACAGCAGCGAGTAGCGCAGTGGGCAGACGTCGGTGATGCCGAGGCAGTAGGCGACCAGCGAGCCCGCCGCTGAACCGCGCCCTGGCCCGACCGGGATGCCGAGCGACTTCGCCTTGTCGATGAAGTCCTGGACGATCAGGAAGTAGCTGACGAAGCCGAGCTTCTCGATGACCCCGATCTCGTAGTCGAGTCGCTGCTGGATGCCGGCATCGACGGTGCCGTAACGCGCCACCGCGCCCTTCCGGCACAGCGCTTCGAACCAGACGTCGGGCTTGCTGCCGTCCGGCGTCTGGAACACCGGCAGGTGGTAGACCCCGGTCTCGATCTTGACGTTGCACCGCTCGGCGATCGCGACGGTCGCCGCCAGTGCTTCCGGCCAGTCGGCGAACGCCGCCGCCATCTGCGCCCGCGACTTCAGGAACAGCTCGTGCGAGCCCATGCGGAAGCGCTGCTGGTCGGCGACGGTCTTGCCCGACCGGATGCACAGCATGATGTCCTGCGCCAGCCAATCCTCGGCCTTCAGGTAGTGCACGTCGTTGGTGGCGACGCACGGGATGCCGGTCGACGCCGACAGTTCGCGCAGCGCCCGCGCGACCTTGCGCTGCTGCTCGTAGCCGGTCTCGGCGACCTCGAGGAAGAAGTTGTCCTTGCCGAACAGTTCGCGGAGCCGCAGCGCGGTAGTGCGCGCACCCTGCAGGTCGCCCTGCAAGATCGCGGTCGCGATCTGCGACGACACCGTTCCCGACAGCGCGATCAACCCGTCGCGGTGTTGCTGCAGCAGTTCGAGGTCGGCGCGCGGCTTGTAGCTGAAGCCCTCGAGCCAGGCCCGCCCCGACAGCTTCTTCAGGTTGTCGAAGCCGCGGTTGTCCGCGGCGAGCAGCGTCAGGTCGTAGGTCGGATTGTCGGCGCCTGCCCCCTCCTTGCGCGTGCGGCCGGCGACGTAGGTCGTCTGGCCGACGATGGCCTTGACCAGCTTGTCCTTGCAGGCCTTGTAGAACTCGACCGCGCCGAACAGATTGCCGTTGTCGGTCAGTGCCAACGCCTGCTGGCCATCGGCGGCCGCCCCGGCGACGAGGTTGCCGACCTCCGCGGTCGCGGCGAGCAGGCTGTAGTGCGAGCGCACGTGCAGGTGCGCGAACGGCGGGGCGTCGGTCATCGCCGCGTCAGGCTACGCTGAACTGGCGCCCGGGCCAGCCTGGACGCGCACTGGCGATCGCCGCGGCGCCGCCAGCGGCTTGGCGCCCCTTCCGGACCTGGGTATGGTCGGTCGCGCTCGTCCTGCCGCGCCCCTCCGCCGGAGGTCCGATGTCGAAGCTCCTCGTCGCCTTGTTCTGCTGCGCCGCCGCGACCGCGCAGATCCCATTCGGCCATCTCGTCTACGTCAATCGCACGGCGTCGAACACGACCCCGGCCATGGGCATCGTCGACCCGGTGTTCGGCACCGTGACGCCGATCGTGCCGGTCACCGGCGCGCTGACACAGCACGGCAGCAAGTCGGTGACCGTGGATCCGCAGGCACCGAACGTGCTCTACTCGATCACCGGGCTGTCGACGACGATCTCCGCGGCCGTGCCGGTGCTGACCTTGACCGGCAACCGTTTCGTACGCACCAACCTGACCGTCAACCTCGGCGTGCCCGGGCTGCCTTCGTACGTGCGTTGGGCGCCCGGCTACGGGCTGCTGCTGATGGGCCGCGGCGGCCAGGTCAATCGCATGTTCCTGCGCAACATGGGGACCGGCGTGGTGACCCCGCAGCCGACGCCGACGATGCTGCCGGACTTCGCCTGCGACATGTGCTGGATGAACGGCAAGGCCTACGGGTTGTCCGAGGGCGACAGCACCGCAACCGCGACCAGCACCATCATCGAGTGGGATCTCGCCACCAACACCGACCGCGTCGTCGGTACCGGCTATCCGCCGTTCTTCGCGATGACCGGCTTCCTCGGAGCGCTGCTGTGCGGCGACGCCACCGGCACGCTGTACTCGGTCGATCCGGTCAGCGGGCTCGCGGCCCCGTTCCTGCCGACCGGTCTCGGCAAGATCACGTCGATCGCCAGCGACGGCGTCAGCAAGGTCTTCGTGGTCGCCGAGAACGGCGCGGCGTGGTCGATCCACGACGTGTTCACGCCGGGACCGGCGCTCTACAGCAGCAGCGTCGCGGTCGACGACCTGATCCTCGGTCCGACCGCGGTGGCGACGATGCTGTCGTTCGGCAGCGGCTGCCTCGGCAGCACCAGCGCGACGCCCGTGCTCGGCTTCACCGCGGCGCCAGCACTCGGCACCACCTTCGCAGTCACGCTGAATGGCGCGCTGCCGGGTGCCTTGGTCGCGCTGGTCTTCGGCTCATCGCGCGTCGCCGACCCGTTCGGCCCGTTGCCGCGCGACCTCGGCCTGATCGGCATGGCCGGCTGCACCCAGTACACCGACCTCGGCGGCATGCTCGCCACGTTCGCGACGGCAACCGGTACCGCGCAGATGCCGTTCACGCTGCCGCCCAACCCGGCCCTCGCCGGCACGCGGCCGCCAGTACAATGGCTGTGCCTCGATGCGCTCGCCAACCCGCTCGGTGCGACGACCAGCAGCGGCGGCGAGCTGTACGTGTACTGATTGCAGCGCCGGGACCGAGGCGCTTCGCTGGCCGCCACCGCCGCCGGCGCCGGGATCCGACCATGAACCGCCTCGAAGCGCTCGGCTACTGGTTCAGCGAACTGGCGCCGAGCGAACTGCCGTTGCCGCAGCGGCTGGTCGCGCCGTGGCCGGCGCGCGACCGCGGTGCCGTCATCGCCTGGCTGCGCGCCGGCAAGGAACTGGTCGCCTACCTGGGGCAGTCCTGGTGCCGCTTCGGCTGCGGTGAGCGGGACATGGGTTGCCGGGATCTCACCGACGGTACGTTCGTCTGGCCCGAGGGTCTCGTGCACTACGTCGAACGCCACGACGTCCGGCTGCCCGAACGCTTCGTCGCCCACGTGCTCGCGCACGGCGGCACCATGCCGCGGTTCGTGGTTCCCGAGCCGACCTTCGGCCGAGTCGACCCGGCGCCGTGGCTGGCCTGGGGGCGGGAGCAGGGCGCGTGCCTCGACCTCGCCGGCTGGCAGCGGCCGACGCCCGAAGACGCCCGCCGCATCGCCGCCGACCTCGCCGCAGCACGCGACGCCCGCATCGTGTTGTTCCGCACCGACCCCCGCGAGGTGGTGCTGCAGTCCACCGCGGGTGCGCTCGCCGTGCACCGCGTCACGCCGTCGGGCCACCCGGTCCGGCACCTGGCCGGCTGGCACGAGTGGCCGGCCGCGGCGCCGGTCGCGCGTTCCGGGTGAATTGGCCCACCGTCGTCGGCCGGCTCCCACTGCGTACCGGGAGCGGATCGCAGTCGCGCCGCCACTGGCCGGTGGATCGTTGGTCGCAGCGCGGCCATCGGGTAACACACCGCGACCATGCCCAACCCCCGCGTCTACTTCGACATCACCATCGGCGACAAGGCCGCCGGCCGCATCACCTTCGAACTGTTCGCCGACGTCGTGCCGAAGACCGCCGAGAGCTTCCGCGCACTGTGCACCGGCGAGAAGGGCATGGGCAAGCAGGGCAAGGCGCTGCACTACAAGGGCTGCCGCTTCCACCGCATCATCCAGCAGTTCATGTGCCAGGGCGGGGACTTCACCCGCGGCAACGGCACCGGCGGCGAGTCGATCTATGGCGAGAAGTTCGCCGACGAGAACTTCACCCACAAGCACACGACCCCCGGCCTGTTGTCGATGGCCAACGCTGGGCCGGGCACCAACGGCTCGCAGTTCTTCATCACGACCGTGGAGACGCCGTGGCTCGACGGCAAGCACGTGGTGTTCGGCAAGGTCGTCGACGGCATCAAAGTGGTGCAGGCGATGGAGGCGGTGGGCTCGCGTTCGGGTTCGACCAGCAAGGACGTCGTGATCAGCGACTGCGGCCAGCTCGCCGGGAAGTGATCGGGCCGGTCAGCCGCCGCTGCGGCGGGGGGGCGTCGGTGAGCGAGGCCTTCGGCCGGCTCAGCGGCCGGCGACGTGCGACGCCGATCCCAGGCGACCGGCTGCCAACAGGCCGATGCGCCGGCCGGCGTCGGCGAAACGTTCGAGCACCTGGTCGACCTGCGCGTCGCTGTGGCTGGCCATGAACGACGTCCGGATCAGGTCTTGTCCCGGCGGCACCGCCGGCTGGGTCACCGCGTTGGTGAACAGGCCGCAGTCGAACAGCGTGCGCCAGAGCCGCAGCATGGTCTCCTGGTCGCCGACGATGACCGGCACGATCGGGCTGGCCGGCGTGCCGGCAGTGCGGAGGCCGAGTTCACGCAAGCCGCGGCGCGCCCGGTCGGCCAGTTGCAGCACCCGGCTGCGCATCTCGGGCCGCGTCTCGATGATCTCCAGCGCGGCCAGCGCCGCCGCCGCCGCCGCCGGCGTGATCGACGCCGAGAAGATCAGCGCCCGGGCGTGGTGGCGCATGTAGTGGATCACCTTGGCCGGGCCGGCGATGAACCCGCCGAGGCTGGCGAAGCTCTTGCTGAAGGTGCCCATCACCAGGTCCGGCTGGATCCCGCAATGTTCAGCAGCCCCACGCCCGTGTGCCCCGATCACGCCGCAGGCATGCGCCTCGTCGACCATCAACCGCGCCCCGTAGCGGTCGGCCAGCGCGCGGATCTCGCGTAGCGGCGCCAGGTCGCCCATCATCGAGTACAGGCCGTCGACGACGACCAGCATGCCCTTGTGCTGGTTGTGGCCGCGCTGCAAGTGGCCTTCCAGATCGGCGACATCGTTGTGCTTCCACTTGCGCACGTCGGCAAAGCTGAGGCGGCAGCCGTCGACGATCGACGCATGGTTGTCGCGATCGCACAGGACCACGTCGTCCTTGCCGCAGATCGCCGAGATCGCGCCGAGGTTGGTCTGGAAGCCGGTCGAGAAGCACAGCGCCGCCTCCTGGCCCATGAACTTCGCCAGCCGACGTTCCAGTTCCTCGTGCAACTCCAGCGTGCCGTTGAGGAAACGCGAGCCGGAGCACGAGGTGCCGTACTGGCGGATCGCGCGCTGCGCGGCCTCGCGCACGTCCGGGTGGTGGGTCAGGCCGAGGTAGTTGTTGCTGCCGACCATGATCAGCCGCTTGCCGGCGATCTCGACCTCGGTGCCCTCGCTGCCGTGCAGCGGGATGAAGTACGGATAGATGCCCAACGCCTGCAGCTCGCGGGCGCGGGTGAAGCCGTCGCACTTCTCGAAGATGTCCAAGCGGGGTGCGTTCGGATGGTAGATTGCTCTCGCGAGCCGGACAAAACCCTTTCCTGGCCAAGCGGAGACAGTTTTTCCCGGGCGCGCCGGTTCGCATCCCTCGAAGTCCGCCGCAGCCAGCCGTTCCGCCGCGCGCCGGCCGTCGGGGGCCAACCATTCCGCGC
>JBASWX010000544.1:0-2634 GCA_049276695.1 Planctomycetota bacterium
CGTCGAGGAAGCGCACGTTGCTGCGGCCGCTGGCGATCGCGGTCGCCGGTTCGCCGGGCGGCAGGCCCGGGTACTTGCTCGGCACGCCGGTCACGGCGCCGATCGCGTCGAGCAGTTGCTCGGCCGACAGCCGGCGCACCGCGTTGCCGGCGAACAGGGCGGGCGGCACCGCGTCGGGATGGCGAGCGAGCTGGTACGTGCGGCTGGTGCAGATCGTCCGGTACAGGGCGCGCAGGTCGAAGCGTTCGCGCACCAGCAGCGCCGCCAGCTCCTGCAACAGTTCCGGGTGTGACGCCGGGTTGCCGATGCGCACGTCGTCGACTGGATCGACGAGGCCGCGGCCGAACAGCCGCGACCAGACGCGGTTGGCGACGTTGCGCGCGAACCACGGGTTGGCGGCGGCGGTGAGCCAGCGCGCCAGTGCGGTGCGGCGGTCGGTGTTCGCGGCCAGCTCGGCACGCGCACCGCGCAGGAAGCGGGGCGCCGTCACCGCACCGGTGCGCTTGTTGCGCACCTCGCCGCTGCGGCGGTCCCAGACGATCCACTCGGCGCCGTCCTCGCCGCGCTTCCGCGCGAGCTGCGCGAAGAAGCCGGCGAAGCCGTAGTAGTCGTCCATCGACCAGTTCTCGAACGGATGGTTGTGGCACTGCGCGCACTGCAGCCGGATGCCGAGGAAGTTCTGCGCCGTGTGCTCGGCGAGCAGGTGCGGCTGGTCGGCGGCGAGCCAGTAGTTGGCGGGCGGTGTCGCGAACGAGGCGCCTTCGGCAGTCATCAGCTCGGTGACGATCGCGTCGAACGGCCGTGCGGTCGCGAACTGTTCGCGCAGCCAACCGGTCAGTTGCGAGGCACCCTTGGGCTCCATGCGTTCGGCGTCGACCAGCAGCGTGTCGGCCCACGCCATCGCCTGCACCGCGGCCCACTGCGGCCGGCGCAGCAGTTCGTCGACCAGGTGGGCGCGCTTGCCGATGTCCGGATCGGCGACGAACGCACGCACCTCGGCGGAGGACGGCAGCAGCGCGACCAGGTCGAGGAACGCGCGCCGCACGAACACCTCGTCGCTGCACACGGCCGCCGGGGCGACGCGGGCGCGGGCCAGCTTGCTGTGCACGTGGTCGTCGACGAAGCTCGCGGCGGCGACCGCGGGCCAGGTCCACGGCCGGTCGTCGGCCAGCGCCTGCACCTGCGCGATCGCGGCGAGGCCGGCGAAGCGCGCCAGGATCGCCGCCTCGCCGGACTTGACCGCGGTGGCGCGGCCGTCGCTGCCGACCGCCACGGCGCCGTCGTCGTTGCTGCTCCAAAGCGCGAGCGCGGTGACGTCGCGGTCGCTGCCGTCGCTGTAGTGCGCGACCACGGTCAGCGGCAGCGCGGAACGGACCAGCAACAGCGCCTGCGGCGGCAGCAGTTCGAGCCGCTGCACGGCAGGCGCCTGGCCGGCGTCGTCGCCAGCACCGCCGGCGATCCACTCGACCACGCGGCGGTACTCATCGCTGTCCGCGGGCAGCCGCTTGCCGCCCTGGTGCGGCACCCGGCCGCTGGCCTTCTGCAGCATCATGCTCAGCTCGGGCTGCGCGGTGTCGACACGGCGACTCTTCAGTTCCCGCGTCAGCATGCGGTGGTCGGCGGGCGGGTCGTAGGCGAACAGCGACAGCGGGAAACCGTTCTTGCCGGCGGCAGCGCCATGGCAGGAGCCGCCATTGCAACCGGCGCGGGTCAGGATCGGCAGCACGTCGTTGCTGAAGCTCGCGGGTCGCGAGGCGGTGGCGCCGCGCACCTGCACCGGCAACCGCACCTCCTGGGCGCCGACCCGGACGAGCAGCTCGGTCGTGCCGTCGGCGGCCGCGACGACGCGCCGGTCGGTGCCGTCGCTCTGCAGGTTGGCGATGCCCGCGTTGGTGAACGTGAACGTCGCTTCGGCGGTGACGTCGCTCTGAAACCCGGCGGCACTGGTGGCGATCACGACGACGCGCGGCCGGTCGTCGGCACTGTCGACCTGTACCGCGGCTGGCACCAGGTCGAGCCGGGCGAACGGCGGCGCCGGCTGCTGCGCCGCTGCCGCGGCGGCGAGCGCGCAACACGCCAGCAGCGCGCGTGGCATCGTCATCGCGCCGCTCCGATCGGGGTGTTCGCGGGTGTCGCGACCGCGGGCGTCACGCGCAGCTCGCCGGCTGCGAAGCGGTGCAGCACGGGACGCCCTTCGGCATCGGGCAGCCGCAGTTCGAGCCGCAGCTCGGTCCGTCCGACCGCCGCGTCGCTGGCGGCCGCCACGGGGAACGCGAGCCCCTTGCCGTCGACCGGCAGGGTCACCTCGGCCGCGGTGATTCCGCGCGGCAGGCCCAGCAGGGTCGCCGTCGCCGGTCCGAGTCGCGGCCGCGTGTCGGTGACCGCGAGCGCCAGCGTGGCTTGCCGCCCTTGCGCGACCCGCACCTTGCCGGTCGCGACGTTGACCCACGGCTCCTCGATGCGCACCCGCACGAACGGCAGCGCTTCCTCGACCGGCAGGTTGCCGACGCGGGTGCCGGCGACCAGCGCGCACGGGAACTCGCCGAGCGGGGCCGTCGCCGCCGCTTCGATCGGCAGCGTGCCGGCGTCGACGCCGCGTTCGAAGTTCGCCTGGCCGATGGTCAGGCCCGGAGG
>JBASWX010000545.1:0-5115 GCA_049276695.1 Planctomycetota bacterium
CGCCGGTGCCGTGCCGGCCGCCGGCCCGCGCGCGACCACCGCGAGGCGCCGTTCGGGCTTGCTCTCCGCGATCCCGAACGCGGGCAGCAGTTCGACCGGCGTGAGCCGGCCGTGCAGCACGGTCGCCGCTTCGAGCACGACACGGATGCGCGGCTGGTTCGCCACCACCACGACTTGCTGCGTCACCGGCAGGTGCGTGCGGCAGCGCGCGAACAGCGAGAAGCGGCCCGGCGGTGCGGCGAGCGTCGCGATGCCGCGGTCATCGGTCGAACCCGCAGCCAGGGCCACCTGGCGGCTGCCGCGCAACCCAGCCGAACGCAACCCACGCAGGCGCGGCGCCGGCAGGCCACTGTCGACCGGTGCGTCGCCGAGCCGGGCGATCAGGTCCAGTTCGCACTGCGGCACCGGCGCAGCCGCGGCATCGATGACTTCGACTTGCACGTCGACGCGATCGGGCACCCGCACGGTCACCGCGTCCGGTGCAGCAGCGCCGACGGCGAACGGCTCCGGACCGGCGACCGCCTGCCCGTCTTCCCGGGGCCGCAGCAACAGCACGTGCGGCCCGCTGCGCAACCCGGTCAGCAGCACGCCGTCGGCGACCGGCTTCGCCTTCGCCATCGCGTAGTCCAACCACGTCCCGCTCGCAGTGATCTGGCCGTACAGCAGATCGAACCCAGCGAGCCGCGCGCCGCGGCTGTCGATGGCGCGCACGAGCACCGTACTCAGCGGCCGCATCACCAAGACGACGTCGCGCTGGCCCCAGCCGACGGTCGCACCAGCCGCCGGCACCTGCTCGAACGACGGCGCCTGCGCAGTCAGTTCGACGCCGGGCTTGCCGCGGTCGAAGTGCGGCGGCCCGCGGTGCAGCAGGAACGTGCCGTCTGCGGCGCTCACGGCGCGGCCGCGCGCACCTTCGCCGTAGGCAGCCAATCCCGCTCCTGCGATCGGCGCGCCGGCGCTGTCGACCACGCGGCCGGTGATCGCCTGCCGCGGATCTGGCCGTTCGACCTCGATGCGGACGAAGTGCTCACCGCCCGCCGGCACCTGCGTCTTCCGCGGAGTCAGCAGCGCCCCCGTTCCGTCGACGCCCACGTACCACTCGCCGGCAGCCACTGCTGCCGTCATCGCGAACCGGCCCGCCGCATCGGTCGTGGCCAGGTGTGTGCTGCGGAACGACATCGCCGGCAGCTCGGGCCCGAGCATGCGCAACGCGACCTGCGCCGCGGCCACGTGTTCGCCCGTGGCGTCGACGACCTCACCGCTGACGCGGGCAGCGAGCGTCAGCCGCACGTCGCCGACGTCCCACACCTCGCCGGCCTGGCTGCCCTCGCGCCGGCAGCTCACCGGTGCCCGGCCCGGCGCGGTCGCGAGCAGCCGCAGATCCTTCGCGCCGGCGAACGCCACCCCGAACTCGAACCGTCCATCGGTTCCGCTCGCGGCGGTGGCGAGGTCGTCACTCCCGAGCGCACCCTCGGTCCCGTCGTCTTCACCGACGTGCAGCGTCACTGCGAGCGGCTCGTCGTTCTCGACCGCGAGGCATCGGCCGCGCACCAGCAGCGGCGCGGTGATCGTCGGCGCCGCTGGCATGCGTTCGGCCTCGGCCACCGGCGGCGGAGAGGAGGCGGGCGCCGTAGCGTCCACCGGCGGCCGCGACACCAGGCTCGTCGCGGGTGCAACCGCGGGCGCAGGAGTCCGCCACCAGCAGAGCCAGGCAACGGCGACGATCGCCGTCACCGCGACGGTGAGGAGCGCGCGCAGCCGCGCCGTTCCGGACTCGAGCATGCGGCGTCTACGATCGCCGCGCGGTCGCTGCGACGGAAGCACCAAGGAAACCGGCCCGGTCGGACGCATCCCGGCCAACCAGGGGAGCAGGCATCGGATGCGCCGCTGACGCCCGGCGTCACAGCGTGCCGACCGTCAGCGCGAGCCCGTTCGACGAATGGAGACCTGTCAGTTGACCGACGAGGTTGAACGAGGCCTGCAGTACCTGGTGGTGCAGGGTGACGCCAACAAGGGCGAGATCGAATGGGATCGCGAACTGCCACGCCGCACTGACGCCCCCGCCAACCAGCACCTGGACCAGGTCCGGGCTCGCTAGCAGTGTGCAGCCGGCGCCACCGGCGGGATGGAGCGCAACGAGCGGTGTGTTCACGGGCGCCAAACCCAGGAGGCCCAGCCCGACGCCGTTGGCGAGCATGCCCGTGCACGTGCTGCGCGCGGTGCTGCCGATCCACGGCAACCCGGTCGCGGTGAGGTTCATCGGTCCGGCCGCGGTCGAACAGCCGGCGCCGACTGCCACCGCCGCAGCCGGGCAGCGGGTGGCGAGCCGCGCCAGGAACGGCGACAAGTTGCCGCCGGCAACGTCGAACCAGCCCCCGGCGAAGGCATCGCCTTCGAAGGTCGCGACCAGCGCCTCGCAGAGGCTGCCGGTGAGCCCGGAACCGACCGGCGACCACGCGCTGCCGTTCCACCGCGCAACGCGCCAGAGCAGCGTGAAAGGAAGACCCGTGAACGAGAACCTGCCCCCGGCCAGCAAGTGGCCGTTCGGCAAGGCCGCCAGCGCGTACACCGTGTCGTCGAGACCGGCGCCAAGCGGCGACCAGGTGGTGCCGTTCCAGCGGGCGATGCGGCTCGCGCTCTGACCACCGGCGGCGGTGAACCAACCACCGGCGACGAGATCGCCATTCGGCAGCACTGCGAGGGCCTGGACCGTGCCATTGGTGCCAGCGCCGAGCGAGGACCAGTTGGTTCCATCCCAGCGCGCGACGTTGTTGTAGGCGCCCATCGCGCCGCCGACGACGATGCTGCCGTCCGGCATGACCACCACGCAGACTGCCGCGTCGGCGAACCCCGCACCCAACGGCGACCAGGAGGTGCCGTCCCATCGGGCGACGCGACCAGCGGCGACCCCGCCCGCAAGCGTGAACCCGCCGACGGCCACGAGACCGCCATTCGGCAGAGCCGCCAGCCCGCCGACCCACGCATTCGTCCCGCTCCCCAGCGGCCACCACGACGTGCCGTCCCAGCGGGCGATGCCGCTCGCCATCACCCCGCCGGCGGTGCCGAATGAACCGGCGGCGACCAGATCCCCATTCGCGAGTGAGGCCAAGGCCCGAACGGGGTAGTCCGTGCCACCACCGAGGGGCGACCACGACACCCCATCCCAACGCGCGATGCAGTTGGCGACGACACCACCCGCATGCGTGAACGAGCCACCGGCGACCAGGTCACCGTTGGGCCGCACCGCGAACGCAGCAACCGGGCCGTTGAAGCCCGGTGCGAACGCCGACCAGGTGGAGCCATTCCACAACGCCGCCGACAACGGACGGCCACCCATCGCCACGGAGCCGGCGACGACGGAGGTCGCCGACAACCCGGCGAGGGCCGCCACCATGCCCCCGGGGACACCCGCGCCCATCGCGGACCACGACGCGCCGTTCCACCGCGCGACAGTGCTGGCGGCAACACCGCCAGCCGACGTGAAGTATCCCCCGACGATCAGGTCGCCGTTCGGCATCGGCAGCAGTGCGGCCACGAATTCGCCCCAACCCGGATCGCCGGCACCGGTGCCGAGCGGTGACCAGGCAGTGCCGTCCCAGCGGGCGATGTTGATCGCCGCGATGCCTCCCGCCACAACGAACGCGCCGCCGGCGACCACGTCGCCATTGGCTGACACCGCCAATGCCGTCACCAGGCTGTTCAGGCCGGTCACCCCGGCGCCGAGAGCAGACCAGCTCGCGCCATTCCAGCGCGCGATGTTGTTCGCACCGATTCCGCCGGCCGAAGTGAACTCACCAGCGGCGATGACATCCCCGTTCGGCAACCTCGCGAGCGCGAGGACACGGCCAGGAGAGCCGGGCCCGAGACTGACACCGGCGCCGAGGGCCGACCACGCCGAGCCATTCCACCGGGCGATGCCACCGACGGTCACGCCGCCCGCGACGACGAACGCACCACCCGCGATCAGGTCGCCGTTCGGCAACGGCAGCAGCGCGGAGACCGTCCCGTTGAAGGAGCCGAGGGGCTGCCATGAACTGCCGTTCCAACGCGCGATGCGTGGCGCGGCCTGGCCGCCCGCGGATGTGAAGTCGCCGCCCACGACCAGGTCGCCGTTCGCCATCGTCGCGAGCGTTCTCACCACATTGTTGGTACCCGCGCCGAGAGCCGACCAGGTGCCAGCGACGGGGTCGTGCATGACGATGTTGCTGGCCACGATGGTGCTGGCCATCAAGAACTGACCAGCCATCACGATCTGGGGCGGCGCTGGCCCAGCGCCGTCGGGATCGAACTGCGTCACTGCGTAGACGTGACCGTGCGGGCCAGGATAGCCGTGACGCGACACCCACGGCGTCGTGCACTGGGCGCGAGCGTCCGTGAGGCTCGCACCCGCAGCCAACACACCCACACCGAGCAGGAGTCGCGCGGCCGACTGGTGAAGGCGTGTGGAACGCATGGCGAAGAGTGCCGTCAGGGATTGACGATGCGGCCGATCAGGTTGACTTCGTAGGCGCCGCCGCCGTTGAGGCCGAGCATCTCGACGTGGAGGAACGAACCGACCGGCAGCACGATCGGCGTCGTCAGGCTGATGTGCTGCACGGGTCCGCTGCCCGTGTACTGCCCGATGCCGCACGCCAGGCGCTTGCCCCCCGAGTCGACGATCCACGCGACGCCGGCGTTGTTGCCCGAGTTGAACACCTGCACGTCGGTGATCATCACGCGGACGATGTCGTGCACCGTGTCCATGATCAGGTCGCCGTTCATGTCGACCAGCACGTCGGCCACCTGCGGCGTGCCGACGCCGACGTTCGTGAACGTGTGGTGCCAGGACCAGACGTTGGCCGGATCCGGCGTGACCTTGAACGCGGCGCCGTAGGGCACGTCGGCCTGGAAGTTGGTGCTGTATTCCGAGCGGCCGACGTAGACGAACATCGCGCTGGCGGTCGCGGCCGAGCACGCGATGGCGATCAATGCAGTCTTCAGCATGGGGGCTCCTGGGCCGCTAATCCGTTGAAGGCTCGCGTGGCGCAACACTTTTCTACGCGCATTGCTTGAGCTTGGTTATGGACGCATCGAGGGCAGCGAGGGTGGCTGTGAGCAGGGTTCGTCCGGCCTTGG
>JBASWX010000546.1:0-2838 GCA_049276695.1 Planctomycetota bacterium
GCGCAGCCCGCGCGCCGCAAGCACCGCGACGAACGGCGCATGGGCCACACCGAGCAGGATCGCGGCCGGCCAGAAGCCGGCGACCGGGAACACGTCGGCGAAGCCCATCGCGACGAAGATCGGCGGCACCACCAATGGCGCCACGCCCAGCGGTCCGAGCCAGCCGGCGCCGGGCAGATCGCGCGCAACGCACAACCACGCATGCCCGCCGCCGAGCAGCAGCGACACGGCGGTCGCGGCGAGGCCGAGTTGCAACGTCGACCCGATCTGCGCCAGGACGTTCGCGTCGTCCGCCAGCGCGCCCCACGCCGCCAGCGTGAACGCGCCGTCGTGCCAGCACGTCTGTGCCGCGAGTTGCAGCAGCGGCAGCAGCACGAAGGCAGCGAGGAAGCCGAGCGCCAGCCACAGCGGCAAGCGGCTGACGAAGTCCGTGTGCTTTGCAGCGTTCACTTGCCCCAGCGCTGGCTCCACTCGGCGAGGCACTTCGCCAGCTCGGCGGCCGTCGGCGCCGGATCCCAGGCCATCTCGCGGAAGGTGCCCACCGTCTTCACCGCGGCGTCCTTCGGCCCGGCGACGCCCTCGCGCAGCGGGATCTGCGCGCCATCGGCCGCCGCGAGCAGCGCCTCGGTCTGCCGACTCAGGATCGCGTCGATCAGCCGCCTGCTGCCTTGCTGGTCGGGGCCGTTGGCGACCAGGCCGACGGCGTTCGGAATAAGCATCGTGCCGATGCCACCCTCCTGCTGGTCGGGGAACACGCACGCGACCTCGTGCCCCTTCGTCTTCGCGACGTGGTAGTCATCGGTGTCGGTGAACGCCCACGCCAGCTGGCCGTCGCGCACCGCGCGCATCGTCGCGCCATTGCTCTGCAGGAACTGCACGTCGTTGGCGAACAGCCCATCGACGAACCTGCCGAACTGCTCGTCGCCGAGGCGGAGCCGCAGCGCGGTGAAGTGCGTCAGCGTCGTGCCGGTCAGCGGCTTGGCGACCGCACAGCGTCCCTTCCACTTCGGCTCGAGCAGGTCGCGGTAGCTCTGCGGCCACGCCGCGCGGTCGGGCAGCAGCCGCGTGTTGACGATCAGCACCCGCGCGCGCGCCGCGAAGCCGTGCCAGCGATGCGCCGGGTCGCGGAACCGTTCCGGCAGGTCGTTGCCAGCCGGTGACGCGTACGGCGCGAGCACGTCCATCTGCGCCAGCCGCACGACCTGCGCCAGCTCGTTGCACCAGAACACCGACGCGCGCGGGTGGCCCTGCTCCTCGATCAGCGCACTGACGAGACCGACGGTCTTGGCGGCTTCGGTGTCGTGGCGCTGCGTCAGGTCGAGCTGCAGTTCCTTGGCGAAGCGGTCGAGCAGCGGCCGGCTGAACTGCTCGTCGAGCGCGACGTAGATCGTCGGACCGACACGGCCATCGCCGCACGCGGCGGCCAGCAGGAACAGGAACGGCGGCAGGAGGTGGCGCATCGGCGGTTGGCGACTCGGCGAATCGGCGACGGGGAATCCGACGGTAGGCGATCGCTCACCGGTCGCGGTGCACGACGTGGCATTCCTTGCAGCCCTTGGTCAGCGCCGCGAGGTGCTTGCTGGCGCCCTCGTGGTCGTTGCCGCGCAAGGAGTGGTCCAGGGCGGCGCTGGCGTCGATCGACCTGCGCAGCTTCTGCTGGTAGTCGCCGGGCAGCAACTTGCTCTCGGCCTCGTCGCGCAGGCTGGCGAAGAGGCTCGCGAGGCGCTGCGTCTCCTTGGCGGGAACCAGATCAGGATGGTCCCCGGGCGGCTGCCAACCAGCCTGCTGTGACTGCTTGACCAGATCGAACACCAGATCGATCTCGGCCATGGTGGCGACCATGCCGCTGACCTTGCTGGCCTTGGGCAGGTTCGCCGGATCGATGCGCAGCTCCGCCTCCGGCAACGGCTGGCACTCGGCGACCGACTGCCACAGCCCGACGTACTCCTTGGCCGTGCCGGACACGGCCATGCGTTCCTTCGCCGCATCGGGCGTCAGCCTGCCGGCGACCACCATCGCGCTGGCGAGCGCCGCGGCGCTGCGGTGTTTGCCGTGGTGGCAGTGCACATAGAGCGGGCCCTTGCAGCTGACGATCGCCTGCGCGAGTTCCTGGCGCCGTTGCGGCGTCACGGTGTCGTAGCTGATCGGCAGGTGCACGTAGCGCATGCCCAGCGCCTCGGCGCCCGCGACGTCGGGCGTCGCGCCGTCGACGCTGAGGATCGTCCGGATGCCCATCGCCGCCAACGTGGCAAGGCCTTCACGACCTTCGGGAACCCCACCGCTGTACACGTGCTCGCCGTAGGCGACGACGTTGTGCAGGCCCGGAAACTGCTCCGCCTTGGTCGCTCCGGATGCGGGTGGCGCGATCGCTGCCAGGTCGGGCCGGGCGGGTTGCGGCGACGAGCAGGCCACGACGGCGGCCGCGGCGACGGTGGCAAAGCCAGGAATGCGCATGCGCCGCCCAAGGCAAGGTGCATGCCACGGTCCGCGCCAGCTTCGGCCGCCGGACGCGACTCGCGGCGGCGCGCCGCGGATCGCGCGTTCCCCTCGGACTCCGGCTCCCTCCCCGGGGGCCCTTCGGCCACCGCGACCGCCGATCCGCCGCCGAGGCCGTGCCGTTCCTGCGACACCACCGTTCCGGACGGGTAACGCCGCGCCGATCAGCCCTCGCCGCCGCGCCGGGCATCGCCGGCATCGAGGCCGAGTTCGCGCAGGCGTCGGTGCAGGTGGCCGCGCGAGATGCCGGCCGCCTGCGCCGCCTCGGTGATCCGGCCGCCGTGTCGGCGCAGCAGGTTGGCGAAGTAGATGCGGTCGAAGCGCAGGCGCGCCGCGTCGTAG
>JBASWX010000547.1:0-4582 GCA_049276695.1 Planctomycetota bacterium
GCGCAGCCCGCCCGGCGGCGGCTCCGGGTCGTACAGGCTGCGCACGATGTACGGGGCGCGAGCGAGGCGACGGCACGCCAGCGCGGCGAGCAGGTGGTCGGCGGGTTGGTGGCAGTGCAGCACCGTGAAGCGTTCGCGTACGATCATGGCGCGCAGCGCCCGCACATCGCGCAGCAGCGAGCCCAGGTGGAAGTGCTTCTTCAGCTCGAGCCCGGTCACGACCGGCAGGCCGGCGCGCCACAGTTCCTCGGCGACGCGGTGCTCGCCGCCCGGGTGCACGAACGAACCCTGCGCGAACACCACGTCGAGGCCGAGCGCGCGCAATCTCGCGGCAGCGCGGATCGCCGGGTCAGCCGGCCCGGTCCACTTGTAGTTGGCGAACAGGTGCAGGATGCGCGCATCGCCGAGGTCCATCACGCCCCCCCGGTGCGGAGCAGCCGCCGCAGCCGCCAGTACTTCTTCGCGTCGGTGTAGGCGGCCATCGCCGCGATCACGAAGCCGCGCCAGCCGTCGAGGAAGCCGGCCTTCAGCACCAGGCTCTTCACGAACACCGCCGGCGGCCGCACCAGCAGGTCCAGCACCGACGCGCGACGCCCTTCGTCGCGCAGCGCCTGCGCGGCGATCCTGGTGAACGAGTCGATGGTGCGCAGGTGGTGCGCGAAGTCGCGGTACGACAGGTGCTCGATGCCCTCCGCCAGCCGTTCGCACGACGCCCCCGCCGACAGCTCGACGTGGTCGTGCGGGTTGCGGCCGCCCCAGCGCGCCCGGCGCCGGTCGAACAGCCGCACCTTGCGGTCGGGCACGAACAGCCCGTGCCGGCTGATGCGCCCGAGGTAGTGGTTGAGCCGCGGCATCTCGTAGGCGTCGGCCGGAAACCCGCCGGCCTGCAGTTCGCGGACCCGCGCCGCCAGCTGCGGCGAGCAGCGTTCGTCGGCGTCGAGGCAGAACACGAAGTCGAACCGCGCCTGCTCGACCGCGAACTGCTTCTGCTCCTTGTGGCCGGGGAACGGCACGTTGGTGACGACCCGCGCGCCGAGTTCGGCGGCGATCCGCTGCGTGCCGTCGGTGCTGCCGCTGTCGACCACGACGATCTCGTCGCAGAACGCCAGCGAACGCACGCAGTCGGCGATGCGGTCGGCTTCCTGCCAGCAGATCACGCAGCCGCTGACCGGCTGGCGCGCGGGCTCAACCATCGGCGGCCTCCGCCGCACCGTTCGCCCCGGATGCCGCGTCGCCGCGCAGCTTCGCCTCGATGCGCTGCAGCGCGGCCTGGATCTCGAGCAGGCGCTTGCCCCAGTCCTGCAGTCGCCCGTCCTGCTCCACCGCCGCCGCCGCCGCGCGCATCACCGCCTGGCGTTCGTCGGGCGACACCGCCAGCTTCTCGTGCAGCAGGTACTGGTTGCTGTAGCCGAGCACCTGGTTCCAGCGCAGCAGTTCCAGCACCTGGCCGAGCAGCTCGCACAGCTGCAGCTCGGCTTCGGTGAGGCCGAGCGACTGCGCCTTGTGCTTGCGGCGGCGGTGCGAGGTCACGGCAACGAGGCGCGGTGCCGCGACACCGCGCGCGCCCTTCAGGCCTTCGCCAGGTTCTGGTTGGCGAAGTCCCAGTTCACCAGGTGCTCGAGGAAGGTCTTGATGTAGTCCGGCCGGCGGTTCTGGAAGTCGAGGTAGTAGGCGTGCTCCCACACGTCCATCGTCAGCAGCGGCGTGACGCCGGCCTGCGTCAGCGGCGTCTCGGCGTTCGGGGTCTTGGTGACCTCGAGCTTGCCGCCCTTCAGTACCAGCCACGCCCAGCCGCTGCCGAACTGCGTCGCGCCGGCCTGGCTGAACAGCTCGACGAACTTCTCGTGGCTGCCGAAGTCGGTCGCGATCTTCGCGGCGATGTTGCCAGTCGGCTTGCCGCCGCCCTTCGGCTTCATCGACTGCCAGTAGAAGGTGTGGTTCCACACCTGCGCGGTGTTGTTGAAGATGCCGGCCTTGTCGGCCTTGCCGGCGGTCGCTTTCACGATGTCGACCAGCGACTTGCCGGCGAACTCGGTGCCTTCGATCAGCTTGTTGCCGTTGGTCACGTAGGCCTGGTGGTGCTTGCCGTGATGGATCTGCAGCGTCTGCGCGTTGATGTGCGGCGCGAGCGCGTCGTGCGAGTAGGGAAGCGGAGGGAGTTCGATGGCCATGGCGGATTGGTGCGGCGGCCCGAACGGGCGCGCGGCCGACCGAAGATACGGTTCCCCGCCCGCCCCGCACGCCGAAACCCGCGCCGGGGCTGCGTTCGCGGCGATAGCCTGCGGCGATGACGCCTCCGGCACCGTCGCCCACCCCGCTGCCCGGCGTGCAGCAGCTGCACGCCACCGTCGCCCGCCTGCGCGCGCCCGACGGCTGCCCGTGGGACCAGAAACAGACCACGACGAGCATGGCACCGCACCTGCTCGAGGAGGCGTTCGAAGCCACCGACGCGCTGCGGCGCGGCGACGGCCCGGCGAGCCGCGAGGAACTCGGCGACGTGCTGGTCAATGTCGCGATGATCAGCCAGATCGCCAGCGAACGCGGCGACTTCGATCTCGACGCGGTCGCTGCCGCGGCCGCGGCCAAGCTGGTGCGCCGCCACCCGCACGTGTTCGGTGACCGCAAGGCCGAGAGCGCCGACATCGCCTACGCCAACTGGGAGCGCGAGAAGCACAAGGAGAAGGGCGGCACCGCCGATCGCAGCGTGCTGGCCGGCGTGCCGGTCGCGTTGCCGGCGCTGCTGCGGGCGTTCCGGATCGGTGAGAAGGCGGCGCGTTCCGGCTTCGACTGGCCCGACCGCCATGGCCCCCGCGCCAAGGTCGACGAGGAGCTGCGCGAACTCGACCAGGCGATCGCCGGCGGCGACCAGGCCCAGATCGCGGCCGAACTCGGCGACATGCTGTTCAGCCTGTGCAACCTGGCCAGACACCTCGGCGCCAACCCCGAGATGGCGCTGGCGGCGACGACCGACAAGTTCCAGCGGCGGTTCGGCGCGGTCGAACGCGAGTTCGACTACCGGCTCGCCGGCCGCACCCTGGCCGAGATGGACGCTGCCTGGGACCGGGCGAAGGCTGCCGAGAAGGGCGGCGACGGCTGACCGACGGGTCGTCGTCGGTCCGCCG
Organism: Planctomycetota bacterium; assembly: GCA_049276695.1. GTDB lineage: Bacteria > Planctomycetota > UBA1135 > UBA1135 > UBA2386 > UBA2386. The sequence continues at coordinate 3,123 of JBASWX010000547.1, forward strand.
ACAGAACGGCGATGGCAGGAAGTGCGCGCGGCTCGCGGCAAGCTGGCTTCAAGCCGCTCTTCGGCCCTGACTCACGGTGCCGGAACGACTTGCGCGCCGTCGCCGACTTTTCTCGCGCGCTGGCGCCGGCGTTGGCACGGCGCGTGCATCTCTGCTCCCGGTGGAAAGAAACGCCTGGGCATGGGCCCAGTGGCAGGGATGGGCTCCGGTGTGGGGTGGTGCCTCGCCGGAGCCCGCTTTTTTTCTCCCGCGAAGTCCGCGGTCGAGCCCCCCTACCGCCAGTGCGCCAGTTCTGCCTCGGCGGCGATCGAACCGAACGCCGACCACCCCGGGCTCTTCGCCAGGTCCTCGAACGCTGCGCGCGCCGCCTCCCGGTTGCCGCGCGCCAGTTCGAAGTGCGCCAACCCGAACCCCAGGGCACTGCCCGAACTGCCAGCGCGCGGCGCGATCTCGGCGCGGCGCCTCTTGCCGCCGTACAGCAGGCAGAGGTTCAGATAGCTGACGTTCTCGACGACGTCCATCCGTTCGTGGATCGGCGCCACCACCGCCGCCGCGCCCGCCTCGTCACCGAGCCGCATGCGGACAGACCACAGCCAGTGCGTGACCGCGACGCGCGACTCGTCGTCGTCGACGACTGCGAGGCAATCGAGCCACGCGCGTTCCGCCAGTTCGAAGTCGCGCGCGAGGAACAGCGCGAGGCCGAAGTGGTAGTGCACGTTGAAGTGCAGCGAGCTGTGCGGTGGCCGGCCCGGCGTTGGCTGGCCATCGGGCTCGACCTCGTCCGGCGTCGTGCGACAGGCCGCCGCCGCGCGTTCGAGGTCGGCGGCGGCCTTGCCGAACTCGCGCAGCGTGATCCAGCGATACCCGCGATGGCGCAGCAGGAACGGATCGCCGGGGTCGCGATCGAGGGCGTCGCTGAGCACCGCGATCGCTTCGCGGTAGCGACCCACGTAGCCCAGCCGGCGCGCGTACCAGATCACGGCGTTGCGATCCTCGGGTGTTGCCAGCCACAGCGCGCGCGCCTGCGCCACCGCCTGCAGCTGCTCCGCTTGCACCGTCGCGTCGGGAGCGGGCGACGACAGTGGCCGGCCATCCAGCGACCAGCACTGAGCACCGTCCGGCAACGCGCGGCAGCCGGCGAGCACGAGCAGCAACGCAACGATCAGGAATCTGCCTTGGGCCATGAGATCTCCACCGGGCGCAACCGCTGCCCATCGGGCACGAGCAGTAGCGTGCCGAGCAGGCCGAAGCGCTGCAACTCCGGCCACGACGCCGCGACGCGCTCGTCGCCGAGCACCAGGAACGCGGTGCCGAACGCGTCGGCATCCGCGGCACTCTTCGCCAGCACCGACGCACTGACGACGACGCGCTCCGGATTGCGACCCGTGCGCGGATCGAAGACGTGGTGCACGAACGTGCCACCCTGCGCGAAACCGTTCTCGTAGGTACCGCTGGTGCAC
>JBASWX010000548.1:0-3184 GCA_049276695.1 Planctomycetota bacterium
GCGCACACCCGCGCCTTCGCGCCGGAGACGGCGGGCGTGCGGCTCGCGGACGAACAGGAAGGCCAGCGCTGGCGGCGCGAAGATGGGTGGCTCGACGGCCGCGTGCACACGTGGTCGGGCGACGGCAGTGCGGTGTACCTGCAGCGCACGATCGTCGCCGCGGCCGCGGCGCCGCTGGTGTTGTCGCTCGGCAGCGACGACGCGATCAAGGTGTGGTGGAACGGCCGCGAGGTGCTGCAGAAGGAGGTCGGGCGCGGGGCGGCTCCCGACCAGGAACTGCTCGCGGTCGACCTGGTCGCGGGCGACAACACGCTGCTGTTGAAGATCAGCAACGGCGGCGGGCCGGCCGGCTTCTATTGCGACCTGCGCGCCAGCGAACTGCCGCCAGACGTGGTCGCGATCGTGCGGCTCCACCCCGACGCCTGCGACGACAGTCAACGCGAACGACTCGCCCGCGAGTACCTGGCGCGCGCGCCGGACCTGGCGGAGCCGCGGGCTCGCATCGCGGCACTCGCAGCGGACCTCGACGCGCAACGCGGTCCGGCGGTGCCGGTGCTGCGCGAACTGGGCTCGGACCGACGCCGCACCACGCGCATCCATCGCCGCGGCAGCTTCCTCGACCAGGGCGAGGTCGTGACGCCCGCCGTGCCGGCGGTCTGGCCGCGGCTGCCGGAAGGTGGCGCGCGCGACCGGCTGGCGTTGGCTCGTTGGTTGGTGTCGCGCGACAACCCGCTGACGGCGCGCGTGCTGGCGAACCGGATCTGGAGCGAACTGTTCGGCGCCGGCATCGTCGCGACGCTCGAGGACTTCGGCACGCAGGGCGAGCCGCCGTCGCATCCGGACCTGCTCGACTGGCTGGCGGCGGAGTTCATGGACCGCGGCTGGTCGCTGCGTGCGCTGCTGCGCACGATCGTGTTGTCGGCGACCTACGGCCAGTCGTCGGCGCAGACCGCGCGCCACGGCGAACTCGATCCGCAGAACCGCTGGCTCGCGCGCGGACCTGCGGTGCGGCTGTCGGCGGAGATGGTGCGCGACCAGGTGTTGGCCGTGTCGGGACTGCTGTCGCCGAAGCTCGGCGGCCCGAGCGTGATGCCGCCGCAGCCCGAAGGCATCTGGCTGCAGCTGTACAGCGGCGAGAAGTGGGTCGCGGCCGAGGACGGCGACCGCCACCGCCGTTCGCTGTACACGTTCTGGCGGCGAACCAGCCCGCACCCGGCGATGCTGGTGTTCGACGCGCAGAGTCGCGAGGCGTGCGTGCTGCGGCGGCGGCCGACCAACACGCCGCTGCAGGCGCTGGTGCTGTGGAACGAGCCGGGATTCGCCGAGGCGGCGAGGACGCTGGCGCGCGAGCTGCTGTTCGGCGGCGATGCGATCGGCATCGAGGATCCCGCCCGCGTCGGCGCGCTGTGGCGCCGGTGCCTGCTGCGCGACCCGACCGCGGCGGAACGCGAGCGGTTGCTCGCGCTGCTGCGCGACGAGCAGGCGCGGTTCCGCGCCGAGCCTGCGGCAGCGGCGCAGTTCTTCACGCCGGGCTCGTGCAGCCAGGAGGTCGTGATGGCGCCGTGGGTCGCCGTCGCCGGCGTCGTGTTGTCCCTCGACGAGTTCGTGAGCAAGCGATGAGCACCCGGCGCGACGCGTTCACGACGATGTGTCGCCGCCGCTTCCTCGGCGGCTCGTCGTCGCTGTTCGGGGCCCTGGCGTTGCGCGGGCTGCTCGGCGCTGATGGCGACCGGACGCCGCCGGCGGTCGCCCGGGCCAAGAACGTGATCTGGCTGCACATGGAGGGCGCGCCGCCGACGCTCGACATGTTCGACCGCAAGCCGGCACTTGACCGTCTCGACGGGCAGAAGTGTCCGGACTCGTTCCTGGCGAAGGAGCGCTTCGCGTTCATCAAGGGCCACCCGCTGCTGCTCGGCCACCGCCACGGCTGGATCCGCGGGGCGAACGGCATCGAGACGTGCGAGCTGTTTCCGCACCTCGCGCAGCAACTCGGTGACGTGACGCTGGTGCGCTCGATGGTCACCGACCAGTTCAACCACGCGCCCGCCGAGCACCTGCTGTTCGCTGGCGCGCCGCGACCGGGGCGGCCGTCGTTCGGCGCGTGGCTGTCGTACGGCCTCGGCAGCGACAACCGCGACCTGCCCGCATTCGTCGTGATGCTGAGCGGCGGCAACCTGCCGAGCGCCGGCAAGGCGCTGTGGAGCTCCGGCTTCCTGCCGTCGGTGCACCAGGGCGTCGAGTTCCGCTCGGCCGGCGAGCCGGTGCTGTACTTGCAGGACCCGCCTGGCTACGATCGCGCGCGCCGGCAACGCACGCTGCAGGCGGCGAACGACCTCAACGCGCTGCACGCGCAGGCTCACGGCGATCCGGAGACCGCGACGCGGATCGCGCAGGCCGAGCTCGCGTTCCGGATGCAGGCGTCGGTGCCCGACGCGGTCGACCTCGCCAGTGAGCCGGCCGAGGTGCACGCGCTGTACGGCACGACGCCGGGCACTGCGTCGCTGGCCAACAACTGCCTGCTCGCGCGGCGGCTCGTCGAACGTGGCGTGCGCTTCGTGCAGCTGTTCGACTCGGGCTGGGACATCCACGGCACCAATCCGAGCGACGACCTGATGACCCAGTTCCCGAAGAAGGCCGGCGAACTCGACCGCGCGCTGGCGGCGCTGCTGATCGATCTGCGGCGGCGCGGCCTGCTCGACCAGACGCTGGTGGTGTGGGGCGGCGAGTTCGGACGCACGCCGATGAACGAGGCTCGCGACGGCAGCAGGTTCTGGGGCCGCGACCACCATCCGCACTGCTTCTCGATGCTGCTCGCCGGCGGCGGGGTGAAGCGCGGTGCGCTGGTCGGCGCCACCGACGAACTCGGCTACCAGGTCACCGACACGCCGATCCACGTGCACGATCTGCAGGCGACGGTGCTGTTCCTGCTCGGCATCGACCATGAACGGCTGACGTACAAGTACCAGGGCCGGCCGTTCCGGCTCACCGACGTGCACGGCAAGGTGCGCACGGAGCTGTTGGCGTGAGCGTGCTGGCGCTGCTCGTGGTCCTGCCGTTGCTGCTGCCGCAGGACGCGGGTCGGGTCGGCACTGCGGTCGACGCGGCGCGGCAGAAGCTCGACGAGGTGCTGGCCCGCGACCCGCCCGCGTTGCGGCCGGCGGCGGACGCGTGGCGCGACCTGGCC
>JBASWX010000549.1:0-25098 GCA_049276695.1 Planctomycetota bacterium
GCCAACAAGAACGCCGCCATCAGCCACGCCAGCTGCAAGGCGCTGCTCGGCGCGTTTCCGGCCCAGGCCGACTTCGTGCGCGCCGAGATGCGGCGGCTCGGCTTCGATCCCGACGACGCGTCGACCGATCCGGCGACGCCGGCCGGCATCGGCAACCTCGCGGCGGCCGCGGTGCTTGCGTACCGCGAACGCGACGGCTCCAACGCCGACGGCAAGGAGCCAGGCAGCGACGGCACGCCCTACTCCGACTACACCGGCTACCGCCCGGTCAACGACAAGGACCACATCGTCGATCCGGACCGCTGGCAGCCGATCGAGTTCGTGCGCCCCGACGGCACGAAGTTCACGCCGGGCTTCCTGACGCCGCACTGGTTCCGGATGAAGCCGTTCGCGCTCGACTCCGCGGCGCAGTTCCGTCCCGGTCCGCCGCCGACCACGAAGACCGACGACGCACTGCTGCGCGCGCAGACCGACATCGTCTTGCGGATGAACCACACGCTGACGCCCGAGCAGAAGGCGGTCGTCGAGTTCATGCGCGACGGTCCGCGTTCGACCGGCCAGAGCGGCCACTGGCTGCGTTTCGCGCAGGACGTGTCGCGGCGCGATTCGTTCGACCTGGACCGCGAGGTCAAGCTGTACTTCGCGGTCGCGGTCGCGGCGTTCGACGCCTTCCTGTCGTGCTGGGAGACCAAACGCGTCTACGACAGCTCGCGGCCGTGGACGCTGGTGCGCCACTACTACCAGGGCCAGACGGTGAAGGGCTGGGCCGGCCCGCAGGGCGGCGTGGTCGAGCTGCCCGCCGAGAAGTGGCATCCCTACTCGCCGTACGTGTTCGTGACGCCGCCGTTCCCCGGCTACACCAGCGGGCACGCGACGGTCAGCGGCGCCTGCGCGAAGATCCTCGAACTGTTCACCGGCAGCGATCACTACGGTGCCGTGGAAGTGCGGCGCTGCTGCCTCTTGACCGAGGAAGACCACGGCCCCACGGCGACGCTCGACCTGCCGACGTTCTCGGCGACCGCGGACATGGCGGCGGTGTCGCGGGCGATGGGTGGCTACCACATCCCGATCGACAACGACGTCGGGCTGCGCGTCGGCCGCGAACTCGCGAGCTGGTCGTGGCCGAGGTACCAGGGTTACTTCGACGGCACGGCGACCGTGCGGCCGTAGCGCCGCGCGTCAACGCAGCTCGACGACGACTGGTGCGGGCTTCGTCGTCACGTCGGCGACGTGGATCGTCGCGGTGCCGCCGAGCCCGGTGTCGGACTTCGCCTGCACCTGCCACGTGCCGACGCCGAGGCCGACGACACAGTGGTGCTCGGCGAGCAGTGCCGTGAAGCGGCAGAGGCGGCGGCCCTGCGCGTCGGCGACGACGACCTCGGCGGTCCGCCAGCCCTGCTTCGGGCCGCGCAGTTCGATGGCGTGACGCACGCCGCGCTGCAACGCGATCTCGACATCCGTCGTCTTGCCGTCGGTGACTTCGACGTCGCGCACCGTCGTCGCAATGTGCTCGCCGATGACACGCAGTTCGTAGCGGCCGGGCGCGAGCAGTCGCGACTCGTGCGGTCCGTTGTTCCACTCGAACGACCCGACCCACTCGCCCGCTGCCGTGGACAGGGCAGCCGACCAGTGCTGGTCCGGCACGTCGGTCGTGCAACGCAGCGCGACGCGGCCGCCGCGCGGCATCACGATCGTGCCCAGGTCGAGCTGTTCGGCCGGCGCCAGCGCCCGTTCGCCGATCGCCACGCTCGGCAGACCGGCGGCCGCGATCTCGAGCCGGTACGCGCGCGGCGGCAGCCGTTCGGCGCGGAACCGGCCGGTGGCGTCCGTCGGCGACTGCCGGAAGGTCCGCACGTCTGCGGCGTGCACGCCGACCTGCGCGCCGCTCACCGGCCGACCGTCGGCGTCGACGACGCGTCCGGACAACGCCGAAAAGCGCATCGCCGTCGCTGGCACACGGACGTGCAGGTCCTTCATGCCGCGCCGGACATCCTGGCGCGACACGATCGGATACGGGCCTCCCGGCGCCTCGGGGTCGAACACCTCGAGCACGCACTGCCGATCGGGACAACCACGCGCTACGAAGCGTCCCTTCGCATCGGTGAACTCGTACGCCCACCACTGCGGAAACTGATCCGCCTCCGGTCGGATGTTGACGACCCATTTCGCCAGCGGCTCGTCGTTCTCGTCGACGAGCACTCCGCTGATCTGGTCGTCCTCACGCGAACCCTTCAACACGAAGTCGAAGTTGCGCCGCTCACCCGCTGCCAGCGCCAGCGTCTCGCGCGCGGCGAGGTACGGGTCGAGGGACGCACGGATGGTCGTCGAGTTGCTCGGCAACCCGGTCAGCAGGAACGCACCGTCGTTCGCCGCGACGGTGCTGCACCAGCCGAACCCGCCGTACTCGTCGCCGCCCGCGACCTGCGCACCCGCGATCCCACGGCCCTGCTCGTCGCGCACGAACCCGGCGAGGCTCGCGCCGTCCGGCAACGTGACGTCGAACTGCACCACCTCACCGGCGCGCAGCGTGAGCAGCTGCCACGTCGTGCCCGAGGTCGCGGCGCGGGCCTGCACGTGGATCTGTTCGGGCGGCAAGCCCCGGACCTGGTAGCAGCCATTCGCGTCCGTGCGCACGTCGATCGGCGGCGGCGGTGAGTTCGCGACGTAGCCCGGCTCCGGGTCCGTCACTCGCGCGAAGCCGCCAACCAGGACACGAGCACCGGAAACCGGGCGGGCCGCGGAGTCGCGCACGGTGCCGCGCAATGTCGCACTGCCGGCAACCATCGTCAGCGTCAGCGCGACACGGTCGCCGGGCTTGCCGTCGACGCTGCGCAGGTCTGTCGGTGCGTAGCCGTCGGCGCGCGCGGCGACCGAACGTGCCTTGCCGACGTCGCGGATGGTGATCTGGCCGACTGCATCGGTGACGCCGACTTCGTGACCCTGGGTGCCGTTGCCGTAGTGCGACAGCCACACGCACGCACCGGGAATCGGCCGCTGCTGTTCGTCCCGCACGGTGACGTCGACGGTGACACCGCGCGGAATCAGCACGGTGCCAACGCTCTGCTCGCCGGCGACGATCTGCGGCGACGCTCCGCCGGCGCGATCGACGTAGATGCCGACCCCGCCCGGCTCGAGCTCGCCGAGCGCGATCTCGCCGTTCGCATCGGTCGGGACATCGATCGAGCCGAGGAACGGGTTCTGCCGCCCCCACACCATGAAGTGCACGAGCACCCCGACCGCGGGCGTGCGGTCCTCTTCCCACAGGAACCGGTAGCGCAGTGAGCCGTGCGCCGGCGCAACGTGCAACTCGCGCGGTGACGCTGCGGCCGCCGGCGGCGTGGACCGTGGCGATGGCTGCGGTTCGTCGGCCAGGGTCGCGATCGCGGGCGCCGCTGCTTCGGGCGCGTCCGTCGCCCTGTCGACCGCGCGGCTCTCGAGCCAGGTGAACGTACCGATGCCGAGCACGACCGCGCACGCGATCGCCGTGACGAGTTTCTTCATGAGCAGGCTTCCTCCGCCAAGCGACACTGCGGCCGCACCGCCGCCAGCCGCGACGACGGCGGCTCCGGCAGTGACATGGCTCGCGGCGCCCGCGAGCACGATCTCCCTCACCGCGGCGAGTCCGCGCAGTGGCGTCAGCAGCACGCAGGCGCCGAGCGCGATGCTCGGCGGCAGCGCCTGCTTCAGCAGATCGAGCGCCCGCATCAGTTGCGTGCGCACGGTTCCCGGCGGCCGCCGCAGCGCGTGCGCGATCTCGGCGGCGATCATGCCGTGCTTCAGGTGCAGCACGAGCACCGGCTGGTAGACGTCGGGCAAGGTGCTGACCGCCGCGTCGACTGCCGCGGTGAACTCCTCCGTCTGCACCACGGCGAGCGGATCGATCGCCGGCTCGACGCCGCGCGGCGGCACGCGCGCCTGGTCGCGCTGCAGCTTCCTCGCCTGGTTCGTGAGGATGCCGACCAGCCACGCTCGCACGCTCCGTGCCGCGTCGAAGCGCGCGGCGCCCTCGATCGCCGCGACGAACGTCTGCTGCACGAGATCCTCGGCCCGCGCCGGGTCCCGCAGCAGATGGAACGCGACGCGCAGCAGTTCCGCCGCGGTGCGGTCGTAGAGCGTGCCGAGCGCACCGACGTCCGCCTGGTCGCGGAAGCGGGTGAACAGCAGCGTCTCGGCGTCGGCGGCCACGGCGGCTACTTACCAGAAGTCGGCCGCAGTGCTACGTGCCTCGATGGCCGGCCCGGCGCCGCTGTTCATCCCGTCATCGCACCCTAGGCACCGTCTGCGCGTGTCCCTCCGGCACGCGTCGCGACGCCATCGAGGACCGCCAGCAGCTCCTGCGTGCGATCGTGCCACGTCGCGTGGCCGAGCAGCGCCCGACGATCGCCCTTCGCCCTCGCTCCCGCGACGACCTCGTCGATCCGCGCGAGGAACTCGTCGCCGCTCCTCGCGACGTGCACGAAGTCGCGGTAGTGCTCGACCTCGGGGAACCAGGTCGTGACCACCTCCTGGCCGAGCGCGAGGTACTCCTTCAGCTTGATCGGGTTGCAGCAGCGGATCCAGTCGTTGTCGAGCCACGGCATGATCGCGACGTCGAAGTCCCCGCCGAGCGCCGGGATCTCCGCGTACGGCCGGAAACCGAGCCAGCGCACGTTCGGGTGCCGGGTCAGCCGATCGAGCGGCAGCGTCGCGTCGCCGATCAGCACCAGGGTGTACTGCGGCCGTTCGACCGCGAGCCGTTCGAGCAACGCGAAGTCGATCACGTAGTCGTCGAGGCCGCCGAAGAAGCCGACGATCGGCCGCTTCACCCCCGCCTGCACGAGCGCGCCGGTGCGGGGCCGCGCCGCGAAGTGCGCGACGTCGACGCCGTGGTCGAGGAAGTGCGCGCGGTCGCCGGTCAGTCCGCGTTCGCTCGCGAGGAACGCGCGGCTGCTGTACAGCACGCCATCGGCCTGCGTCAGCAGCGCCCGTTCGTACCCGGCGATCAGCCCCTGGTCGGCTTCGCCGAACGCCGAGTGCTTGTCGCTGCGGTTGTAGACGAGGCAGCTGCGCTCCATGTCCTTGGCGACGTCCCACGCCGTCGGCACGGTGACCACGATGTGCGGCTCGACCATGCCCATCTTCCTCATCACGCGTTCGACCTGCGCCCGGATGCTGCGCGCGTTCCACTCGCGCGCCCGCTTGCTGCCGTAGAGCGGGAACAGCCACGGCGTCATCACGGTGTAGCCCGGCACCTCGGCGAGCGGCCGCCGCACGTGCCGCAGCATGCTCTTCAGCTTGCGCCAGATCCGCCGGAACGGCAGCGGCGAGCGGCCCGGCATCGGCATGCGCATGCCGATCGAGTTCACCAGCAACACGCGGCGGTGCTGCGCCGCGCGCGTCATCAGCTGGAAGTCGCTGTGCGCGCGGTTGTGGTACCACCAGTCCTGGCCGCAGAACCACAGGATGTCGCGGCCGGCGGTCATCGCGCCCCTGTCGTCGCGATCCAGCCCCGGACCCGGCGGTCGAGGAAGAACGGCCAGCACGGCACGAACGCCGCCGCGACCAGCAGCCACACGCGCTGCCGCGGCCACCGGAACTCGAAGTGCGCGCGCAGCAACAGCCACAGCAGCAGCAGGAACAGGACGCCGTGCACCATGCCGACCACCCGCACCAGCAGCGGCTGGCCGCACGCGTACTTGAGCGGCATCGCGATCCCGAGCAGCACCAGGTACGAGATCGCTTCCACCAGTGCGGTCAGGCGGAGCGCGCGCAGGGGACCCGGCATCGCCGGCATCGTGCGCGACGCCACGGTCCCCCGCAACGTCGCGACCGCACGCGGTGGCGCCGCGGTGATGCGCCGGCGACGCGCGCGCTCACCCACGGCAGAGCGAAACCACCGGCGCGCCCGGGAGGCGGCGGCGCGGCGGCGGCTCTGGCCTGATCGCACCGGGTCCGTAGGCTTCGCACTTTCACCCTTGCTCCCACTGCCGCCAATGCAAAGCCACCTCGCCAGCCGATCCCTTCTCTTCGCCACGCTGCTCGCCGCTGCAGCAACCGCACAGATCACTCCCGGCAACCTCGTCGTCGTGCGCGTCGGCGACGGCAGCGCGGCGCTGACCAGCGCTTCGACGGCCGCGTTCCTCGACGAGTACACGTCGTCCGGTGCGTTGGTGCAGTCGATCCCGCTGCCGACCGCGCCCGCCGGCGCCAATCTGCCGGCGACGGTCGCCGGCAGCGCGACCTCGGAGGGCTTCCTGACCCAGTCGTCCGATGGCCGCTACCTGGTCTGCACCGGCTACGCCGCCGGCACCGGCGTCGCCGCCATCGCCGGCACCACATCCGCGGCGACCCCGCGGGTGATCGCGCGCATCGCACTGAACGGCACGATCGACAGCAGCACGTCGATCAACAACCTCTTCAGCGCCGGCAACATCCGCAGCGCGACGACCGAGGATGGCTCGCAGTTCTGGGCCGCCGGCTCGAACAGCGGCGTCGTGCTGGCACCAATGGCCGGCACCACCGGCACGCAGATCAGCACCACGGTCACCAACCTGCGCGTGCTGAGCGTCACCGCGGGCCAGCTCTACACCAGCAGCGGTTCGGGCACGACCACGCGCTGCGTCAGCACGGTCGGCACGGGCGCGCCGACGACGTCGGGCCAGGTGATCACGATCCTGAACGGCATGACCTCGGGCGTCGCGTCGCCCTACGACTACTGGTTCGCCGACGCCAACACGCTGTACGTCGCCGACGACCGGCTCAGCGCGCTGGGCGGCATCCAGAAGTGGACGCAGGCCGCGGGCACCTGGACGCTCCAGTACACGATGAACCCGGCGCTGAACATCGGCTGCCGCGGTCTGTCGGGCTGTCTCGAGAACGGCGTCGCCACGCTGTTCGCGACGACCACCAACAACCTGCTGGTCACCGCCACCGACACCGGCGTCGCTTCGGTGTTCTCGACGGTGGTCACCGGCGTCACCAACACCGCGCTGCGCGGCGTGCGCCTGGTGCGCACGCCCTACAACACGACCTTCAGCGGCACCGCCTGCGCGACCTCGGTCGGCGTGCCGACCGTCGGCACCAGCGGCGGCCTGCCGATCACCGGCAACCTCGCGTTCGCGATCGCGGGCGGCAACGCGCCGCCGCTGACCTTCGTGCTGTTCAGCCTGAAGGTCGGCGCCCCGCTGCCGTTCGGCATCCCGGTGCCCGGCGCGCCGGCGTGCGTCGCGATCTTCGTGCCGCCGGACGTGCTGCTCGGCGGTGGCGCGGACATCGGCGGCAACGCCAGCACCCCGCTGCCAGTGCCTGCCAACTGTTCGCTCGGGGGCGCGTCGATCTCGGCGCAGTTCGTGCCGTTCGACCTGACGTTGGTCGGCTTCACGCTGCCGATCGGCAGCTCGAACGCGATGGAGATCGTGATCGGCAACTGATCACCGACGGAACGGCACGTTGCGGCCGGATCACTCCGGCCGCAGCGCCTTGCGCGCGCGACCGAGCAGGCCGAGCGCCTCCGCCGGCAGGTCCGCCTTCATGCGTTCGTCGATCGCGGCGAGGAACTGCTCGCTGCCGCCGGCGCGCCGGATGTACCCGGCGACGGGCTCGAGCAGGCGCAGGCCGTCCTTGGCATCCAGCAGCGCGATCGCGAAGGGCTCCGCCAGCTTCACGTCGAGCACGCCGGGGTGCGCCGCGAACCGCTCGCGGCACTGTGCGCAATCCGGATTCGAACCGGTGTGCAGGAACACGAGGTTCATCAGCCCCTGCCGGTTCTTCGGGTCGAGCTGCAGCGCGCTGCGGTACGCCGCTGCCGCCTCGTCGAAGCGGTGCAGGCTGTCGAGCACGCTGCTGTAGTTCATCCACGCTTCGGGGCCAGGATCGCCATCGACGACCTGGCGGAACAACGGCAGCGCCGCCTCGATCTGCTTGGTGCTGTGCAGCAGCGCCGCCTTGGTGCGAATCACGGTCAGCCGCTGCTTCGGCCCCACCAGCGCCAACGCCTTCTCGACCGCGGCGAGTCCCGCGGCGTTCTCGTTGGCAGCCGAATGTGCCTTGGCCAGCTCGTTCCAGGTCTCGGCGTCGGCCCGCGGCAGCGTCACGGCCTGCTGCAACAGCGGCACCGCCTCGCGCGTCCGCTTCTGCCGCCGCAGCAACCTGCCGAGTTCGATGTGCAACCGCACGCTGCCCGGCAGCAACCGGACCGCCGAGGTCAGTTCCCGCTCGGCGACGTCGAAGTGTTCCGCGGCCTGCGCGGCGATGCCCCGCCAGGCACCGGCGATCGCCGCCCCCGGCACCAACGCCGCAGCCGCCGCGAACTTCGTCTCGGCCGCCGCCGCGTCGTCGCGCAACAACCGCTGTCCAGCGCGCAGCAGGTCGACGAACGGATCCGCGGCTGTGGATTCGCTCCGGGAATACCAGCTCGCCAACGCTTCGTCCCCGCCCGCCGCCAACGTCGCCGCAGCCGCCGCGGTCCCGGCGGCGTCGCCATCGAGGTGGCACTCGGCGGCAGCGGTGCGCGCGCGCCGCAGCTCCTCCGCCCGGGCCGTGCGCCACCAGTCGATGCCGAGCCACGTCACGCTGGCCACGGCAACGGCCATTGCCGCGGTGAGCAGCGGCACGCGCCGCCGCTGCGTGAACTCACCGACCTGCTGCGACCAACCCAGCGTCAGTCCGATCGGCCGGCCACCGGCCGCGACGAGTTGCAGCGCCTTCGCCAGGTCGGCGGCGCGCGCGGGCCGGTGCTTGCACCGGAACGCCATCGCTGCGCGCACGATCAGGTCGAGCTCGCGCGGCACGCCCGGGGCGAGACTGCGCGGCGTCGCGGGCAGCCGGTGCCGCGCCTGCACGAGCACCTGCAGCGCGTCGTTGCCCTGCCGGGGCGGCGCCCCGGTGACCAGCTCGTACAGGATCGCGCCGATCCCGTACACGTCGCTCGCTGCGGTCGCCGGCTCGCCGCGCGCCTGTTCGGGCGCCATGTAGTTGGGCGTGCCGAGCACTTCGCCGGTCGCGGTCAACGTCGCCGCCGCCGCGTCCGCCGCAAGGCCGAAATCCACGACCACCGGCGTGCCGTCCTGCCGCAGCAACACGTTGCCAGGTTTCAGGTCGCGGTGCAGCACGCCGGCCGCGTGTGCTTTGGCGATCGCCTCGGCGAGTGCCGCCGCGAACCGCGCGATCTTCTGCCAGCCGGTGCCTTCGCCCGGCAGTGCTGCCGCCGCGGCCTCGCGCCCCTCGCGCCGGGCCCGTTCGAGCCACGCCGCCAGCGTGCCACCGTCGATGCGTTCCATCACCAGGAACGGCAACCCGGTCGCCGGATCCTCGCCGACATCGGCGATCGCGACGATGCCCCGGTGCCGCAGTTCGCGCAGCACGTGGGCCTCGCGCTGCAGCCGCTGGTTGGCCCGCTGCGCCGCCGCGGCGTGCGGCAGCAACCGCTTCAACGCCAACACGCGGCCGCCGGCATCCTCGACCTCGAACACCTCGCCGGTGGCACCGCGCCCGAGCCGTGCCCGCACGCGGTAGCCGCCGATCGTCGCCGGCAGCGCCGCGTCGGGCAGCAGATCCGCGGTCGCCAACATCGCCGCCACGCCGAGCGCAGCGCCTCGTACCCCGGGTGCGACATCGCGAACGATTCGGGTTCCACTGCCTCGCCGGCCTCGCGCCGCGCCCAGAACTCGGCCAGCAGTTCCTCGAGCCGGTCGTCGGTCACTGAGCACCCCCGACCAACAGCGTCAGCTTCGCCATCGCGCGCGAGAACAGCTTGCGCGCCGCGTCGTCGCTGCGCCCGGTGCGTGCCGCCACTTCCTGGCTCGACAGGCCCTCGAACCGGCGCAGCTGCACCACCTCGCGCATGTCCTCCGGCAGGGCCAGCAGTGCCTTCTCCAGCTGCTCGAAGCGCGGGTCGGTGTAGCGCAGCATCGCCGTCGCCGAGGCCGACGCGTCCTCCGCCACCGACTCCGACAACTCCACCTCGCCGCCCCGACCGCGCGCCAGCGCCCGGGCCCGGTCGATCAGCCGGTGTCGCACCAGTCCGCGCAGCATCCCGGTGAACCCCGCCGCCGGCGGCTCCGGCCGTCGCTGCAAGGCCGCGAACGCTTCCATCGCGACGCTCTGCAGCACGTCCTCGCTCTGCATCGCCGCGCGCAGCTTCGGCCCCATGCCGGCGCGCACTGCCAACAGCAGTTCGTCGCGGTGGCGGCGGTACAGCCGGTCGAACGCCGACGAGTCGCCCGCCCGCAGCCGTCGCAGCAGTTCGAGGCTCTGCGTTCCATCGGGAGCTGCGGGCAGGGACATGGCGCGTTCCGCGATCGCCATCGTAGATCGTGGCGGTCCGGCCGCGGTCGGGCCCGATCTGGCACCGCAACCAGACTTTACATTTAGCCGTCTAAATGTAAAGTGTGGTTGCATGGTGGATCGACCGCTCTGGGTGCAGCGCCTCGTCGCCGCGTGGAAGCGGACGTCCGTAGTCTGGCTCTCCGGCCCGCGCCGCGTCGGCAAGACGTACCTGGCGCGCAGCCTGCCCGACGTGGAGCTGCTCAACTGCGACCTGCCGAGCGTGGCCGAACGACTGCGCGATCCCGAGTCGTTCCTGCACGCCGCCCGGCACCGCTGTCTGGTCTTCGACGAGGTTCACCAGCTGCCGGACCCGAGCCGGCTGCTGAAGATCGCCGCCGACGAGTTCCCGGACGTGAAGGTCCTCGCGACGGGGTCGTCGACCTTCGCGGCGACGCGCAAGTTCAAGGACAGCCTCACCGGCCGCAAGCGCGGTGTGCAGATGGTGCCGGTGCTGCACGAGGAACTCGCGGCCTTCGGGATCACCGACGAGCGCGAACGCCTGCTGCGCGGCGGCTTGCCGCCGGCGCTGCTGGCCAAGGACCTCGACCCCGGCTTCTACCTCGAGTGGATCGACTCCTACTTCGCCCGCGACGTGCAGGAACTGTTCCATCTCGAGAAGCGGGCGCAGTTCCTGCGCATGTTCGAACTGCTGCTCCGGCAGAGCGGCGGCATGCTCGAAGTGAGCCGTCTCGCCGGCGACTGCGCGGTCAGCCGGCCGACCGTGATGAGCTGGCTCGACGTCCTGCAGATCACCCACGTCGTGCACCTGCTGCGGCCGTTCGCCAACGGCGGCCGCGCCGAGATCGTCGCCCAGCCGAAGGTCTACGGCTTCGACACCGGCTTCGTGTGCCATGCCCGCGGCTGGGACCGCCTGCGCGCCGAGGACTGCGGCGTGCTGTGGGAGCACCTCGTGCTCGACACGCTGATCGCCGCCGACCTGCCGAAGCTGCACTACTGGCGCGACAAGCAGCAACGCGAAGTGGACTTCGTGGTGCCGCGCAGCCGCGACGCTGTCGACGCGATCGAGTGCAAGTGGCGGCCCGAGGAGTTCACGACCCGCGGCCTGCTGGCGTTCCGCGCCGACTACCCCAAGGGCCGGAACTTCGTCGTCAGCCCGCTCGCCGGGCGCAGCTACGACCGTCGCCAGGACGGCCTCGAGCTGACGGTGCTGGCGCCGCGCGACCTGCGCCTCGTCTACGCCAGCTGACACGATTGCCTCGGCGCGACGGCTCGGATGAACTGCCGGGCATGACCATCCGCGTCTTCGCCCGAGTTCTCGCCCGTCCCGAGACCCGCGCCGCCCTGCAAGCCGCGTTGCGCGACAACATGCTCACGTCGCGCAAGGAGCCCGGCTGCGTTCGTTACGAGCTGGCGCACGGGCTGACCGATCCGAACGAGTTCGTCACCATCGAGGAGTGGCGCACCGAAGCCGATGTCGCGACACACATGAAGACCCCGCACGTCGCCGCACTGCTCGCCAAGGTGCCGGGCCTCGTCGCAGCACCACCGGACATCCGCCAGTACCGCACGCTGCCCTGACCCACGCGCCCTACGGCGCACCGCGCGCCGCCGCCATCGCCGCCGCGGTCGCTTCCTGCTGCTCCCATTGCCCGTAGAGCTGGCCCTTCGACGCCAGGTTGCGCAGCCGCAACCGCACCTCACCAGTGAGCGCCCCCGGCGCCGCCTTGCGGAACGGCGTGCCCGGCAGCGGCAGGAAGGTGTGGCCGTGTACCTTGCCGCCGCGCGCGACCAGCCGGTCCATCAATGCCAGTGTCGCGTCGACGTCGGCAGGCTGTTCGCCGGGCAGGC
Source organism: Planctomycetota bacterium (assembly GCA_049276695.1). Classification (GTDB taxonomy): domain Bacteria; phylum Planctomycetota; class UBA1135; order UBA1135; family UBA2386; genus UBA2386. The sequence continues at coordinate 12,115 of JBASWX010000549.1, forward strand.
CGAGCAGGAAGTCAACGTGCGGCACGAAGCCGTGCTCGACGCACAGCGCCACCGCGCGTTCGACCGCCGCCGCGTCGTGACCGCGGGCGCTCGCCGCCAGCACGCGATCGCTGCCCGACTGCCCACCGACGATCAGCGTGCGGTTGCTGACCCACTTCTTCAGCACGCGCAGACTGGCATCGGTGACGTGCTCGGGCCGCACTTCGCTCGGAAACGTGCCGAACCACAGCTTGCGGCTGGTGCCGATCTCCTCGCGCACGCCGGCCAACAGTTCCTCGACCGCGGCGAGGTCCGGCTCGGGACCGTGCGCGCCGTAGCTGAGCGACGTCGGCGTCAGGAACCGGAAGTCCCGGAAGCCGCGGCCGACCAGGTAGCGCGCCCAGTGCCGCACGTTGGCGACGCTGCGATGGCGGAAGCTGGCCCCGGCGAAGTACGGCGTCTGGCAGAACCGGCACGCGTAGACGCAGCCGCGCGTGATCTCGATCGGGCCGAAGCGGTCGTGGCCGGGACCGAACGGCGGGAAGTCGTCGAGCACGATGCGCTCGGCGCGCCCGTTCTTGCGCAGCTCGCCGCCGGCGAGGAACGCGATGCCGGGCACGCTCCGCCCGTCACCGCCGGCCGCAAGATCGACCGCGAGGTCGCGCACGACGCGTTCGCCCTCGCCGATGGCGACCAGGTCCCAGCCGGCGTTCAGCGTCGCCAGGGGTTCGGCGGTCGCGTGCACACCGCCGCAGACGTGCAGCACGCGCGGGTCGGCGATCCGTTCGCGCACCAGCCGCAGTTCCACCGCCATCGCGGCGAAGTCGGGCGAGTAGAACGACCAACCGACGAGGATGCGGGCCCCGGGCCGCGCCAGCGCCGCGCTGATCGCAGCGACGACCGCGTCCACGCCGTTCGCGAACGCGATCGGCAGCGCGGCGGTGCGCGGGTCGCTCTCGAGCGCGCCGGTCAGCACGTGGAACGCGAACTTGCCGGTGCGCCGGTAGGCCCAGACGAGCGCGATGTCGCCGCTGCGCGATCGCGAATCGGGTCCAGCCTCGATGCGGCTCGTCACGGCTGACAGGCTATCGCCACCCAGCACCGGCGCCGACACCCACGATTGGTCAGCGGCCGTTCCTGCCCGGCGCCTGGCGCAGTTCCGGAAGGGGCGTCGCCTGGTGTTGGCGCTCATCGCACAGCTCGATCGTGATTCGCGGCAGAGGTTCGTGCGCCGCATCGGCCGCGAGCAGCTTCGCCTCGATGCACGCGGCGACGAGGGCGCGCCAGGCCTGTTCGGTTTCGTGACGACACTGCTGCGCGAACGCACGCAGCGGTTCCGCCCCCTTCCACTCGACCTCGCGCCGCCGGTCGATTGCGTCGATCAGCGGCCGACGCGACGCACCGAGCAGTTGGCAGAGCCAGGCATTGCGCGCTTCGCGTCGATCCGGGTGGACGTTGAACGTCGAACAACGCACTCCGTCGTGGAACCACGAACGTGCGCGGAAGACCGCCACCGGGCCCGGGGCGACCAACAGCGCTGGTGGCCCGTTGCCACGGTAGAGCTCGTGTCGCGCGATCGGTGGGAATCCATCCCGGGCCCTGAATTGTCCGCACACCGAGACTGAAGAACCGATGGTGCTGCGAAACGAAAAGCCGTCGTCGGTGACGGCCACCTCGATCAGCAGCGGCGTTCGCAACAATTCGAGCTCGAACGCGGCGTCGCGCAGGTTGGCGAGCAGATTGCCGCATGCCTGTAGCTCGTCGGTCAGCCCGAGGATCGGCCCCTGCCCTTCGAAGTGGCGTCGGAACATCCGCAGCAACACCGCGCGATTGCCGTCGGCCTTACGCGCCAGCAGCACGATCGTCGCCGAGGAGAAGTCGAGGAACGGCACCAGTTCCTCGCCGGGCACGACCGCATCGGTCTGGATCAGCGCATCGAGCAGGGCAGAAACGGCACAGTGCCACTCGTCGCCCTCGCGCTGCTTCAGGCCGGCGAGCCGCGCCCGCAGGTCCGGGATGCACGCCTCGAGCCTGGCCTCGGCCGCGAGGTAGCCGCCCCAGGCCACCGACGCAAGGTCCGTAGACCGCAGCTTCGCCTTCACCTCGTTCACGAGCTTCGCGCGGGCGAGTGCGAACGGCGGCGGACCGGCCTGCGCCGCGATGCCCGCCGCGGAGGCTCCGAGGAGAGCGAAGACGGATGCGGTTCGACTCATGGACTGCGGGACCCCGCCGGCGGCCCGTTCGCCGTGCCGCAGGAACGGCACTCGGACTGCCCCGGTTCGGCCGCATCGAAGCCATGGCGCACGAGCCCCGAACCCGATGCCATCGGCTCCACCGCCCGATCCCGCCAATCCCGGACAGACCTTTGCCAAGCCAAGCCCGAGCGCGCACACTCTCCGCCCATAGCCAACCCGTAGGAGGTTCGTTCCGTGTTCGCCCAGCGCATGCGTCAGAAGGAAGCGGAGTTCTACTTCGTCAGCTACCCGGCCGAGGATCTGCTGCGCAAGGTGCGGTTCGTAACGAGGTTCTATGGCGACCGCGGCCAGGCGATCGGCGGGGCCGAAGACGCGCCGAAGGGCAAGCACAAGGAGCCCGACGAGATCGAGCGCTACGTGCAGGCGATCGAGAAGAACAGCAAGTCGTTCCAGCGCGATCTGAACCGCAGGAAGATCAAGCAGATCAAGGACTTCTACCGGAACGAGTCGCGGCAGCCGGTGATCCCGGGCGCGGTGCTGCTGTTCAGTCCGGAGAAGCTCGACTTCCAGCCGCTGAAGGGCATGGAACGCGCCGGCAACCTGATCGAGCCGCGCAGCGACTTCCTGATCATCGACGGCCAACACCGGCTGGCGGGCTTGCACTTCTACCTGCAGGACAAGCAGTCGGACAAACGCATCGAGGTGCCGGTGGTGATCTTCGACGGCAAGACCGCCGACTTCGCGACCGAGATGTTCGTGGTCATCAACAGCACGCACACGCGCATCAACAAGTCGCACATCATCGACCTGTACGAACGCATCGAGTGGGGCACCGACCCGCTCAAGAAGTACGCCGCATCGATCGTGCGGGCGCTGTACGAGAGCGACGACAGCCCACTGCAGTACCACATCAACATGCTCGGCGGGCGCAGCCACCAGGAGATGTGGATCAACCAGGCGCAGATCTTCGGCGAGGCGCTGAAGCTGATCACGCGGCGCGACGCGGCGCATCGCTTCAAGGACGGCCGCGGCTGGAGCAAGGAGCGCGGCTACGGACTGATCCGCGACACGCTGAAAGCGCTGCGCGGCGCGTTCGGTGCGGCGTGGGGCGACAACAAGAACTACATGGTCAGCCGCGACGTCACGATCGAGGCGATGCTGCGGTTGTCCGGCGACGTCGCCGCGCGCATGGACGCGACGGTGATGCCGGGGCCGGAACTCCTGAAGCTGCTCGAGGCTCGCTTCAAGCCGATCGCCGAGATGGTGCCGGAGTTCCGCCGCGAGGGTTTCTACGAACGCTTCCCGGCGCGCGGCCAGCTCGAGCGCATCGACATCATCCGGAAGCGGCTGGCGCGGCAGGCCAAGTTCGAATAGCTGCCGAGGGTCGAACCATCAGCGTGACCAGGCGCGCAGCCCCGCTTGCCGCCGCCTGGGCCGGTTGAGCCACCGGCAGCGCCGCTGCAGAACTTCCTGGTGCCAGGTGTAACCGCGGCGCGATTGCGGGCACTGATGCACTGTGGATGGAACTGATCCGCACCCACGATGGCCTGTTCAAGTTCGTGTTCGGCGAACCGGAGCAGATGGCCGAACTGCTGCGTGCCTGCCTGCCGGCGGGCCTCGTCGCCGCCATCGATTGGACGACCCTGCGCCGCGTCCCAGGATCGTTCGTCGACAAGGCGCTGAAAGAACGCAAGACCGACCTGCTGTTCACCGTCCGCGTCGGCGGGGCCACGGCGTTCCTGTATGTCGTGCCCGAGCACAAGTCGGACGACGATCCGTTCACCGCGTGGCAGATCGCCATCTACGTCGTTCGCATCCTCGAACAGTGGCGCCGCGAGAATCCCGATGCCAAGGACCTGCCGGCCGTGCTCCCGTTCGTGCTCTACCACGGCGATCGGCCATGGCGCGCACCGCGCAGCCCCCACGAACTCGTCGACTGGAGCAGGCTCGATCGCGACGCCGCTGCGTTCCTCGAACCCTGCCAGATGCACCTGCCGTTCGTGTTGCTCGACCTGTCGCAGGTCGACGAGGAGCAGATCGAGGCGATGCGAGTGTCCGCCGTCACCGGGCTGACCCTGCGCTTCCTGCAGTTCCTGCGTTTCGCCAGGCCGGCAGAGTCTGGCGTGCTGATCCGGGCGTGGCAGCACCTGATCGCGCGCCTGTTCCATCATCCGCGTGGCCAGGAAGTCCTTGTCGCGCTGCTGTCGTGGTACACTGCCAGCAATCGAGCCGACCACGACACGCTGCGCACCGTCATGACCCAGATCAGTGAGGAGAATCCGCCGATGCGAAGCTGTCTCGACTTGTTGCTGGAAATGGGGCAGGAACGGGGCTTGCGAGTCGTCCTCGAGGGCCAACTGCGAACGCGCTTCGGGTCTGTTCCAGATCAGGCGCGGGAGCGCATCGACACAGCCGACGCGCCGACCCTGGAACGCTGGTGCCTGCGCGTATTGACCGCGAACAGCGTCGCCGAAGTGCTCGCCGACGCCTGATCGATCGCGCCGCCCGCCCCGCGTCAGAACCGCACGCCGGCGTAGAACATCACGGTGCCGAGTTCGCCCTCGGAGTCGCCGGGCGAGCCGAAGATGCTGGTCCAACCCAGCGCGCCGACCATCACGTTGTCGATCGGCACGATCTCGACGCCAGCCACCAGCGCCGCCGCCATGCCGGACGGATCGTCGACCGCAAGCACCGATTCGAACTCGAAGTCCACGTAGCCGAGCCCGAGGCCGAACATCGGCTTGACCAGGACCGGCAGCGCCGTCACGTGCGGCGACCACAGCCACATGCCCATGCCTGCCACACGTCGGCGTCGCTATTGCTGCCGAGCACGCGCGCCTGGGCGTGGCTCCCGAGCGCGCGCAGGTGCACGTCGGAGTCGGTGCCCATCGCAACCACTTCCAGGAAGGCGGCGACACCCTCGGCCGGCGCGAGATCCGGATCGACGACGGGCAGACCGCCCCCTGGCGGCGGATCGCTGTCGAGACTGACGTCGACGAGCGCGTAGCCGACCGCACCGCCGACGCGCATCGGATCGATCGTCGTCGACGTGCATCCCGCCAGCACAACCGCCAGTGCCGCGAGCGGCGCTCGAGCGAAGTGACGCCGGCGCATCACGCCCCCGGCAACCCTGGCCCCGCCGCACTCGCGACCGCCTGGCCGAAGTGCGCGGCGCGGTCCTGCCATGGACCGAGCGCCTGACCCGTGCGCGACGGACACAGTTCGAACAGCGGGCAGTCCTCGCACTTCGGCCCCTTCGCGAGGCAGACGTAACGACCGAGCAGGAGCAAACGGTGGCCGATGTCGATCCATTGGTCCTTCGGGAAGCGCGCGCAGAGTTCCTGTTCGACCTTGTCGGCGGTGGCTGCCTGCGACAGTCCGAGGCGCTGGCTGGTGCGCACCACGTGGGTGTCGACCACGATGCCGGCAGCGACGCGGAAAGCGACGCCGAGTACGACGTTCGCGGTCTTGCGCGCGACCCCGGGCAGCGCCAGCAGCGCTGGCATGTCGGCAGGGACCTTGCCGCCGTGGTTGGTCTGCAGTGCGAGGCTCGCGCCCTGGATCGCCTTCGCCTTGTTGCGGAAGAAACCGGTGCGGTGCACGACCGCCTCGACGTCCTCGCGCGGTGCTCCCGCCAGCGCCTGCGGCGTCGGCCACTTCGCGAACAGCAGCGGGGTCACGGTGTTCACGGTGCGGTCCGTGGTCTGCGCGCTGAGGATCGTCGCGATCAGCAGCGTCCACGGATCCTGGTGGTCGAGTTCGCAACGCGGTTGGGGCAGGGCCACCGCGAGCCGTTCGTGCACCTCCGCCGCATTCGCCGGCGGGCCGGCCGGATCGATCGGCCCGGGCTTCTTGCGCGTCACCACGGGCCGCAACGGTAGGCACGGTGCGGCAGCGCGTCCACCATCGGCGCGCCGCCCGCCGGCCGCGTGCGTGCCGCGCCGGCACGGCGCATCGCCACGATCACCAGGTGCTCACGGCAGGGGTTCGCGGATCTTGCGCGCGACGCGCACGATGATCCACGCAACGGCGCCGACCAGCGCCAGCGGCACGATCGCGCGCCCGGCGCCGCGCAGCCACAGGAACACCAACAGCGCCACGCCGGCGAAGCCGAGGAACCACGCCGCGGCGACGCGTTGCGGCGGTGGTTGCGGCGGCGGGCGCAGCGCCGGCACGCTCACGGCGCGATCCGGCCCGGCACCGGCTGTGCCGACGCGAAGCCTTCGCGCACGCCAGGCTCCCACGGCCAGCGTCCCTGCTTGTCGGGCCACACCAGCTGCACCGCTGGGAAGTCGTCGCCCTCGTAGGCCCACACCGCCGCCTGCAGGTAGTCGCGATACCGCTCGCGCGGCAAGGCAACCAGCCGCACGGGATAGCCAACCAGCAGCCCTTCGTGCCGCGTCTCGGCCAGGAACTTGCGATTCTCGGCGGCTTCGTCGGCGAGCGAGTTCAACAGCTCCGCCGCGACCTCCTCCGGCATGCCGAACACGATCACCTCGGGCTGGTCGAAGCTGTGCCACAGCCCGATCGTGAACGAGAACGTCGGCTCGTCGTCGTCGCCGTCCACGTGCGCGATGTGCACGCCGTGCTCGTCGACGTCGGCGAGGATCGCCAGCTCGGCCGGCAGCATGCCGTCGGTGCGGGCGCGCATCGTCACATCCGGAACACCGGCGCCTCGTAGTCGGGGATCGGTGCGTTCAAGCTCGCCGACAGCGCCAGCGCCAGCGCCGCGCGCGTCTGCCGCGGATCGATCACGCCGTCGTCCCACAGCCGCGCGGTCGCGTACAGCGGATGCCCTTCGCTCTCGTACTTCTCGAGGATCGGCGCCCGCATCTTCTGCTCCTCTTCGGCGGCGAGTCGCTGGCCCTTCTCCTCGAGCTGGTCCTTCTTGACCTGCACCAGCACACCGGCCGCCTGTTCGCCGCCCATCACCGAGATGCGCGAGTTCGGCCAGGTGAACAGGAAGCGCGGCTGGTAGGCGCGACCGCACATGCCATAGTTGCCGGCGCCGAACGAGCCGCCGATCAGCACCGTCAGCTTCGGCACCTGCGCGGTCGCGACGGCTTGCACCATCTTGGCGCCGTCCTTGGCGATGCCGCCGGTCTCGTACTTCCGGCCGACCATGAAGCCGGTGATGTTCTGCAGGAACAGCAACGGCACCTTGCGCTGGCAGCACAGCTCGACGAAGTGCGCCGCCTTCATCGCACTCTCCGAGAACAGGATGCCGTTGTTGGCGACGATGCCGACCGGCATGCCGTGCAGGTGCGCGAAGCCGGTGACCAGCGTCGTGCCGTAGCGCGTCTTGAACTCGTGCAGCCGGCTGCCATCGACCAGCCGCGCGATCACTTCGCGCACGTCGTACGGGGTCCGGGTGTCGCGCGGCAGCACGCCGAGCAGTTCCTCGGCGTCGAACAGCGGCTCCTCCGGGCTCTGCAGCGCCAACTGGTGCGGCTTCTGCGTGTTCAGGTGCCCGACCACCTTGCGGCACAGTTCGAGCGCGTGCGCTTCGTCCTCGGCGAAGTGGTCGGCGACGCCCGACAACCGCGTGTGCACGTCGGCGCCGCCGAGTTCCTCGGCCGACACCACCTCGCCGGTCGCCGCCTTCACCAGCGGCGGGCCGCCGAGGAAGATCGTGCCATTGCCCTTCACGATGATGCTCTCGTCGCTCATCGCCGGCACGTAGGCGCCGCCCGCCGTGCACGAACCGAGCACCACCGCGACCTGCGGGATGCGAGCCGCGGACATGCGCGCCTGGTTGTAGAAGATGCGGCCGAAGTGGTCGCGGTCGGGGAACACCTCGGCCTGCAGCGGCAGGAAGGCGCCGCCGGAATCGACCAGGTAGACGCACGGCAGCCGGTTCTCGAGCGCGATCTCCTGCGCGCGCACGTGCTTCTTCACCGTCATCGGGAAGTAGGTACCGCCCTTCACGGTCGCGTCGTTGGCGACCAGCATCACTTCGCGCCCCTGCACCAGCCCGACGCCGGTCACGATGCCGGCACTCGGCGCGTCGCCGCCGTAGAGGCCGTGCGCGGCGAGCGGCGACAGTTCGAGGAACGGCGCGCCGGGGTCGAGCACCGCGGCGATGCGTTCCCGCGGCAGCAGCTTGCCGCGCTTGTGGTGGCGAGCGGCCGCCTCGGCGCCGCCGCCGAGCTTCGCCTGCGCGACGTGCGCCGCGATCGCCGCGATCGCCTGCTGGTGGTGTGCCTGGTTCTGCTGGAACTCGGGCGAGCCCGTCTTGATCTGGCTGTGCAGGACGTCGGTCATCGGCGAGCTTGACCATAGCCGCGCGTGCGGCCAAGCCCAGCGTTCCGCACCGCGGTGCGGCCGTTCGGCCTGGCCTGACCAGCGGCGATCAACGAGCCTGCTGCGGAGGCCATGCCGTCTGGACGAAGCCGCGGAGTTCCAGCCCCGGCTCGATGGGCAGTCGCGTGAGCTTTGGCGTGCCGGTCCGACCATCGAGTTCCGGCACCTCGATGAGAGCGACAGCATCCCGGCGTTGCCATGGCCCTCCGTGACCGAAGTCGACATCCGGCCGCGGTGGGAACAGTTCGAGAGCGACCGCCCCACCGCCTGGTCGCAGGAACCACTGTCGCACATCGAACGCCTTGCCTCCGTTCAGCTCCGGACCGAGCCACGAATGGGTGAGTTGCCGTACCCGACGGTCGTAGCGCCAGAGCGAGTCCCTGCCGACGAGCCACACCACATTGGCGTCGGCTGAAACCAACAGCCCGAGGGGCTTTGGCACGTACGCGAACAGCACTTCGGGGCGCTGATCCGGCGTCGCCCCGACAACCGCGATGTCTTGTACCCATCGTCCCTCATCGCGGCGGCGACGCAGATGGATCCACCGCCCATCGCGATCGAACTGCGGTCGCGGGAGCAGCTGCATCGCCTGGTCGTGGAACGGCACCGTCCTCCCGCTGGCGCAGTCGTGCACCATCACTTCCGGTGTGTCGACGCCGTCGCGGAACTGCGCGAACAGCAATTGTCGGCCATCGGCAGTCCACAGTGGCCAGCGTTGCTCGCCGTCGTGCGACGGCATGACGACAGGCGAGCCGTCGGGCAGTGCGCGCCACGCCGTTCGGCATCCCAACACGTTGGCCTGACGCTCCATCACCTGCGCGGCGACGCGAGTGCCGTCTGGCGACGCAACCGGAGCATCGCTCTGCCACGAACGCCCATCGATCATCACCTCGAACGATTGCCGCGGCAGCGGATGCGTCGTCGCTCGAGCCACAGCGCGCGATTCCGGATCGACCAGGTGAACCACGCCTTCGCGCTCACACACCAGTGCCCACCGCAACGCGGTCGGCTCCGTGGAGGGGAGCGGTGCGGATGGCTTCGCCTGTGACGTTGCCGTCGCGCACGCCGCCATTGCGGCGAACGTAAAGGAGCCGACCCATGACGAAGCCCGCATGCGGGCATTGGACCATGAGTGGTCCGCGGGGTGTGGGGTTGGCGTCCGAACGACTGAGCCGGCTACCGGCGCGGGTTCAGGTGGATCTGCGTGATCGCGGCCTTGGCCGCCGCGGCGAGTTCGGCGTCAGGGTCCTGAGTCCACTCGATCAGGAACGGCAGTGCCTCGGGCGCGCCGAGGGTGCCGAGTGACGTGATCGCGAGCAGGCGCTGGTCCTTCGCGGCCCCGGGTTTCGCCTGCAGCAGCAGCTTCTCGGCCGCCGACGCGGGGCTCGCGTCGAGGCCCTTCAGCACGCGGTCCCAGTGCGCCTGCTGCTCGTGGTAGAAGCGGATGCGTGTGAGGGCGTCAGCGGCGGCAGTGCGCGCCGCAGCATCGGCGTCGCGTAGCATTTCGATCAGCGCGGGCACGGCCTCCTTGTCCACGACGGCGCCAAGGTGCTGGGCAGCGACCTTCCGCACCCTGGGCGACGGGTCCTTGGTCATCGGCCGGACGAGCACCGTCGCATCGGAGCCAACGCGAGTGGCCAGGTGCTCGATCGAGCCCAAGCGCACACCGGGATGCTTGTTCCGCAGCAGCCGCGAGATCTCCAGCGGGGGCGTGCCGTGTCTGAGCAGGGCACCCGCCGCTGCACCGGCGCAACGCTCCTCGTCGTCGTCGAGCCTGGCCTCGACGAGCGCGCGTTCGCGCGCGACCTCCGGTTCACGCATCAGTTCGAGCACCAGCAGGCGCGCGGCTGCACTTTCATGGCGAAGCATGCGGGACAGCCAACTCTCCAGGTCCTTGCTGCCGCCGGAACGGCGAAGGCGCTCGAGCACCAGCGACGTCCAATTGGCATATGCGTCGCGACGGTTGGTTGAATCCGCAGCGGCCGCAGCCGTCAGCTTCGCAATCTCACCGAGCACGCGATCGGGGATCGCCGGGTGCGACCAGAACCTCGGCTCCCAGTCCTGCGGGATGCCATTCGCCGCGATCTTGCGCAACACGTCGATCACCTGGTCCTCGGTGAAGCCGTGCGGCGGGTCGGGGTTCTGGTAGACGAGGTACTGCAGCGGGGAACCGTGGAAGGGCTCTGGCTTCGTCGCGTACGGCTGCGTCGCCTGCATCGGGTTGTAGGCCAAGCCTACCAACCGGTCGAGCGACGGCTCGTCGTGCAGCGCCAGCAGAGCGAGCAACAACTCAGCGCGCCGGTTGGCGGGGATCCCGGCCGCGGCTACCTTGCGCATCGCGTCGAGCATGTTGTCGTCGCGCGACCGACGACCGAGTTGCACTAGCGGCTGCACCATCCAGTTCGAGGGCTCGCCTTGCGCCACGATCCAGTCCGCAGCCGCGGGATCACCGGTCTTCGCCATCGCAGTGGCGAAAGCTTCCAGCGGGTTCGGAACGTGCTTCGTCCAATCCCCATCCCCACGTAGCCGGTCCGCCGCGGTGCGCATCCTCCGGAAGAGGAACGATGCATCGGGCAAGTCGAGGCGCGCGAACTGGTCGAGGAACTGCACCCGCTCACGCGACGCGATCCGGTCGAAGCGCGCGAACACCTCCAGTGCGTTCGCCGCGTCGATCTTGCCGTGCAGCCCGTACCAGACGTAGTAGCCGAGGTCCATCCACGCCAGCACGGTCGGCACGACGCTCGCGTCGCACGCCGACGCGATCTCGATCATGCGTTGCTCGAGCCAGCGGCGCCGGTTGGGTTCCACTTCGCTGATCGCGGCGAGTGCGCGCGCGCACGCGTCGACGAGCGGGAGCAGTACCGCTGCCCGTTCCGGCGTGTACCGGGTGATGCGGCCGTCCGACAGCCGCATGGTGGGCGACGGTTGCGGCGGCGACTGCGGCGCGTCCTGACCCTTCATGCGCGGCAGTTCCTGGAGCAGCATCTGCATGCCGCGCGGCGTGCTCTGCGACGTGGTCGACAGCAGGAACAGGTTCGCAGCAGTCCCGAGCTCAGGGTCGGTGCTGCGCAACCCCTCGGCCACCATGTCGTGCACACTGCCGAGCGTCGATTCGTCGAGCGTTGGCAGGTGCATCGCCCAGCGCAGCATGCGCACCTTGCCCGTGGCCGGCCCGCGCAGCGCCGCTTCAACGATCCGCGCCGGATCGAGCCTGGACTGCAGGGGGGGGCCCTCCCTGCCGTTGCTCTCGAGCAGCGCGCGCACGACCTCGCCGGTCGGGTCAGGATCGTCGAGGAAGCGAATGGCCTCGGCGAGCATCGTCGGGTGCTGCGCCTGGAACGCCGTCGACACGATCGCGGCACGCCAGCGCACGTCCTCGACCTTCGAGCAAGTGTGCATGTAGACCGCCGCCAGCGTGCCACCCGTGCGCCACAAGAACCCCGCGAGAGCCTTCACCGGCGAAATCTCCTGCGGCGACCACGAGGCCGGAACCCCTGCCTGCTCCGCCTGCAATGCGGCGATCACCTCAGGCACCGCCGCCTCACCGATCCAGAGCAGTTGTTCGGCGAGATGCCGGTTGACGACGCCGTGCAGCGGCGGCTCCCAGGCAAACACTGCGCCCTGCTTCAGGATCTGTTCCACGATCCCGCGCGCCTTCTCGCGCAGCGCCTTCTCGCGCTCGACGTCCTGCGGCGACGGTCCGGGACCGAAGTCGTCGAAGCCGGCGGTATTGCCCTTCGTCGCCGCCAGGAACGGCTTCGCCTCTTCGGCACGCCCGAGCTTCTGCAGCAATCGCCCGAGCCGCAGGTTCGCTTGCTCGCGCGCCGTCGCCGCCAGCTTTGCGTCACCCAGCAGTTCGCGGTACAGCTTCTCGGCCTTCGCGAGATCGCGTTCCTGTTCCTCGACCGCGATCACCGCTGCGAGATCGTCTTGCGGCTTCGCGGTGCCCTGGCCCTGTCCCTGCTGTGCGCCGAGTACGGCGGCGAACGCGAACACGATCACGCTGTGCTTCATGGTGCCCATCGGACCCTCCTCGCCGCGCGCCCCGGTCCGCGCACCGTCAGTTCGGTGTCAAGCATCGGTCAAGCCTCCGCGCCGTCGACGAGCCGGTAGCCGACCCCGTGCACCGTCAGCAGGAAGCGCGGCTGCTGCGCGTCGTCCTCGAGCTTCTGCCGCAGGTTGAGCACGTGCGTGTCGATCGTGCGGTCGCCGACGAAGCCGTCGCCGCCCCACACCTCGGCGAGGAAGCGCGCCCGCGACACCGCGCGGCCGCCGTGCCGGCGCAACAGCCCGAGCATGCCGGCCTCCTTCGGCGACAGCGTGTGCACGACGCCGCCACGAACGATCGTGAACGCCGCGAGGTCGACCACCGCCGCGCCGAGCGTGAACTGCTGCACGCCGGCCGCCTCGGGCCGCAGCCGCCGCCGCAGCAGCGCCTTCACCCGCGCCAGCAGTTCGCGCAGCGAGAACGGCTTGGTCACGTAGTCGTCGGCGCCGAGTTCGAGCC
>JBASWX010000550.1:0-5013 GCA_049276695.1 Planctomycetota bacterium
AGCCGGTCCTGCGCGAGCGCGCGAGCGAACGGCGGCACCAGCGCGACCGCCAGCAGCGGCAGCAGGAACAACGTCGTCAGCTTGGTCAACAGCGCCAGCCCGAGCAGCAGGCCGAGCCGCACCGCCGGCCACCGCGCCAGCCGTTCCGCGGTCGCAAGGCGCACCAGTTCGAGCGTCGTCGCGGTGGCGAGCGTGGTCGCCAGCACGTCGTTGTTCAGCACGCCGTGCAGGAACGAGAACATCGGCAGGCACGCGACCAGCAGGGCGGCGAGGTCGGCGACGCGCGGCGTGCCGGGGCAGACGGCGGTGCCGAGCCGGTGCACCAGCATCACGGTGATCGCGCCCAGCAACACCGAGACGAGGCGCAGCAGCAGCAGCACAACCTCGCCCTGGCCGCTGCCGTGCTGGAACTTCAGGTGGCGGCCGGCGGCGTCGGGCACGCCGAACTGCTCGTTCAGCCGCGGCCCGAACACGGTGTCGTCGGTGCCGGTCGCGGCGAGCAGCCCGCCGAGCAGCGCGTAGTACAGCGGCGGGTGGTGTCCGAGCTGCGCCCCTTCGGTCTGTGGCAGGCCGCGCGTGGCTGCGAGCGCCGCACCCAGCGGCAGCCGACCGGCGTTGCCGAGCTGCCAGGCGTACTCGTAGTGGCAGTTCTCGTCGGGCGCCTCGAACGCCGGCGTCGTGACCGCGTAGCTCGCCGCGAACAGCACGTGCAGTGCGAGGGCGAGACCGAGCAGCGGGCGCGGCATGGTCGGTCACTCTACGGGCGGTGGCATCGCGTGCAGCTGCAGCGTCGGTGTTCGTCGCCTTGATCGTGTCGAACGGGCTCCGTAGCGTGGCCGCGCCTGCAGGCACTGCCGATGCCGGAACCCGTGACCATGCCGGAGTCAGCTTCGCCGCGGGCGATCGTGTTCGACGTCGTGCTCGCGCTGGCCGTTGGCGGCTGCGCATACGCCGTTTCCTGCCTGCTCGTCGCACCGGCATCGATGGCCGCCGGCTTCGGCATCCAGTGGCAGATGATGTCGGAACGACCGTTCGACCTGGTCGGGCAGTTTCCGCACCGCTGGCTGTCGCCGTTGCTCGCGTGGTCGTTCAGCATGGGTGGCGCCGACTACGTCGCCTTCACGCGCGGTTACTCCGTCCTGCTGCTGGCGGTCGTCTTCTGGTTCTGCCGGCGGCGCGGTGCGCCCGTCGTCGACGCCGCGGCAATCACCGGCGCCATCGCCGTGATCTCGCCGATCCAGATGTACAAGGAGGCGTGGGTCGGCTACCCCGATCCACTGTGCTACGCGCTGTTCCTGCTGACGATGCTGGCGGCGCGGCGGCCCGTGCTGTTCTGGACGCTGTTCTTCGTCAACCTGCACAACCACGAGCTGGCGGTGTTCCTGGTGCCGTGGCTGTGGTTCGTGCGGCGTGAGGCCGACGAACGGTGGCGACTGGACGCGGTGCTCGCGGCGGCGGCAGTGACGGCCTACGGCGCGTTCTACCTGGTCGTGCGCGCCAAGGCGCAGGCGCTGTTCACCGTCGACTACTTCGTGTCACACCCGCTGTTCCCCGGCGGGTCCGTGGTGGTGTGGAACCTCGCGCTGGTGCACCTCGTCGTCGCGTTCGGCCCGGTGCTGGCGGTGCTCGCCTGGCACGTGCACACCCGCGCCCACGGCCGGGAGCGCTGGCACTTCGCACTCGTGGCGCTGGCCGTGTTCGTGGTCTTCTGCATCGCCTACGACTGGGCGCGCCACACGCACCTGCTGCTGATCCCACTGGTGCTGGCGATGCTGCGCTTCCTGGCCGCCGGCCATCGCCTGGCGTTCTTCGCGCTCGTCGTCGTCGGCGTGGTCGGCATGGTGCTGTTGCCGCCATGGGCTGCGAAGTCCTGGCCGACCCACGCGGTGCTCGACCCGGCGATGGAGAGCGGCGTCGTCATCGTCAAGTTCACCGAGGGCGATCTGAACGTCACCTTCGGACCGCTGCAGGCCGCGTTGCAAGGTTGGATGCCCAAGGCGTTGCCGACGCTCTTGCCGATCCTCGCGATCCTCGCGGCGATCTGGCTCGCGGGCTGGTGGCTTGCGCGCCGGCGAAGTGGGGGTACCACCTCCCCATGAGGACCAGGACGAACGCCGTTGCGGTCGCGGCGCTGGCGATCTGCTCGTCCGGCGGGCTTCCTGCCCAGAAGGGCGGGCTCGACATCCTCGACGGCGAGACGCTGTGGGCCGACGGCGGACAGGTGTTCCTGAGCGAGGTCTACCGGTCCAGCAGCCGCTTCTTCCGCGGCAGCGAGCAGGCACCCGATCCGTTGAACCGCGTGCTGCGCGAGAGCCGGACGACGCTCGGCCTGAACTACGGCCTGCTCGGCGAACTCACGGTCTCCGCCCTCGTGCCCTGGATCCACAACGAGCTCACCGTCGATGGACCGTCCGGTCGCGACACCGACGTTGCCGACGGCCTCGGCGACACCACGCTGCTCGCCAAGTACCGGCTGTGGAAGACGGACTGGTATCTCGGCTCCTGCAACTGGGCGCTGTTCGTGGGCGGCGAGATCCCGACCGGCGAGACGGACGAAACCGCCGACGGCGTGCGGCTCGCGCCGGCGCTGCAGCCAGGGTCGGGGTCGTGGGATGCCATCGCCGCGACCGCCCTCACCTTCGAGCAGGACCGGTTCAAGCTGAACGGGGCCCTCGTGTACGAGCATCCTGGCGAAGGGGCGCAGGACTACACGTTCGGTGACCTGTTCGTCGCCGAGCTGACGCCGGGATATCGACTGATCGTCGACAAGTTCCCCGGCCCGTTGCTGCGCCTGGACCTGGGGCTGCAGTGGCGGCACGAATCGCCTGCCGACGCCGCCGGCGCCCGCGTCGCCGATTCCGGCGGCGACCTGCTGCTGTTCCGGCCAGGACTGGTGTTCTGGCCGCGGCCCTGGTGGGGCATCGTGCTCGCCGCCGAGCTTCCCCTGTGGCGCGACGTCGGCGGTTCGCAGGTGGGCCTCGACGACGGCATCTTCCTCTCCGTTTCGTACCGCTTCTGAGCCAAGAACCGATGCGCATCCTCAGCCCTGCGTTCCTCTTCGCTGTCGCCGCCCTGGCCGGTTGCCGGGGTGGCGCCGAATACGTGCCGCCCTTCCGGGCACTTGGCGATGGCGTGCCGCCGGACCTGCCGGACCTCGCGGCGGGCGACTTCGCGGTGCTGCGTCTCGCCATCCACGGTTGAAGTTGAAACCAGGAACTGCTCGGCGTGTTCCGGGCACTCAGCAGGTACTTCGGTGCGGAGCCCGACCTCGACATCGAGGCGCAGCGGGCGATCGTGGTGCTGTCGCGGCCGATGCGGATCGAGTGGCAGGTCGTCGACCGGCTCGTCACCCGCGCGGGCTACACGCTCGCCGGCATCCACCTGCGGGCACGCGGCGAGTTCGTCGGACCGGCGGCCCCGGGAGAGCAGCCGCCCGAGTTGTTCCAGTTCGCGGGCAGCGGCCAGACGATCCGGATCGAGCTTCGCGGCCCGGTGCCGGGCGAAGTCCAGCGGCCCGTGCAGGTCACAGGCCGGATCGACGCATGGCAGTCCGACGGGCCGGTCCTGCGCGTGCTCTGAACCGCCGCGCCGACGCCGCGTCTACAGCAGACCCCGCCGCCTGAGCAGCGCTTGCGGATCGAGCTCGCGGCCGCGGAACGCGGTGAACATCGCCATCGGTTCCCTGGTCATGCCGCGGCTCAGCACCAGGTCGCGGAAGCGCGCGCCGTTCGATCCGGTCATGCCGCCGTTCTCGACGCAGCACTGGAACGCGTCGGCGGCGAGCGCCTCGCTCCACAGGTAGGCGTAGTAGCCAGCGCCGTAGCCGCCCGGCCAGATGTGCGCGAAGTAGCTGCTGCGGTAGCGCGGCGGCACCAGCTCCTGGGCGACGCCCGCGTTCGCCAACGCTGCGGCTTCGAACGCTTCGACGTCGTCGACCTGCGTGCCCGGCGGCAGCGTGTGCCACGCCAGGTCGAGGAACGCCGCCGCGATGTACTCGAGCGACGCGAAGCCCTCGCCGAAGCGGCGCGCCGCCCGGATCTTCGCGACCAGCTCCGCGGGCAGCGGCTCGCCGGTCCGCCAGTGCCGTGCACAGCCGGTCAGAACCGCTGGTTCGAAGGCGAAGTCTTCGTGGAACTGCGATGGGAACTCGACGAAGTCGCGCGGCACCGCGGTGCCCGACAGCAGCGGGTAGCGCACGTTGCTGAACAGGCCGTGCACGGCGTGCCCGAACTCGTGGAACAGCGTCGTGACCTCGTCGAAGCCGAGCAGCGTCGGCTGACCGGCGCCCGGCTTGCAGATGTTCATCACATTGACGACGACCGGCAGCTGGCCGAGCAGCGTGCTCTGGTCGACGAAGTGGTCCATCCACGCGCCGCCGCGCTTGCCCGGTCGGGCGAACCAGTCGCCGTAGAACAGGCCGATCGGCGTCCCGTCGCCGTTGCTCACTTCGAACACCCGCACGTCGGGGTGGTAGACCGGCAGGTCGTGGCGCTCGCGCAGCGCGATGCCGTACAGCTCGCGCATCGCGAACAGCAGGCCGCGCTGCAGCACCGACTCGAGCTCGAACCACGGCTTCACCGCGGCCTCGTCGAACGCGTACTTCTCCTTCTTCACCTGCTCGGCAACCCACGCAAAGTCCCACGGCGCCAGCGCCGTGCCGGGCCGGTGCCGGTCGAGCCACGCCTGCAGTTCCGCCGCCTCGGCCTTCGCCTTCTGCACGATCGGCCCCGCCATGCGGGCGAGCATCGCGTGCGCCGCCGCCGCGCTTCCCGCCATCTGGTCGGCGAGCACGTGGTCGGCGTGGTTGGTGAAGCCGAGCAGTCCGGCGCGTTCGGCGCGCAACGTTGCCATCTCGCGCACCAGGGCCCGCGTGTCGTGCTCGTTGCCGCGGGCGCAGCGCGCGATCGACGCGTCGAACACCTTCTTGCGCGTGCCGCGGTCCGCGAGCGAGCCCAGCACGCCTTGCGAGGTCGGCAGCTGCAACCCGAGCAGGAACCGGCCGGGCGCTCCGGC
>JBASWX010000551.1:0-1835 GCA_049276695.1 Planctomycetota bacterium
CCCGCGGCCGCGGGCGTCGGCTCCAACCGGGCGTTCGCGGCCCATCGTTCCTACGAGGTTAGTAGAGCTTGAGCGCGCTCGGTTCGCTGACGAACGTCGACACCAGGTTGATGTCCAGCGTGACGACCGCGTGGTGGAGCGTCAGGCCTTGGGCGCCCGGCACCGCTGGCGGCATCGTGAAGCTCGCCAGCGACGACTTGCCGGCGCCATCCAGGAACCACAGCGAGTTCGTGTAGACCGTGGTGTTGGCGAGGTCGAGCGACAACTGGGTCCAGAAGTCGAAGTTGAGCGGGATCGTCTGCGGGCCGAGCGGCGACGGGAAGCCGGGCCGCGTGCCGCTGGTGGTGCCGAGCACCACGTAGAGGTTGAACGCGCGCGCCGCACCGCAGTCGATGACGAAGCTCTGCGTGCCGCCGGCAGCGGCCGGGATCGACGACGGCTTGGCGATGTTCGAGCCCAGGTGGCCGCGCAGGATCGCCGCGGTGGACGGCGCCGCGAGGCCCGGCCGGTAGCAGAAGTCGCCGTTGTTGTTGAACATCGACTGCCCGCCGTCGCCGCTGTTGAAGCCGGCCTGCGAGCTGAGCCCGCTCCACGCCGCGGTGCCGAGGCTGGTCGTGAAGGTCTCACCGGCGTCGAGCATCGTGATCACGCCGAGTGCCGGCGTGTAGCCGAGCAGCACGCTCTTCGGCGTGCCGTTGCTGACGCTGACCTGGAACAGCACGCAGCCGCGGTTGTTCAGCAGCGGGTTGTTGGTGCCGGCGTTGAGGTTCTCGAAGGTGTAGCCGGGCATGCCCGGGACCGCGTCGCCCTCGCGCGCGAGCAGCGTCAGGTTGGTCGGGTTCGAGCCGAGCCACATGCTGGTGTCGCTGGTCGTCGTCACCGCGCCGGCGAGGGTCGAGATGAAGGCGCACTGGCCCTGGTCGTTGCAGGTCAGGCTGGTGTTGCCGACCACGCCGAAGGTGACGCCCGGCAGGCCGGGGCACGCATCGCCCTTGCGCATCACCAGGTTGAGGCCGCCGATGCCGCCCCAGTAGATCGCGTTGTCGTCGACGCCGACGGTGACGCTGCCGCCGAAGAGCGGCGTGGTGATCGCAGTGTTGCCGGAGGCGCCGAAACAGGCACTGCCCTGGTTCACGGTCCAGCCGTTGGCCGAGGTCGCGAACAGGATGCCGGCCGCCAGGCCCGGCGCCTGCTGGCCTTCGCGCGCGATGATCGTGTCGCCGAAGCCGGGCGTCCACACCGCCAGCGCGCGGTCGTTGGCGACCGTCGCGGTGCCGATCGTGGTCGAGAAGTTGATCGCGTGCAGCACCTGGCCGCCTTCGTTCATCTGCATCGTGAACGACAGCTGCGTCGCACCGCTGGCCGGGGCAACGACTTCGCCGCCCGGGAACACGTCGCCTTCGCGCATCACGATCGTCAGGTTGCCCGGGGCGCCGCTGACGATGATGCCGTCGTTCGCGGTCGTGGTGACGCCGCCGAGCAGCTGGCCGCCGAACAGCACCCGGCCGCTGCTGTTGATCTCGTTGTACTGGGTCGAGAAGCCGAGGAACGGCCCCCAGGTCTCACCGGTGCCGAGGAACGGCACCGCGTCGCCTTCGCGCGCCAGCAGGATGATGCTGCCGACCGGACCCCAGAACAGCGCGGTGTCGGCGGTGGTCGGTGGGCTGGCCGCGGCGATGGTGTCGTAGAGCGTGCTCTGGAAGAACAGGTACTCGCCGAACGGGCTGATGCGCGGCGGATTGACCAGGCCCGAGCTCGCGGTCGCGCTGCGCAGCACCAGGCCCGGCAGCCCTGGCGCCGCGTCGCCGGCGCGCACCACCATCTGCAGGTCGCCG
>JBASWX010000552.1:0-10562 GCA_049276695.1 Planctomycetota bacterium
GCCAGGGCCCGGTCGCGGCTCGGCGCCCCGGTGCCGTGCGGCGCTTCCTGCGCGATCGCACGCGGGTCACGGCCCTCGCGATGGTGCTCGTGGTCGCACTCTGCACGCTCGGCTTTCTGTGCTGGCCGCGCGGCCGCTTCGTCGTGTTCGCCGCGAACGTCGACCCGATGGCAGCGGAGCTGGGACTCGGCGAGGGCACGACAGTGTTCCTCGACGATCCGGTGTGGCTGCCGCTCGGCCCGCATCGTGCGACACTGCGGCCCGCACGCGGCTCGGCGCTCCGTCCCGTCGCGCGGGAGTTCGAGGTGACGGCCGGTTCCGGACGCCAGCGCGTCAATCTGGTGACGATGGACCAACTCCTGGCGGGCGGAATGGGCCCGCCTGGACGGGTGCCCGTGCAGTTCATGACCGGGCACAACCAGACGGCCTTGGCGCCCGGCTTGCCGCTCGACCAGAGGTTCATCGATGGCGTGCGGATCGATGACTGGTCCCCGTACACCCGCGAGGGTCTGCTGCCGCCAGGCGAATACACGTTCCGCGCGGTCGACGGCAAGGGCCGCGAGGAAGTGCAGCGCGTGCGCATCGGCGACGCGCCCGTCGACCTGCAGATGCTCCCGGCGTGGATGGCGGCGATCGACGGCCGCTACCGGCGCACCTGGAGCACGGTGCTCTCGCCCATGCCGCCGGAGCTGTCGTGGACTGGCACCGGCGAATGCTGGCTCGGCATCGCGCGCGCGGCGGTGATCGGCGGTGCGGGCGTGCAGGAAGTGCCCTGCGCGTTCGTACCGCCGGCTGTCGGCCTCGATGCGGTGGTCGAACTGCGTTGTGCGTTCCCCGAACCGGTGCGCTCGGCGGTCGTGCGCGTGCGCGGTCTGGTGCAGGCCGGTGGGCTGCTCGAGGTCGAGGCCGGCTTCGCGGGCGAACCGCTGAGGCGTTGGCCACTGGTGGATGGCGTGCTCGAACCGCTGCAGGCGTTCGTCAGCGAGCGAGGTGCTGGCGAGTTCGTGCTGCGCGCGCGCATGGCGACCGGGATCGAGCCGACCACCGGGCGCACGCTGGTGCGCTTCCTCGACGGCGTCTTGTTCGGTGGCCACTGGCGTGACGAGCCGCCGTGCTTCGCGATCGTCGCCGATTCGACGGACTGCGCCCGGTCACCCGCGCCGGTGGCGGCGCCCGACCCGGCGCAGGCGCGCGCGCTCCCGGTGGTGCCGTTGGCCGTCTCCCTGCGCGGTGACGGGATCATGGGTCGATGCATCGTGCGGGGGCCGAAGCAGCAACGGGAGCTGTGGGTGGCGGTCCGCGACGAGCGAGCGCAACGCGCCGAGATCCGGCGCCTCGGCTGGCCTGACCTGGGCGAACGAGGCGTGCTGCGTCCCGACGCCCTGCATCCGCGCAGCCAGCCCCGTGACGGTGCAGACTTTGGGGAGAGCATGACCACGACGCCGGACCAGGATGGCGACGGCTGGGAAGAGGTGGCGGTCGGCGACCCGGGGAGCGCGCGGCTCGGTCGCCCCAACGGCGGCACGGTTGGTTGCCTTGCTTCGACCACCTGGGAACCGCATTGGCTGTGGCCGGCAAGGGACCTGGGCTCGGAGTTCGGTGACGACGGCGCTGGCCGGGTTGTCCGCGCCGGAGATTGGAACGGCGACGGTCACTCCGATCTTGTCGTCGGCGCCTTCAACGCCGGCTCGCCAGACGGCACGCCGAAGGCCGGCCGTCTCGAGGTCGTCGACGCGCGCACTGGCGAGTCGCTGTGGCGGCATTCCGGCGTCGCCGAGCTCACTTGCGCGGCGCTGACTGGCTCGTGGACCGAGCCCGGCTCCGGCGGGCCAGCGGCGCTGCTCTGGGTGGAGACGACGGAGCGTGCGAACCTCAACGTTTCCGGGAACATCCAGTGGGTGGTGCGCATCGGGGGGGCCGGCGGTCGCGACGTGCGCAGTCCAAGATTGCTTCACTCGGCGGCGGTGCTCGTCGGGTCCAACGACCCCGTGCGCGGGTGCTGTCTCGTTGCACTGCGCGTTGGCCCTTGGAGCGACGACTTCGTCGGCCTCGAACGATTCGAGGCGGACGGCGACCGCTGGGTGCTCGCGGCGCGCCAGGCACTGCTGCCGCCGGCCGGGGTAGCGCCCGAACGGCGTAGTCTTGGGGAGCGCGACGGGGCGTGTCTCAGCGATCTCGACGGCGACGGTTGGCAGGACGCAGCATTCGTGTGGCGCATGCAGCAGTCGGTAGGCGTGGTGTTCGTCGCGGGGAACGACCTGCGCATCCTCGGCTTCGCGTCGCTGCCAGACGCAGTGCCCGAGTCTGTGTCGACCCCACTTTGGATCCCGGCCGAGGCCGGGGAACCCGGACGGTTGCTGGTTGCCTGGACAGCGGTCGATGCTGGGAGCCGAGTCATCCGCTTCGCCACGATCACCGTCCGCTGATCCCGGCAAGGTGCGATCGAGCTTCAACTTCCAGTCACAGCGGGGTGATGGTCCGCATTCGAGGACCTGCAGGAGAACCACCGAGGAACCGCATGCTCGTCCCCCTGAAGTCGTGTGCCCTGTTCTGCTTGATGGCCCCGATGTTGCCCGCCCAGCAGGTCGACTGGATCCAGAATCCTGCGAACGGTAAGTGGTACGGCGTCACCTACGGCGTCTCGACCTGGATCGCAGGCGAGGCGCTCGCCGCCTCCCTGGGCGGACATCTCGCGACGGTTCGGAACGCGACCGAGCAAGGGTGGCTGCAAGCCAACCTCGGTGGTTACCTGGCGACCAACGGGTTGTGGATCGGGTACACCGACGCGGCGGTCGAGGGGCAATGGGTGTGGAGCAGCGGCGAACCGGCAACCTACACCAACTGGTTCCCGGGGCAGCCGCAGGGCGGTGTGTCGGAGAACTACGCGACAACCGGGCTCGGCGGCGACTGGCGCTGGCATGACGCCGCGGCGACGTACCCGAGTGTCCGCCCGCTGCTCGAGGTGCCGAGCCGCCCGGCGCAGTCGTGGTCCTGGCCCTCGTTCGTCGGGGTCGGGTCCCAGCCGCACTACGGTGCCGTCGCCGACTTCGACGGCGACGAGGACCTCGACTACGCGAGTCCCAACCGCAATTCGGGCAACGTCAGCATCTACGCCAACAACGGCGCTGGTGCGTTCACCCATGCCCAGACGATCGGAGGCTGCGGCGCCGTGTTCAGCTTGGTAGCCGCGGACTTCAACCTCGATGGCCGCATCGACCTCGCAGCGACGGATTCGAACGGCCGCGTGCTGATGCTCCTGCAAACGTCGTCGAGCGGGGTGTTCGCGGCGCCGACCGAGATCGCTTCGATCGCGTCGGCCCATGGCACCGCGGCCGCCGACCTGAACCTCGACGGTCGACCGGACCTCGTCGTGTCGTCCACCGGCAACGACGACCGGGTTCGCGTGCTCCTCGCGCAGAGCAACGGTTCGTTCGCGATCGCCCAGACGTACGGCCCGTTCTTCGACGAGGCGTACGAGCCGACGCTGGCCGACCTTGACGGCGACCAGGTGCTCGACCTCGTGGTCAGCGGTGGTGGAGCCGGCGTGGCGTTGCTGCGCGGTACCGGCGGCGGCGCTTTCACCTACCTGCAGACGCTGGCGAGCTCGCGCTGCGTCAGGGTCGCGGCGACGGACACCGACGGTGACGGCGACCTCGACCTGGTGGTGCCGATGATCGACCTGGACGCCGTGCAGGTGTGGCGCAATCAGGGCAGCGCGACCTTCCAGTTGCAGCAGACATTGCTCTGTGGCGATGGCCCGCATTGGGCGACCGCTGCCGACCTCGACGGCGACGGCGACCAGGACATCGTCGTACCGGCGAACAACTCGAGCACGATCCATGTGCTGCGGAACGACGGCGCCGGGGTGATGACCCAGGAGGCGCTGCTCGTCGGGCAGAACGACGCCGTGTGGGCTGGCTGCGCGGACGTGAACAACGACGGCAATCCCGACATCCTCGGCAGCTGTCGGGGTGGGAACCAGTTCAGCGTGCACCGCAGCGTACGCAGCCCCGCGACCGGCACCGCGGCTCCGGTGAACTGGGCGACCGCGACCGCGCCGCCGTTCCTGGTCCGGCACAGTGCCGCTGCCGCTTCGCGTCCCGGCGAGTTGCTGCTGTTCGGCGGCGCCAGCACCACGCCGCTCAACGACACGTGGATCTTCAACGGAACGACGTGGACCAAGCAGTTCCCGCTGGCCAACCCCGCGGTCCGCCATGATCACGCGCTGGTCCACGACAGCACCCGCAACGAGACAGTGCTGTTTGGGGGCAGGAGTCTCGTCTACCCGGCAATGCCCGACACCTGGGTGTGGGACGGCCTGGACTGGATCCGGCGCTTCCCGCCGAGCTCGCCGCCAGCTCGTCATGGCCACCGCATGGCGTTCGATGCCGCGCGCAACCGCGTCGTGCTGTTCGGTGGTCGCACCGCGTCGAGTGTGCTGGCAGACACGTGGACGTGGGACGGCTTCGACTGGACCCAGCACACCGGTGTTGGCCCGGCCGCACGTTTCGACCACGGCCTCGCCTACGACAGCGAACGGCAGCGCGTGGTCCTGTACGGGGGCGACTCGGGCAGCGGCCTGCTCGGCGATCTGTGGGAATGGAACGGTACTGCGTGGGCGCAACGCACGGGCATCGCGGGCGGACCCGGCCCCGTCGCCGACTTCGCGATCATCTGGGATGCTGCTGCGCGCCGGACTGTCGTGCACGGCGGGCGCCGCGGCGACGGTGTCACCAACGCGATGTTCGCGTGGGACGGCCAGAAGTGGCTGCGCCTCGCCAACAGCGGCGGCGGGCCGGCGGCGCGGGACGGGCACGTGCTCGGCCAGGTCGGCGGCGACGCGAAGCTGTGGCTGCTCGGCGGCTCGGCGAGTGCCCCGCTCTACGGCACGCTCTGGCAGACTACGTTGCCGGCCTTCGGCCGCTTCGTACCGTTCGGCAGCGGTTGCCTCGGCAGCGGCGGCGTTCCGTCGTTGTTGCCCGTGCAGCAGCCGTCGCTCGGCCAGAACTTCGTGGTCGACGTCCAGAACCCGCCGGTCAGTGTCGGCCTCGGCGTCGGGGTGCTCGGCTTCAGCAACACGCAGTGGAGCGTGTTCCCGCTGCCGACACAGCTCACGTTCGTTGGCATGCCGGACTGCTGGCTGCGCGTCGAGCCGGCGACGCTATGGCCGTTCCTGGGCACGGGCACAACGGCGCAGTGGTCGTACGCGGTGCCTTCGAATCCCCAGCTCGTCGGCGCGTCCTTCTACGTGCAGGCGCTGCTGTTCGACCCGCTGGTGCCGAACCCGGCGAACACGTTCCTGGCCATCATGACGAACGCGTTGGCAGGGACGGTCGGCTACTGATCGCACCCGAAGCGCTCGTCCTGTCCCGGGCCCGGCGACGCCGGGCGAGAAGCACAAGGAGCCCGTCAACCATGAACGCCATCCATCGCGTCATTGCCATCGCCCTCGTCAGTGCGTGTGCGCAAGCACAGTGGGCCGCAACCCCGACGTGGACCCAGCCATCCACCAACTCCCCGGGCATTCGCGTCAACTACCCGCTGTCGACGGACACTGCGCGCAATCGCGTGCTGCTGTTCGGGGGCATCGAGAACAGCCTGACTTGGGAGTGGAACGGATCGAACTGGCTGCTGATGAGTCCCGCGACCGCGCCGGCGTGGCGGCACGGTGGGGCGATCGCGTTCGATGCGGTGCGGGCGGAGCACGTCATGTTCGGCGGTGGGCAGTACGCCAACATCCTGAACGAGACCTGGGTGTGGAACGGCATCAACTGGGCGCAGCGCACGCCCGCCGTCAGCCCGAGCAGCCGCCGGGAGCACGTGCTGGTCTTCGAACCGTTCCGCCAAGTCGTGCTGCTCTACGGTGGCCACAACGGCGGCCCGACGAACCTGTCCGACACCTGGGAGTGGGACGGGACGAACTGGACGCAGTTGTTCCCCGCGCACAATCCCGGTCCGTGGGGCAACCGGACCTACGCCTACGATTCCCTGCGCGGCGAGGTGGTGCTGTACGGTGCCGGGCCGACGCGGGACCAGACGTGGATCTGGAACGGGATGGACTGGGTGCAGCGCTTCCCGGTGCACAACCCGGGCGCTCGCCCCAACGGTGGCATGGCGTTCGTGCCGCCGAGCGGTCGCGCCTGGTTGTACGGCGGCGAGACGACTTCCTTCCTCGGCGGAACGTGGTCGTGGGACGGCACGGACTGGCACGACGAAGTCACCAATGGCGCCCCGTGTGCCGCGCCACCCTACGCCGGGGCCTACGATCCGGTGACGCAGCGATTCCTGGTGTTCGTCGGGCACCCGTGGTCGCCCTGCGGCACCTGGTTGCTCCAAGCGATCGCTGGCAACCCGGTCACCGCGACTGCGAGTGCGTATGGCGCCGGCTGCGGCAACCCGGCCCTCGCGTTTGCGCCGACGGCGCGGCCGGTGATGGGTACGACGTGCACCGCGGCGATCACCAATGCGCCGACGACGCTGGCAGCGGTGGCCATGGGCTGGAGCAACACCTTCAGCTTCCCGGTCGTGTTGCCGTTCGAGTTGTCGGGGATCGGGATGCCCGGCTGCTATCTGCTGCAGTCGTTCGATGTTCCCGGCCTTGGCGCGACCCCGGTGGGCGCTGGAACGTTGCAGTTCGGGTACCCGGTGCCCGGCGACCTCGGACTGCTGGGGGCGCACGTCTACTTGCAGGCGTACTGTCTTGCGCCGGGAACCAACCCGCTGGGAGTCATCGTCAGCAATGGCATCGACTGGCTGATCGGCAACCAGTAGGGCGTGCCGCTCGGCAACCACCTTAGCCGGCTGAGCCGTTCGTGCTCTCGGCGCCGAGGATGAGGATCTTGGCGTTCTCGTTCGCGGCGAACTCCGCGAGGGCGGCGGCGCTCCGACGGAGCAATGAGGCGATCGCGGCGGTGGGAACGTTGCCGCTGCGTAGCCAGACGACCTGCGGCGGCACGCCGAGCGACAGAGCGAGATCGACGAAGTCGCTGTCCTTGGTCACGATGGTCAACCCATCGTCCTTCGCACGGAGCCGTACGACCGCATCGTCCACGGAGCCGAGGCCGAGTGTGTGAACGTGGGTTGCTCCGGGAAACACGTCGCGCAACAGGGCCGGCAACCTCGGCGACAGTTGTTCGTCGAAGAGGAGCTTCATGCCGGCTTCAGCATGATGCTCCGTTCACGATCCGCCGCGTACGCGAGGCAGGCGAGGATGTCCTCGCGCGTGAGGTACGGGAAGTCAGCCAGCACCTCCTCGGTGGTCATCCCGGAGGCAAGGTACCCGAGCACGTCGTACACGGTGATCCGCAGCCCACGGATGCACGGCTTGCCGCTGCGCTTGCCGGGCTCGATCGTGAGGATCTTGCGGTAGTCCATGGCGGCAGTGTAGCCGCGGAACTGGCGCCCGTCAGGACTTCGCGCCAGCGGGCGCGAGCGATCCCTCGATCACGCGTCGCCGCCCGCTTCCCGCCCCAGCGGATGCGCGTGGTCGTAGACTTCGCGGAGCCGGCCGATCGACACGTGGGTGTAGATCTCGGTCGTCACCAGCCGCGCGTGGCCGAGCAGTTCCTGGACGGTGCGCAGGTCGGCGCCGCGATCGAGCAGGTGCGTTGCGAACGAATGCCGCAGGCCGTGCGGCGTCAGTGACGTCGCGAGCCCCGCGGCGCGCGCGCACTCGACGACGGTCTCGAACACCCAGCGCGCGGACAGCGGGCGGCCGTAGCGGTTGAGCCACAGCGTGCCGGGGTCGGTCCTCTTCGCTGCGGCGAGCATGCGCTTGCGCTGCGGCAACCACTGCGCGATCGAAGCGCGCGCCGGCGCACCGAGCAGCGCGATGCGGTGCTTGCTGCCCTTGCCGAGCACGCGCACCACGCCTTCGTCGAGGTCGAGGTCGCCGAGCTTCATCCCGGCGCATTCGCTGACGCGGCAGCCGGTCGAGTACAGCACTTCGAGGATCGCGCGGTCGCGCGCGCCTTGCGGGCTCTCGTCGAACGGCTGGCGCAGCAGCAGGTCGACTTCGGCGGTGGTCAGGAAGCGCGGCACGCGCTTGTCGGCCTTGGGCCCCTTCAGCAGCTTCGCCGGGTCCTTGGCGATGCGGCCAGCGCGCTGCAGCCACGCGAACAGCCCGCGCAGGCTCGCCAGCTTGCGTTGCACGGAGCGGGCGACGAGGCCCTGCTGCTCGAGTTCGACCAGGTAGCGCCGCAGCTCGAAGCGCGTCGTCGCTGCGAGCTCGCGCTTGCCGTTGGCGAGCCAGGTCGCGAACGCGCGCAGGTCGCTGCCGTAGGCGCGCAGCGTCGCCTTGCTCTTCCTTTGCTCGGTCGCGAGCCAGTGCAGGTAGTCGTCGACGACGTCGCTCACGTTGTGCCGCCCGGAGAAGGGTGGCACACTGCGGCGCCGTTTGCATGCCCTTCCTCGGCGAGATCTGCGCGCTGCTGACGGCGCTGTGCTGGACCGCGAGCAGCACCGCGTTCGCCGTTGCCAGCCGCGCGGTCGGACCGCTGCCGGCGAACCAGTTCCGGTTGCTGGGGGCCTTGCCGGTGCTGTTCGTGCTGGCGGTCGTCGTCACCGGGCAGGCCTGGCCCACGCAGGCGACCGGACACCAGCTCGGACTGCTGGTGCTGTCGGGCCTCGCCGGGCTCGTGCTCGGCGACCTCGGCTACTTCTACGCGCTGGCGAAGATCGGCCCGCGGCTGTGCTCGGTGATCCTGGCGACGTGGCCGGCGTGCACGGTGGCGATGGAGGCGGTGGTGGGGCGGCTGCCGAACGGCGCGATGCTCGCCGGCATCGCGCTGACGATGGTCGGGGTCACGGTGGTGCTGCTGCGCAGCGGCGACGGAGCGGTGTGGAACGCGACGACGTCGCCGCGGCAACGGCTGCTCGGCATCGCCGGCGCGTTGCTCGGGGCGGTCGGGCAGGCGCTCGGCTTCGTGCTCGCCGGGTACGGCATGGCGGCGGGCGAACGTGGCGAGGTCGCGGTCGATCCGCTGCTGGCGAGCGTCGTGCGCATGGCGGTCGCGGTGCTCGGCCTGCAAGCGGTTGCCGCGGTACACCGGCAGCCGTTCGCGGTGAAGGCGGTGTTCGGCCACCGCACGGCGCTGCGCGCGGCGATGGTGGGGGCGGTGTTCGGGCCGATCGGCGGCGTGTGGCTGTCGATGGTCGCGCGGTCCCGCGCCAGTGATGCCGGCGTCGCGTCGGCGCTGATCGCGACCACGCCGGTGTTCATGATGCCGGTCGCGTACTTGCTCTACCGCGCGCGCATCGGCGTGCTCGGCGTGCTCGGCACGCTGGTCGCCGTCGCCGGCGTCGCGCTGTGTTTCGTCGCGCGGCCGGCGGCGTGAACGGCGGCGTTCAGCCGAGTGCCGCCAGCAGGTGCCGCAGCCCGGGCAGGTCGTGGTCGCCCATGTGGCCGATGCGGAACGCCTTCCCGCGCAGGCTGCCGTAGCCTTCGTCGATCCGGAACCCGGCGGCCGCGGCGCGCGCCGCAAGCGCTCCGACGTCGGCACCGCGCGCGTCGATGCAACTGACGATCGGCGAACGCGCGGCCGGGTCGGCGACGAATGGGGCCATGCCGTGCGCCCTGGCCCACTGCAGCGTCGCGTCGCGCAGGGCCAGGTGGCGGGCCCAACGCGGTTCGAGACCCTCGGCGGCGACGCGTTCGAGCTGGCGCTGCAGCGCCCAGACCAGCGGCACGCACGGCGTCGCGATCGTCTTGCCGGCGACGGTCTCGGGGATCGCGGTGGGCAGGTCGAGCAGGAAGCCACGTTCGTCGATGGTCGCGGCGCGGCCCAGTGCGCGGTCGCTCACCGCATACGTGCACAGGCCCGGCGGCAGCGCGAGGCATTTCTGGGTGCCGGCGAACGCGAAGTCGAGGCCCCAGTCGTCGAAG
The DNA here is from genome assembly GCA_049276695.1 of Planctomycetota bacterium. Lineage (GTDB taxonomy): Bacteria > Planctomycetota > UBA1135 > UBA1135 > UBA2386 > UBA2386. Next base: position 9,884 of record JBASWX010000552.1, read on the forward strand.
CGCAGCGGCGCACCGGCGAGGCTGGTGACGACGTCGGCCAGCACCAGCGCCTCGGGCGCCTCGGCGCGCACCACCGCCGCAAGTTCGCGCAGCGGTTCGAGCACGCCGGTCGCGGTCTCGTTGTGGGTGATGCAGACCGCGTCGACCTTCGGGCCGCGCCGCAGCGTCGCCCGCAGTTGCTCCGGATCGTGCGCGCGGCCGAGCGGCACGGTCAGGTCGGTGGTGACGCGGCCGCAACTCGCGGCGATCTTGCGCCAGCGTTCACCGAACGCGCCGGCGACCAGGTGCAGCGTGCGGCCGGTGCGCGGCACCAGGTTGCGGATCCCGGCCTCCATCAACGCCGTCGCCGGGCAGGTCTCGAACGCGGCGTGGGCCGAGGTGAGGTAGAGGCTGCGCAACCGGCGGCAGACGTCCTGCACCACCGCGACGAACGCGGCGTCGCGGTGGCCGACCAGCGGTCTGGCCATGATCGCGCGCAGTTCGGCCTCGACCTCGGTCGGGCCGGGCAGGAACAGCACCGGATGGTCGGGCATCGTCATCGGGCACCTCGTGCCGGGGCGTGCAGGGTGGCGAACCGGGGATCAGCGGCGAGCCGCCGCAGTTCGTCGGGAGTCAACACGAACGGCAGCACCGAGGCGAGCCCGGGACCCGCGGCGAAGAACTCGGCGCGCGCGCGCAC
>JBASWX010000553.1:0-4669 GCA_049276695.1 Planctomycetota bacterium
TGGCGACCGGCGTCGCGATCGGAGCAGCGGGTGGCGCCGAGGGCGCCACTGGCGGCGCGCCCGGTTCCGGCGCTGGCGCGGGTGCGTCGTTCCCGGAGAACAACCAGATCGAGCCGGCGACCAATGCCGCGACGACTCCCACCACCAGCAGAGTGCGCATCATGTCTCCTGTTCGGCGACAGCCAACGAGCCGCGGAGCCAGGCCGTGAGCGACGAACGGCGAGCCGGACGTTGGCTCGGCGGCGACGCCGATTGCGGGGCCCGCAGGCGCCGGATACTACCGGGCGCCGATGAATGCCTCGCCGCGCAAACCCGAAGTGCTCGCTCCCGCGGGCTCGTGGCCAGCCTTGCTGGCGGCGCTGCGCCACGGTGCCGACGCGGTGTACTTCGGGCTGCAGGACGGCTTCAACGCCCGCGCCCGCGCCGCCAACTTCGCCCTCGCCGACCTGCCCGCGACCGTCGCCCGCATCCACCGCGCCGGCGCCCGCGCCTACCTCACCCTCAACACGCTGGTGTTCGAGCCCGAACTGCCGGCGATGGAACGCGTGCTGCGCGCGATCGCGGCGTCGGGCGCCGACGCGTTGATCGTGCAGGATCCGGCGGTCTGCCTGCTCGCGCGCGCGGTCTGCCCGGAGCTGGAACTGCACGCCAGCACCCAGATGACGATCGCCGAACCGGCGGCAGCACCCTTCGCGCAGGCGCTCGGCGTGACCCGCATCGTGGTGCCGCGCGAACTGTCGGTGCGGGAGATCGCGGTGTTCGCGGCCGGCACCGACGCCGAGCTCGAGGTGTTCGTGCACGGGGCGCTGTGCGTGTCGTGGAGCGGGCAGTGCCTGACCAGCGAGGCGTGGGGCGGGCGTTCGGCGAACCGCGGCCAGTGCGCGCAGAGCTGCCGGATGCCGTACGAACTGGTCGTCGACGGCGAGGCGCGGCCGCTCGGCGACGTGCAGTACCTGCTGAGCCCGAAGGACCTCGCCGGCGCGCGCGCGGTGCCCGAGCTGCTGGCGATCGGCGTGCACGGGCTGAAGATCGAAGGCCGGCAGAAGGGGCCGCAGTACGTGGCGACCGCGACCGGCGGCTACCGGCGCTGGGTCGACGCTCTGGCCGGCGGCAGCGACACCAAGGCGGCGGAACGGCAGCTCGCCAGCGACCTGCTGGCGATGTCCCTGAGCTACACGCGCGGCTTCTCGGATGGCTTCCTCGGCGGCAGCGACCACCAGACCCTGGTCGAAGGTCGCTTCCCCAAGCACCGCGGCGTGTTCGTCGGCAAGGTCGCGCGCGTCGAGCCGGGTGCCGTGGTCGTGCGCGACGACGGCGATGGGCGGCCGTGGACCGGTGGGCTGGCGATGGACAAACGCGCCGATGGTCCCGCCGGCGAACGCAGCGCGCCGTTGCCTGCAGTGGGCGAGCCGGCGCCCTTGGCACTGCGTGCCGGGCTCGGCGTGGTGTTCGACCAGGGCCACCCCGAAGCGAAGGACGAGCCGGGCGGGCCGCTGTTCGCCGTCGAAGCGTGCGGCGACGGTTGGCGCCTGCGGTTCGGCCAGCCGGGACCGGACCTCGCCCGCGTGCGCACCGGCGACCGGGTGTTCGCGACCAGCGATCCAGCGTTGGCCAGTGCGACGACGGCTGACATCCGCGACGACGCGGCGGAACCCGAAGGGCGGGTCGTGCTCGAACTGGCGGTCACCGGCAGCGAAGGCACACCGCTCGCGGTGGTGGCGACGTGCCCGCATGGCCGCGCCGAAGCGCGCACCGCGTCGCCGGCGACGGCGGCCCGCGGCCTCGGCCTCGACGAAGCGATCCTTCGCGACAAGCTGGCGGCGTTCGGCGGCACGCCGTTCCGGCTCGGCGGTCTCGACACGCGAGGCCTCGCTCCCGGGCTGCACGTGCCGGCGAGCGAGTTGAAGGCGCTGCGGCGCGAACTGGTGACCGCGCTGCTGCCGCAGGTGGAACGTGGCCCGGTGCGCACGCTCGATGCGCGACCGGCGTTGGCTCGCGTGCGCGCGGCGCTGGCCGCCGTCGCCGCCGGGCCGGTGCGTTCCCCGTTCGTGGTGCCGCTGGTGCGCAGCGAAGCTCAGCTCGAGGCGGTGATCGCCGCCGGACTGCCCGAGGTCGAGATCGACTGGATGGAGTTCGTCGGCCTCGGCGTGGCCTGCGAACGCGCGCGCGGGGCCGGCCTGCGTGTCGTCATCGCGACCACACGCGTCGGCAAGCCCGGCGAAGAGGCGCTGCTCGACCGCATCCGGCGCCTGCAGCCCGACGGCATCCTGGTGCGGCACTTCGGGGCGCTGATGCGCTGCCTGCGCTTCCGCGCCGAGGGCGATGCCACCGTGCTGCACGGCGACTTCTCGCTGAACGCGACCAACTCGCTGACCGCGCGCCGCCTCCTGCAGCAGGGGCTGGCGACGGTCACCGCGTCGTTCGATCTCGACCACGACCAGCTGCTCGCCCTGCTCGCGCAGGTGCCGGGCGACCGCATCGCGGTCGTCGCGCACCACCGCATTCCGACCTTCCACACCGAGCACTGCGTCTACAGCCACCTGCTCAGCAACGGCCGCGACTTCCACTCCTGCGGGCGGCCGTGCGAACGGCACCAGGTCGCGCTGCGCGACCACCAGGGCCGCGAGCACCCGGTGATCGTCGACGTCGGCTGCCGCAACACCGTGTTCCACCACGAATCGCAGCAGGGGGCGCAGTGGACCCGGCAGTTGCTCGCCGCCGGCGTGCGGCGCTTCCGCGTCGAGTTCGTCCGCGAGGATGCGAAGACGGTCGGTCAGGTGCTGGCGGCGTGGCGCGAGTTCCTTGCGGGCCGCATCGACGCGCCGGCGGTCGCCGCGCGCACCGCGACGCCCGGCCAGATCGGCGTCGCGCAAGGTGGCATGCGCCTGCTCGCCGAGTGATCGCGCCGTTAGCCCTTGGCGCGCGGCGCTGTCTGCAGTCGGGCCAGGAACGCGCAGTAGCAGGCGCCGAAGACGCAGCCCGCATGCCACGACGTGCGCAGGCCCCAGCTCACCGCACTCGGCCGGATCGGCTCGACGACCCACTCGAAGATGCCGCCAACGGCGACCGCGAGCACCGCGAGCAGTGCGGCCGCCAGCGCGGCGATCGTCGCCGGAGTGGTGCCCGCCGGCAGCGCCGCCAGCGGCCGCTTCGGCGTCGCCCGGCGCACCAGCAGGTGCAGCACGAAGCCGCCAGCGGCGACGACGGCCCATTCCTTGCCCGTCAGCTCGTAGCCGCGGAAGCGCGCGACGCCCGCGACCCACAGCAGCGCGATCGCGATGGGGCAGAGTTCGAGCAGCAGGCGGGACGGCGGAATGCGGGGTCGGGCCATCGCGGGCATCGCAGTTGTAGCCGCGTGGCGGCGCGCCACGACACCCGCCCGCAGGCTTGCTCCGGATGCGGTGTGCAGAGAACGGCCCACCAGCAGTAGCTTCTTTCCCAGCCGAGCGGTGGCTCCATGGGTACGCGCAGACCAGATTGGCCGACTTGGTGGGACTGGGAGATCGAACTCAGTTCCCACCTGTGGAAGCGCATGGCGGACCGGGGCTTCTCCGAGGTCGACCTCAGGGCGATGATGGCTGCTCCCGTGAATCTGCGCGCCGACCGTGAACCGGGCCGATGGGTTGTCGAGACGCGGCACGACGCGCAATCCTGGGAGGTGATCGTGGAGCCCGACATGGCCGATCGCCTGCTCGTAGTGATCACTGCCTATTCCGTGACGAAGTCATGAAGCACTCCTACCTGGAGGTCACCTACCGCAAGGGCCGACTCCTGGCCGCCTACTACTACCTGCCGCGGCGCGAGGGTGATCGCAGTGCCCGCACCGACCGGATCGCCGACGGTTTCGTCGTTGACCTCACCGCCGACGGTCGGGCGATCGGAGTCGAGATCGTCACGCCGGCGCGCTTCGTGCTGGCGAAGTTGAACGACGTCCTGGCTCGCTACGGGCAACCGCTGATCCGTCCGGAGGATGTCGCGCCGCTGGCTGCGGCCTGATGCGGCGTCGGGAGCGGCGCGGGAACGACGCTGTCGTCAGGGGCAGGACTTCCGGGGGCGCGCAGAGTTCAAACTTCGTGAAACCCGCGCCGCCTGCTGCGCGGAGACGCACCGTGACCGACGCCACGCCCGAGGCCCTGTTCGCGCGCTACCGTTCGACGGGCGACGTGCAGGCGCTCGCGGCGGTGTTCGACCTCCTGGCGCCCGAGCTGTTGCTCGTTGCGGCGCACCTCGCGCGCGGCGGGGCCGCCGAGGACCTCGTGCAGGCGACGTTTCTCGACGCGATGCGCCACGCGGACCGCTGGGATCCGACGCGCCCGCTCGCGCCGTGGCTCGTCGGCATGCTCGGCAACCACCTGCGCGAACTGCGGCGGCAGCAGCAGCGGGTACCCGACGCGGCGCGCCTGGAGTCGCGGGTGCAAGCGCCGCCCGACGCGGTGGCGGAGGCGAACGAGAGCCTCGCGGCGGTGCACGCCGCGGTCGAGCGGCTGCCGCGCCATTACCGACAGGTGATGTCGCTGCGGCTCGTGCACGGGCTCGAGCTGCAGCAGATCGCGCACAGCCTCGGGGTGCCGCTCGGCACCGTGAAGGTGCGATTGCACCGCGGCACGGCGCTGCTGCGGCGCGTGCTGCCCGCGGGACTGGCGCCGGTGTTCGCGGTGCTGCTGTTGCC
>JBASWX010000554.1:0-24739 GCA_049276695.1 Planctomycetota bacterium
GCGTCGCCGCGGTGGCGAAGTACTCGCAGTGCCCTTTGCGCGTGCGCGTGAGGAAGTCGCCGAGCGCGGTCTCGCCCGGCGGCACCGAGTGCTCGCGGAAAGTGGAATAGTCGAAGCCGCCGTTCGCGCCGCTGCCGCCGGCGCAGATGACCCGGCCAGCGTGGTCGTCCGCGTATCCGTGACCGGCGCCGCTTCCTGCACGAAGCTCGCCGACGCTGATCACAGCAGGTCGAACCGGCGCCAGGACCGGTGAGACGCGACGCGGGGGATGGTCGTTCGCGTACGCCAAGCCTCCGGCGGCAGGCAATCGCGCTGCCCGGTCAGTTGCCGACGGTCAGCGACAGCGCGTTGCTGACGACTGCGCCGAACGCATTGACGCCCGGGTCGAACCCCAGCACCTGCGCGTGGAAGGTGAAGCCGAGCGCAGTGGTTGCCGTCGGCAGCGGCAGCGCCATCTGGATCGTGCCGGTCGTCGCCAACACGGCGGTCGTCTGGTCGACGCTGCAGAACGCGGTGCAGCCCGGCATGCCGAGCAGCGCCAGCGGGGCCGGCAGCGGGATGCCCGACCACACCGTGCTCGACAGGCCGAGCACGAACAGGCCGAACTGGTTCAGCCGCAGGTTGCTGGCGGTGAACGTCACGCTCTGACCCAGCCGCGGCGGCGTCGCCGTCAGCAGCGGCACGCCGTTCGTTCCCGCGCAGCCAGGGCCCAACGCGGCGACGACCGGTTCGCGGATCGCGATCGTCCACAACCCGCGGCCGTGCGTCGCCGCCAGCAGGGTGGTCGAGCCGTGCAGGAACACCACTTCGTCGACCGACACGTCGGCCGGGCCGTCGTTGCTGGTCGACCAGGTCGTCCCTCCGTCGTCGCTGGCGAAGATGCCGACGTCGGTGCCGACGTACAGCCGGTCCGTGAGCTGCGGGTGCTGGGCGATGCCGTTCACCGGCGTCGACGGCAGCCCGGTGACGCCGCTGCCGGTCAGGTCGACCCACGACGTGCCGCCGTTGCTGGTCTTGCGCAGCTTGTCGCCGCTGAAGCCACCGAGACCGATGAACACGACCTGGCTGTCGCTGCGGTCGATCACGATGCGCTGCACGTAGCGGTTCGGCAGTGGATTGGTCGCCCCGTTGTCGTCGACCGCGGTCCACGTCGGCGCCGCCGCGGTGCCGTTGCTGGTCTTGTAGACCTGGCCGCCGTTGTGGCCGACCCACACCAGGTCCGGGTTGCCGGGGGCGACCGCGATCGCCGAGACGCTGGAGCCGATCGACGGCTTGATCGCGGTCCACGCGACCGTGCCGGCGCGCGCGTTCGTGGTCTGCCACAGGCTCGCGGCACCGACCAGCAGGCGCAGCGGGTTGTTCGGATCGAGCAGGATCGGCGCGATGAAGTTGCCGGCGCTGCCGGCCTCGGTGATGCCGCCGTCGATGTAGCTCGCCGACGTGCCGCCGTTGGTCGAGCGGTGCACCTGCGCGTAGACGTACTCGCCGTAGAGGTAGTTCGGGTTCTGCCAGTCGATCGCGGCGAAGCCGCCGTCGCCGCCGTAGGTCAGCGCCGCGGTGTTGCTGCCGCTGCCCAGCGTCAGGTGGCCGTTGTCCTGCGTGCCGCCGGTGATGCGGCCCGACGCGCCGTCGCCGGCAGCACCGTAGAACTGGCTCGCTCGGTACTGCTGATCGCGCCGGCTCCATCCCGACGAGGTGCTGGCGGTGCGGATGTTCGAGGTCGTGTAGACGCCGCCGTCGTTGGTCGAATAGACGCGCAGGTTGCTGGTGCCGTTGAAGCCGGGATCGGCGACCACCTGGTGCTGGTCGGGGTGCGGCGCCGACGTGTTGATGTAGCCGTTGCTGATCTGCGTCAGCGTCATGCCGCCGTTGGTCGACTTCCACAGGTGGTAGGCGCCGGTGACCAGGAAGTTGGCGTCGGTCGGATCGACCCACAGCGTGTTGTAGTACCACGCGGCTCCGGTGCCGGTGCCCGTCGACTGCTGCGTCCAGTTGGCGCCGCCGTCGCTGCTGCGCCAGATGTGGCCGCCGCCGGTGCCGCACGACGCGTAGACCATGCCCGGCACGCTGCGCGCGTAGGCGAGTTCGATGCGGCCGCTGGTGCCGGACTGGCTGACGAGCCCGGTCGCGGCATTGGTCCAGGTGAGGCCGCCGTTGGTCGAGTGGACGACGCGGTGCACGCTGCTCTCGTAGACGTCGGCGACGCACTTCGCCGCGTCGTTCGGATCGAACAGCACCTGCATGCACGCGGTCGCGCTGCGCACGAGCGACCACGAGCCGCCGCCGTCGACGCTGCGCTGGATGCCGCCCGGCGAACGCGTCGCCGCGAGCACGACGTTCGGGTTCGTGGGCGAGACCGCGAGGCGGTTCACGTACGACCAGCTCGCGGTGGTGGTGAGCCGCGTGAACGTCAGGCCGCCGTCGACCGACTTGTAGACGCCGTTGCCGACCACCGCGTCGCCGTTGTAGAAGCCCTCGCCAGTTCCGGCGTAGATCGTCACCGGCGTGCCCGGCACCAACGCCAGGCTGCACACCGCGAGGTTGCCCATCTGGTCGTTGACCGGCGTCCACGAGGTGCCCGCGTTGGTGCTGCGCCACACGCCGCCGCCGACCGCGCCCGCCCACATCTCGTTCGCATTCGCCGGGTTGATCACCAGGCTGCGGGTGCGGCCGCCGATGTTGGACGGTCCGCGCTCGACCCAGCCGAAGCGGCCGATGCCGGCGTTGTCGAGGCCGTCGTGGAACGCCGCGTTGGCGTCGCGCTGCTGCCGCGCGAGTTCGACCGATGCGGGATCGAACACGCCGTGCTCGTCGCGCCAGCGGGCCAGCCGCCACAGCCGCGCTTCGTCGGGGCCGCCGGGCACCGCTGCGGGGGCGCGGTGCAATCCGGTGCGGGCCTCGCGCTCGCGGTTCTGTTGCTTGCGTTCGGCGATCTGCGCGCGCAGCCGTTCGACGTCGGGAGGACCATCGGTGGCTGGTGACGTCGGCAGGGAGCAGGCCGCGGCGAGCAGGCCGGCGGCGGCGAGGTGGTGGCGCATGGCTCGGACCGGGCAGGGCGAGGCGCGGCACAGCATAGCAGCGGCGGCGAACGGCGCCGGGCTCGCATTCCCGCCCCGGGCGCTCCATCCTGTGGGCATGTCGCAGTTCGACTACACGCAGGCCGGCGTCGACTACAGCAAGATCGATCCGCTGAAGGTCCTGGCGCAGCAGGCGGCGGCGGCGACTGCCGGCAACCTGCGGCGGCACGGGCTGACCGAGGTCGCGGCGTCGCGCGGCGAGTCGGCCTACGTCGTCGATTGCGGCGACTTCCACATGGCCTCGATCACCGAGTGCCTCGGTACCAAGGCGCTGGTCGCCGACGCGATGCGCGCGGTCACCGGCAAGACCTACTACGACCGCATCGCGCAGGACACGCTGGCGATGGCGATCAACGACCTGATCACGGTCGGGGCGACGCCGCTGTCGGTGCACGCCTATTGGGCGGCGGGCGGCAGCGAGTGGTTCGCGGATGCGCAGCGCTGCAAGGACCTGGTCGACGGCTGGCGCGCGGCGTGCGATGCCTGCGGCGTGTCGTGGGGCGGCGGCGAGACCCCGGCGCTGGCCGGCGTGGTCGCCGACGGCCGCATCGACCTCGCCGCCTCCTGCGTCGGCATCGTGCGGCCGAAGTCGCGGCTGACGCTCGGCGACAAGCTGGCCGCCGGCGACGCGATCGTGCTGCTGTACTCCAGTGGCATCCACGCCAACGGCGTGTCGCTGGCGCGCAAGCTGGCGGAACGGCTGCCGCAGGGCTACGCGACGCACTTGCCCGATGGCGCGATGTTCGGCGAAGCGCTGCTGGCGCCGACGGTGCTGTACTCGCCGGTCACCGAGGCGTTGGCGAAGGCCGGCGTCGTGCCGCACTACGCCGCCAACATCACCGGCCACGGCTGGCGCAAGGTCATGCGGCACCCGGCGCCGTTCACCTACCGCTTCCACGCGCTGCCCGAAGTGCCCGCGGTGCTGCGCTTCCTGCAGCAGCAGAACGGCAGCGACGACCGCGACGCCTACGGCAACCTGAACATGGGCGCCGGCTTCGCCTTGTTCGTCGCCGCCGGCGACGCCGAGCGCACCGTGCAGATCGCGGCCGGTTGCGGCGTGCGGGCGCTCGTCGCGGGACGGGTCGAGGCCGGGTGCAAGCAGGTCGTGCTCGAACCGCTGCGGTTGACGTTCGTGGCCAGCGATCTGCACCTGCGCGCCTGACCGTTGCTGGCGGCTGCGAACGCGTTTGCGCCGGGCTGCCGAAAGACCCCCGGCCGAACTACGTGACCGACACCGTGTCGAGCACCGCGCGCAGCGCCGCGACGACGCCGCGCGTCTCCGGGTGGTGCACCAGCACCCAGCCATCGCCTTCGTAGTGCTGCGAGCGCGCCTGCCCCGGCCGCGGCAGCTTCAGGTCGACCAGCGCCGGCCCGAGCTGCGCGCGCATCGCCTCGACGCCGCTGACACTGCGCACCGTCGGCCCGCCGCCCTTCGCGCGCAGGAACACGGTGCCCGCCGCGAAGCGCCGTTCGGGGAACACCCACTCGCCGTGCACCATCAGGCGCGCCCACGCTGCCCACGGGTCGGCGCCGTGCGCCGCCTGCAGCAGCGGCATGATGTTGGCGCCGGGCGGCCGCGCGCCGACTTCGCTGACGACCGCGGTGCCGTCCGCGCGCAGGAACCACTCCATGTGCGAGAGCCCGTGCCGCACGCCGAGCGCCTGCAGCGCCTTCTCGTTGACCGGCGCGAACGCGCGCACGTGCTCGGGGTGCATCTCGCGCGGCAGGATCAGCGCGTACTGCATCCACGGATTCTCGAGCACCTGCAGCGGGCTCGGGATGTAGGCGGTCGACGACGACCATACGACCTTGCCGCCGAGCACGACCGCTTCGAAGGTGTGCTCCTCGCCCTGCACGAACTCCTCGCCCTGCGCCGGCGTCGTCGGCGATGGCAGCAGCGCGTTCAGCGCGGTCGCCAGCGAGGCCTCGTCGGTGACGCGCTGCGTCGCGCGGGCGCCGAAGCCGGCGAGCGGCTTGAGCACGATCGGACCGCCGATCATCGCGAGGAAGTTGCGCGCCTCCGCGGCGTCGTGGATCAGCGCCTGCCGCGCAACCGGCACACCGGCCTGCCGCAGCACGTCCTTCATCCGGTTCTTGTCGCGGAAGTTCTTCGCGACCTCGCCGCGCATGCCGTCGATGCCGAGCGCGTCGCGCGCTTCGGCGATCGGCACCTGCAGCATCTCGAGGTAACACTCGAGCCGATCGATGCGGCCCCACTCCTTGCCGATCGCCGAAGCACCGGCGGCGATGTTGCGGTGGTCCGAGGGGTCGCCGATCTGCTCGAACGCGGCGAGCCGGGAACGCAGCTCCGCAGGCAGCCGGTCGGCGGGCTCCTGCGACAGCACCCCGAGCCGGCAGTCGCGCAGTTCGGCGAAGCAGCGCACGCAGTGGCGCATGTTGTCACTGAAGTACGGTGCGACCAGGACGACGTGCTGCATGGCTGCTGCAAGGTGTAGCGGCCCGGCGCGGCGCCGCCCAGCCGCTCTGGTGGGTAGCCGCGTCCGGTCAGCGGCGGCGTGCGACCAGGACGACCACGCCGGCCTCGAGGTCCTGCTGCGCCTTGCTGCGGAACGGTTCGACCATGCGCTGGCGCAGGTCAGCCGGCACCTCGACCGGGTAGTGCGCCCGGGAGCCGGCGATCTCGAAGCCGGCCGCTTCGAAGATCGCGGCGAAGTCGGACAGGCGCAGCCGGTTGCTGTGGTGCAAGATCGGGGAACTGCTGGCCTCGGTCAGGAAGTCCAACGGCCCGGCGGCGTTCGCATACCGACGGTGGTCGGTCATGTCGATGTTGTGCACGCTGTAGCCGCCTGGCTTGGTGATGCGCGCGATCTCGCGCACGCCGCGCGCCACGTCCGGGATGTGCTCGAGGAACGCGTTGCTGATCACGACGTCGGCTTCGCCCTGGCCGATCGCCATGTCGTAGATCGAGCAGTTGCGGAACGCGAGGCGGTCGCCGACGCCGGCGAGCTCGCCGCGGTGCAGACGACGCAGGTCGAGCCCGGCGAGGTTGCGCAGCACCTGCTGCGCGTCGATCTTGTAGTCCCACGCGATCCCGGACGGGTCCAGGATCATCGTCGCCGCGGCGTCGGCGATGGCGCGCGCCGCGAGGTCCTCGTCGCGCACCGGGTCGAGGTCGACCCCGATGCCGCGGCGGGCGCCGAGCGCCAGGAACACCGTCAGCAGGCCCAGCGGGTTCATGCCGCCGCAGCCGAGGTCGACCCAGGTCGCGCCTTCGATCGGCGGGCGCGGAACGCAGTGCGAGTACAGCGTGCCGTAGAGGTCGAGGTAGCGCCGTCGCGCGAACCGGTTGGCGTGCACGTCGAGGCGCTTGCGCAGCGTCCAGCCCAGCATCGACCCGAGCCATGCGATCGGGTCGTCGATCGGCGGCAGTTCGTTGCGTTCGATCCGGGCCAGCAGCTCGTTGCCCAACTGCCACACGCTCGCCTCGGCGAGGGCCGGTTGCGATCGGGCGCGCAACGCCATCAGCGCGCCGTCGGGGTACGCCAGCGCGGGGAACTCTTCGAAGCCGCCGGGGGACTTGCCGCTGGTCACGGCAGGACCCGCACGGTTCGCCGGGGCGAGGCAGTTTCCATTTGGGGCACAGTCCTACCCAGGAGTGGCGGCCGCCGCCAGCGGCGAGCCACCGGCCGATGCTGTCGGTGTTGCGCCCTCGCGTCGATTGCCGGCGCCTTCGCGAGCAGCGATGCTGCGCCGATGCGGACCGTGCTGTTCGTCACCGCCTTTCTCGTCGCCGTACCCGTGCGCCAGGATCCCGTCGCCAGCAAGGAGCCACCGTTGCAGCTCACCGTCGAGGTCGATGGTGCTCCGCACACGGCCACCGACGGTCAGGATCTGACGTTCACGATTGCCGGCAAGCCGGTCAAGGTGAAGGTCACGGTCGCGCCCACCCGCCGTTTCCGCGCCGCGGGCGTCGAGTTCGACTTCCCGCGCGACATGGGCTTCGCGCACGACGCCGATGCGAACCTGGAGACGTGGACGCTCGACGGCGACGACGTGACCGTCATGCTGTACCGCTTCCCGACCGGCGAAGCGGCCGAGATGACGCAGAGCACGCTGGTCGGCATGATCGAGTCGCTGGACGCGAAGGCGAAGGAACCGGAGCCGTGCACGCTCGCCCTCGGCGGCAAGGAACACGCCGGCCTGCGCAGCCGGGTGACGATCGGCGAAGCGGCGACGCTGGACACGATCGCGGTCGGCATCGCGCGCGGCGAGGGCTGCCTGTTGCTGATGGTCCAGGACTCGCTCGACGACGATGGCAAGCGCAGCGCGCAGTGCGCGGCGGTGCTGGAACTGCTGGCGAAGACGTTCGTGCTCGGGGCGAAGTGAGTAGTGCGGGCGCCGTCACGGCGTGAACCACCAGAGCAGTTCGAACGGCAGGAGCAGCAGATCGCCGAGCAGCGCCAGCGGGGTCAGCAGCAGGCGGCTCGACAGCGGCATGCCGTCGTCGCGTTTGCGTTCGTGGCCGAGCACTGGGTTCGGCACCGCGGTGCCGAGGCTGGCGGGTCGTCCGGGCAGGGCCTGCACCGAGCACTGCACTTCGAGCGTGTAGCTCGGGATCAGACCGGGTGACTTGCGGAAGCCGGGCAGGTGCGGCACCACGCCGATCGAGCTGGCAGCGAAGCACTGCAGGGTCAGCACCGGCGCCGGCTCATCCGCCTCTTCGACGACCCACCATCCTGCCCACAACCCGTGGATCCCGTGCCGGTCGTGGCCAGCGCTCGCGCACTGCATGCCGAGCACGGCGAACACCGTCGACGGCACTTCGCGCGGCGTGACCAGCAACCACTCACTCGTGGCCTCCGGCAGCAGCGCGCGCAGCTTCGCCGCCAGTGCGGGCGCCACGTGCATCACCACGGCGCCGGGCGATTCCGGCGCGATCCACACCTGCAGTTCCGGCGCCGTCGCCCGGTGCACGGTTTCGCTGCTGCGATCGTCCGCCCACACGATCATCGTGAAGCACGCGGGCAGCGCGAACAGCAGCGCGAGGCACGCAGCCAGCACGCGCAGCAGCCACAACGGCGCTCGGCGGGGCTCAGGCATCGCGGCGCAGTGTCACTGCGTGCGGCGCACCGTCAAGCAGCGGTGAACATGGACGGCGCAACCCGCGGCCCCGATGGCACGGGCGCGCGGCGCCGTCGGGACTGTCCCCGTGGCAGGGCAACGCTACAAAGGGCGGCTCCTCGCCCCTTCACGCCATGCGCCACCTCCTCGCCCTCTCCTGCCTGCTCGCCGCCACTTCCGCTCTCCGCGCGCAGGGCGACTTCGACTTCGACAAGGTCACGCCCGGCACGCTCGGCAGCACGCTCAGCCTGCAGATCCGGAACGCCAACCCGAACATGCCCCTGCTCGGCATGGTCAGCACCAACGCCGGCCCGACGCCGATCGCGCTGGTCGATCCGCTCGATCCGCGTTCGGTCGCGGTCGGCATCGACCTGCTCGGCAACTGGTCGCTGCAGCTGACCAGCCCGACCGGCACCGGCGCGATCGCGGTCGCGATCCCGGGCAACGCCGCGTTCCAGGGCTTCGTCTTCTACTGGCAGTGCGCGACCTTGCCCGGCGTGACGACCCTGCTCGACGAACTCAGCAACCCGGTCACCACGATGCACGCGCTGCCGGCGACCAGCGCTCTGCTGCCGTACCCGCTGCAGGCGCCGCGCGCCGCCGCCAACCTGGTGAAGACGCCGACGCGCAACGCCGGCCAGGGCGACTTCCTGCTGATCAGCGGGGCGACCAGTGAGTTCTTCGGCTTCCGCGACCTGAACACGCAGGCCGGCCCGGCGCCGACCACGCCGCGCGCACTGCACGGCGCGGCGACGTTGAACGACGGGCGGTTGCTGCTGTGCGGCGGCATCGACGCCACCGGCGCCGTCACCACGTCGTGCGAGATCTACGACCCGGTCGCGAACACCTTCACGCCGGTGGCGCCGATGCTCGGTCTGCGCGCGGGCCACACCGCGGCGACGCTGCCGGACGGGCGCGTGCTGGCCGTCGGCGGCACGACGAACTTCACCGACCTGACGGTGGCGATCACTGCGTCGCTCAACACTGCCGAGATCTACAACCCGGCGACGAACAGCTGGGCCGCAGCTCCGGCGATCGGCGGACGGCGGCTGGTGCCGGCGCTGACGAAGCTGAACAACGGCCGCATGCTGATCTCGGGCGGCATCGAGGTGACGATCCTGTTCGGCATCCCGATCGCGCTGACGTCGACCAACAAGGCGCAGCTCTACAACCCGGCGACCAACGCGTGGACCAACGCGCCGAACATGCCGTTCGGGCGCGCCTACCACCACGACAACCAGGTCACGCTGAACGACGGCCGCGTGCTGCTGGCGGGTGGAGTGCTGGTGCCCGACCTGCTCGGCGCGACGAACGCGGCGTCGATCCCCAACGCCGACCTCTACAACCCGACGACCAACTCCTGGGCGACGACCTTGATGAGCGCGTCGCGCACCGGGCACGCGGCGGCGCTGCTGGGCAACGGCGACGTGATCGTCTGCGGCGGCGCCTCGGGCCTGGTCTCGGCGGCGGTGCCGCTCGACTCGATCGCGCGCTTCACGCCGGGCACCAACACCTGGGCCGACCTGGGAGTGATGACCGCGACGCGCATCGGGCATGCCATGGCCGTGCTGCCCGACGGCATGCTGGTGATCGTCGGCGGCTCCGGCACGAGCATCGAGGCGATGGAGTTCTGATCGCGCCGCGCTACTTGCCGGCCGGTGGAGCGGCCGGCTTGTCGAAGATCGCGGTCCAGCGTGTACCCTTCCAGGGTTCGGCCGAACGCGGCCGCAGGTCCTTCGCCGGGTTGCCGCCGGCTTCGACCTCGCGCACCACCTGCAGCCGCTGCAGCGCCTTGTAGCCGTTGTCGCAGTCGGCCGCTTCGGGTTCACCGGCGAACGGCGCCTTCAGTGCGACCAGCCGCTTGCGCAGCGCGGCCAGGTCGCCGCCGCCCGCCGCGGCCTGCACGATCGCGTCGAGCTCGGCGGCCGCGTGGTCGCGCGCCAGCTTCTCCGCCTCGGCGATCGCCTTGCGTTCGGGGCAGCGACCGGTGCTCTTGGCGGCCTCGCGCGCCGCGGCCAGCACCGTCTTCCAGTCGGCCTTCGGCGCGGCCGCGGCCGCTGCCGCCGCCGGCTTCTCGAGCGCCTTGCGCACTTCGGGCCGAGCGTTCAGCACTGGCGACGCCGCGGCCTTGTCGAGCAGTGCCAGCAACGCCTGGTTGTCCTGGAAGCCGGAAGCACCGGCGACCCACTGGCCATCCGGCGACAGGAAGGCGACGAACGGCAGCGAACTCGCGTTCGGCAGGTTGGCGTGCAGCAGTTCGTCGATGCCGCTGTCGGGGCTGTCGCAGTCGGCGGCGAAGCCGATCGCCAGTTCACCGATGCGCTGCTTGATCGGGGCAGCGGTGAGCACGCGCTGCACGAGCGCGCGACAGTTGCCTCAAGCGGCCCGGCCGAACTCCACGAAGATCAGCTTGTCGGCCTTCTTCGCCGCCGCCTTCGCCGCGGCGAACGTGGTCTGCCACGCCAGCGCGCCGCCGTCGTCGAAGTGGGGGTGCTTCTGCGCCGGCGCCGGGCCGGCCAGGGACGTCGCGAGCGCGAGAACGGTCGGGAACGGGATGCGCATGGTTCTCCTCGTCGCCGCAAGTCTCGCGGCGCGGTCAGCGGCGTCAAGCGGGTGCCGCGGTCGGGGAGGTCGGGGAGGTCGCGCGCCGCACCGCGCACAGCCGCTGCCGCACCGCGGTCGGTGGCGTGCCTTCTTCGCCGTGCGCGTACTCGTAGACCTCGAGCTGGCCGCGCGCCGCAGAGCACAGTTCGCCGGGGCGGAGCAGGAAGTCGGGGTTGCGCGGCCGGCCGAAGCGTTCGTGTCCGACCGCGAACGTCTCGTACAGCAGCACGCCGCCGGGGGCGACCGCAGCGACCAGAGCTGGGAGCAGCGGTCGCCAGAGATAGTTCGTCACCACGACCGCCGCGAACGTGCGGCCCCCGAACGGCCATGGCGCGTCCTCGAGATCCGCCTGGACGACTTCGATCTTCGGATGCGGGTGAGCACTCAGCGCGGTGACGTCGCGGTCGACCGCGACGACCGCATGGCCGCGCTCTGCGAAGAACCGAGCGTGCCGCCCGCTGCCGGCGGCGACGTCGAGCACGGCACCGCCCGCGGGCACGAGCGGCGCCCAGCGCACGATGGTGGGAGACGGAGTGTCGTCGCAGTCGGCGTGCATGGACCGGTCAGCGATGGTCGTCGTCGGACTTCGTCAGGTCGTGGATCGGCCAGGCGATCGGCGGCACGTGCCGATGGTAACAGTGCCACCGTTCCGCGCCCCTCGGTGGGCCTCCGGCGACCTCCGGCGGTCCCTTGCCGGGTTCGTCGCCCCGCGCTTCAACCGCCGCCGGGGCATCGCTATCTTGCTCGCCCCCTGATGACCGACACCAACAAGGTGCTGGCGACGTTCACCGTGAACGGCGAGCCGCACGAAGTGGCGTTTGTGCCGCACAAGACGCTGCTGGAGGTGCTGCGCGAGGAGATGAACCTCACCGGCACCAAGCACGGGTGCGAGCTCGGTGAGTGCGGCACCTGCACCGTGCAGGTCGACGGCACGCCGGTGTTGAGCTGCCTCTACCTCGCGCTCGATGCGGTCGGCCGCGAGGTGCGCACGGTCGAAGGTCTCGCGAACGGTTCGGAGCTCACGCCGCTGCAGCACTGCCTCGCCGATCTCGGCGCCGCGCAGTGCGGCTACTGCACGCCGGGCGTGCTGATGGCGGCCGATGCGTTGCTGCGCGAGAACACCAAGCCGTCACGCGACGACATCAAGCAGGCGCTGGCGGGCAACCTGTGCCGCTGCACCGGCTACCTGAAGATCTTCGAGGCGGTCGAGCTGGCGGCGGCGCGCCTGCGCGGCGAGAAGGCCGAACCGCGGCGGGAGACGATCCATGGTGCTTGACGATCCGACGACGCGGACGCCGCCGGTCCGCACCGACGCGCCGTGGCACCACGACGTGAAGAAGGACGAGCTGAAGCACGTCGGCAAGCCGATCCGCAAGGTCGACGCGCGCGGCAAGGTCGCCGGGCTGACGAAGTTCGCCGACGACCTGGTGCTGCCGCGCATGCTGCACATGAAGCTGCTGCGCAGCGTGCACGCACACGCCGAGATCGTGTCGATCGACACGGCGCGCGCTGCCGCACTTCCTGGCGTGAAGGGCGTGCTGACCGGCAAGGACCTGCCGATCCCGTTCGGCATCCTGCCGGTGAGCCAGGACGAACACGCGCTGTGCCAGGACCTGGTGCGCTTCGTCGGCGATCCGGTGGTCGCGATTGCGGCGACCGAGGAGGAGATCGCGTGGGACGCGTGCCGGCTGGTCGACGTGCAGTACCGCGAACGCCGCACGATCGGTTCGGTGCACGAGGCGGCGGCGAACGACGAGCCGCGCCTGCACGACTACGGCGTGCGCGGCAACATCCATCGGTTGGAGAACCTCGAGTTCGGCGACCTCGCCGCCGGCTTCGCGCAGGCCGCGCACGTGCGCGAGGACACGTTCTTCTTCGAAGGCAACACGCACCTGCCGATGGAGCAGCACGCGACCGTCGCGCACTTCGACAAGGACGGCAAGCTGACCGTCTGGTCGAGCACGCAGACGCCGCACTACCTGCACCGGGCGCTGGCGCGCGTGCTGGCGCCGCTGCCAGCGCACCACATCCGGGTCATCGCGGTGCAGAACGGCGGCGGCTTCGGCGGCAAGAGCGATCCGTTCAACCACGAGATCTGCGCCGCGAAGATGGCGATGCTGACCGGGCGGCCGGTCAAGATCTGCCTGACGCGCGAGGAAGTGTTCTGGTGCCACCGCGGCCGGCACCCGGTGCTGATGCGCAGCAAGGTCGGCGTCACGAAGAGCGGCCGCATCACGGCGCTCGACTTCCACAGCTACCTCGATGGCGGCGCCTACGGCAGCTATGGCACCGCGAGCACGTTCTACACCGGGGCGCTGCAGACGGTGACCTACGCGGTCGACAGCTACCACTTCCGCGGCGCGCGCTTCTTCACCAACAAGGCGCCGTGCGGGCCCAAGCGCGGGCACGGCACGCCGCAGCCGCGCTTCGCCCTCGAGGTGCAGCTCGACAAGCTGGCGTGCGACCTCGGCCTCGACCCGGCCCGGATCCGGCTCGACAACCTCGCGCCGCGCGACTCGCTGACCGCCAACTTCCTGCGCATCGGTTCGATGGGGCTCGGCACCTGCATCGAGAAGGTCGTCGCCGGCTCCGGCTGGAAGGAACGCCGCGGGAAGAAGGAACGCACCGCCGACGGTCGCATCCGCGGGCTCGGGCTCGCCTGCAGCAGCTACCTGTCGGGCGCGGGCCTGCCGATCTACTGGAACGGCATGCCGCACTCGGGCGTGCAGCTCAAGCTCGACCGCTCGGGCCTCGTCACCGCGTTCTGCGGCAGCACCGACATCGGCCAGGGCAGCGACAGCGTGCTCGGCTGGATCATCGGCGAGGTGCTCGGCATCGACCCGCTCGGCATCAAGGTCGTGACCGGCGACACCGACCTGACGCCGGTCGACCTCGGTTCGTACAGCTCGCGCGTCACGGTGATGACCGGCAACGCGGCGATGCAGGCAGCGGAACGGGCGCGCGAGATCCTCGCCCGCGGCGTCGCCGACAAGCTCGGCGTGCCCGCTGGCCGGCTAGTGTTTGCCGGCGAACGCGTGTTCGATGCCGAGGACCCGCAGAAGGGGCTGTCGTTCGTCGAGGCGATCGGCGTCACCGAGGCGAAGGTCGGCACGATCGGCACCGTTGGCAGCTACACGCCACCGGCGTCGGCGGCGAAGTTCCGCGGCGGCGGCGTCGGCCCGAGCCCGAGCTATTCGTACTCGGCGACGGTCGTCGAGGTCGAGGTCGATCCCGAGACCGGCATCTACCGGGTGCCGAAGGTGTGGATGGCGCACGACATCGGCCGCGCGCTGAACGCCGCGGTCGCGATGGGGCAGATCGAGGGCTCGATCTACATGGGGCTCGGCGAAGCGATGATGGAGGAGATGGTCTACCGCGACCGCACGCACAAAGGCCAGCGCGTGTTCGTGCACAAGATCCCGTCGATGCTCGAGTACAAGAGCCCTTCGACGCTCGAGATGCCGGAGTGCGTCACCTACGTGGTCGAGGATCCGGACCGCAACGGGCCCTATGGCGCGAAGGAAGTCGGCCAGGGGCCGCTGCTGCCGATCATGCCGGCGGTCGCCAACGCGGTGTTCGACGCGGTCGGCGTGCGCGTCGACGAGGTCCCCGTCTCGTTCGAGAAGGTGTTCGCGGCGCTGCAGAGCAAGAAGGAAGGCAAGGAGCCACGCTTCGGGCCGAGCGCAGGCGGCGACGGTGTGCCCGCGGTCGACTTCGGCGAATCGCTGAAGATCAAGACGCCGTGGCAGGGTGGCGACGGCACCGCGTGGAACGAACCCAAGCGCGACAAGAAGGCGGCGAAGTAGGAGCACCCCATGCTGCGCCTGCCACCGTTCACCTACCTGCGACCGAAGACGGCGAGCGAAGCCGTCGCCCTCGCCAGCGAACACGGCAAGCGTGCGATGTACGTTGCCGGGGGCACCGACCTGTATCCGAACATGAAGCGGCGGCACCAGACGCCGGCGATCGTGATCTCGCTGCAGGACGTGCCCGGCCTGCACGGCGTCGACGTGCTGGCCGACGGCCGCGTCGTGATCGGCGCGATGACGAAGCTGTCGCTGCTCGAACACCACCCGACGCTGCGGCAGCACTTCCCGGCGTTCGCGCACGCGGTGCGCGAGATCAGCACGCCGCTGCTGCGCAACATGGGCACGATCGGCGGCAACCTGCTGCTCGACACGCGCTGCACCTACTACGACCAGACGCACGAGTGGCGCGAGTCGATCGACTTCTGCATGAAGAAGGACGGCGCGATCTGCTGGGTCGCGCCCGGATCACCGCGCTGCTGGGCGGTGCAGAGTTCGGACACGGTGCCGGTGGTGTGCGCGCTCGAGGCGCAGGTCGAACTGGTGGGGCTGGACGGCGTGCGGGTGATCCCGGCGGGGGAGCTGTACCGCGACGACGGCATCCAGTACCTGACCAAGAAGCCCGAGGAACTGCTGACGCGCCTCTTGCTGCCGGCCCCCAAGGGCTGGAAGGCGAGCTACCTGAAGCTGCGGCGGCGCGACACGTACGACTTCCCGGTGCTCGGCGTCGGCGCCTGCGTCTGGACCGATGCGGCGGGCGTCGTCACCAAGGCGAACATCCGGCTCGGCGGCGCGGGCTCGTACGCGATCCCGGCGACGGAGTCCGAGAAGCTGCTGGTCGGCAACAAGCTGACCGACGAGGTGATCGCCGCCGCGGGCTCGGCCGCGCTGAAGCCGGCGCGCACGATGGACAACACCGACCTCGACGTCTACTGGCGCCGCAAGGTGGCCCCGGTCTACGTGGCGCGGGCCTTGGCGGCGTGCCGGTAGGCCCGGCCGGCGCGCCGGACTTTTTTCAGATACATCGTAAATTGGTCCGGACCGTTTTACGATACAGCCGCGAATGGTCCTGCCCCGGCTGCACACGACGATCCTGCACGAGCACTTCGGCGAGCACCGCCAGATGGTGTTGCTGGCCGGGCCGCGCCAGGTCGGCAAGACCACGGTGTGCCGGACCCTGGATGCCGACGCCCGCTACCTGAACTGGGACGACAAGGATGATCGCCGCCTGATCTTGCGCGGGCCGAAGGCGGTTGCCGCGCACCTGGACCTCGATCGCCTGCGCGAGCAGCGACCATTGGTCGTCTTCGACGAGCTGCACAAGCACCGCAAGTGGAAGCAGTTCTTGAAGGGCTTCTTCGACGGCTTCGCCGATCGCGCGCGCATCGCGGTGACCGGCAGCGCCCGGCTCGACGTGTACCGGCGCGGCGGCGACAGCCTGATGGGGCGCTACCTGCTCTACCGCATGAACCAGCTGTCGGTCGGCGAACTGCTGCGCCAGCCGGTGCCGCGTTCCCCGCTCGCGAAGCCGCAGCGCTTGCCGCCGACCAGCTTCGACCAGTTGCTGCAGCATGGTGGCTTCCCCGAGCCGTTCCTGAAGGACGCGCGGTTCGGCGTGCGCTGGCGTGAACTGCGGCGCCAACAGCTCGTTCGTGAGGACGTCCGCGACCTCGCGCGAGTACACGAGCTCGACCAGCTCGAAGTCATGGAAGCGCTGCTGTGGGACCGGTCCGGTCGCACGCTGACGTTCACCGAACTGGCCAACACCGTCCACGTCACGGCCGAGACCGCGACGCGATGGGTGAAACTGCTGGCGCACCTGCACCACGGCTTCCTGCTGCGGCCGTGGTTCGTGAACGTCACCAAGTCGTTGCGCAAGGAGCCGAAGTGGTACCAGATGGACTGGGCCGGCGTCGTCGACCCGGGCGCGCGCGCCGAGACGTTCGTCGCCTGCCACCTGCTCAAGGCGGTGCAGACCTGGGAGGACCTCGGCTTCGGCCGCTTCGAGTTGCGCTACCTGCGCGACAAGCTGCAGCGCGAGGTCGACTTCTGCATCGTGCGCGACGGCAAGCCGTGGTTCCTCGTCGAAGTCAGGAAGAGCGACACGGCTCTGTCGCCGGCGCTGGCGCACTTTCAGGGGCAGACGAACGCGAAGCACGCGTTTCAGGTCGTCGTCGACCTGCCGTTCGTCAACGCCGATCCATTCGAGCGCGTCGATCCATGCGTCGTTCCCGCAGCCACTCTGCTGTCGATGCTGCCGTGAGAGAACGGTCGGCGGGTAGAGCCGGGTGACAGGTGCAGCTACCTTGCGCACGCCCATGATCCGTTGGTTCGTCGGTGTACTGTTCGCGGCAGCGCTCGCCGGCCAGGCAGTCTCCGCGCCGAAGACCGATGCGGAGCTCGACGCGCAGGTGATCCAGGCGCTGGTCGGGTTCGCGCGCAACGCGGAGAACTGGAAGGCGCCGTCGCGGGCACGCGCCGTCTACGAGCAGATCCTCGATCACTACGACACCGACAACGGCACGGCGCGGGCGGGGCTCGGCTGGAAGAGGGTCAAGGACGAGTGGCAGGTCGCGACTCCGCCCGACAAGTTGCCGAAGGACGCCGCGACGCCAGCGCAGCAGAAGCAGGTCGAGGACGCCTGGCGCCTCGCCAGCAAGCGGGTGGCGACGTTGCACAGGACACTTGGCCTGGCGCTCGACGCCGAGGGCCATCGCGCGCGGGCCGTGCACCACTTCGAACGCGCGCTCGTCTTCGATCCGGACGACCTCGACTGCCACAAGGCGCTCGGACACGAAGAGCTGGACGGGTTCTTCGGCTCTCCCGAGCAGCTCGCGTTCGTGCAGCGCATGCGCGCGATCTTTGCCAAGGCCCGCGAGATCGCCGAGCAGTCGGTCGAGTTCGAGCCGGTGGCGACGGCGTCCCTGCCCGACGAGTTGAGGAAGACCGGCATCGCCTTCTCCGGGGCGCGGTCGAAGCACGTCACGTACTGGCACGTCGGCACTGCCGACGAGGCGGCGCAGTGTGCGATCTGGAACGCGCGCGCGGTGCTGCTGCTGAAGTTCCTGTTCGGCGACGACCCGACGGTTGCGCGGTACCTGGTTGCGTCACCCGTGCGTTGGATCGCGGTGCTGCGTGAGCCGGAGCAGCGCGCGCGATTGCTGGAAGTCAGCCCGGTGACTCTCGGCGGCGACTCGCCGGGTCGGGCTCGCCTCGTGGGTGGTAAGAGCTTCACGTCGCGCTCGGGCCCGGCCGAGTGGGTGCGGCACGACGGCCACGACGGCGACCACGCGGTCGGGCAGGCGACAAACCGTGGCACGCTGGTGTTCAACGCCGGACTCGGTGAGGGTCTCGTACACACCGCCACCTGGCTGCTGTGCGGCACGCTGCACAGCTCGTACGCGCGGTTGGCGGCCACGCAGAAGGGCGAAAGGGAGGAGCGTTCGAGCGATCCGGACGAGTCGCTCCGCTCGCTGCGGGCGGCCATCGCCACGGGCGAGGACTGGCCGCTCGTGCAGGTGCCCCGCGAGCGCTCGGACAACTTCCGCACCGCGGTGCGCCTCAAGTCGTGGAGCTTCATGACCTGGCTGCTGGCCCGGCATCCCGACCGCTGGGTCCGGCTGCTGGTCGAACTCGGCCACCAGCCGCGCCTGCCGGAGGAAGTTGCCGCGGTGTTCGAGAAGGTGCTCGAACGCAGCGTCGGCGAGGTCGAAACCGAGTGGCGCGAATGGGCGCGCGCCGGTTCGCGGATCGGCAAAGCTTCGGGCTTGCCGCAGTAGCGGGTCGCGTCAAATCAGGGGTGACCCAGCAGTCCGGCACGTCGGCTCGCCGCCTCGATGCACGCGGTGATGCCGGTGTCGATGAAGTGCTGCGAGCAGACCGAGTGACCGCACTCCGGGTAGCGCCGCGCACGGCGGTAGTGCCAGACGAGGCGCGCTTCGCGGCGACGGTGGTCCAGCCGATTCATGCCCACCACTTCGGTCCAGCCACCCACTGTGGCGAGCTGGCGCAGGTGACGACGCGGCAGCGTCGCGAACGCGGTGTCGCGGATGCGCCGCAAGGTGGAGTGGCTGGCGCCGATTGCCTCCGCCAAGCCGCGCAACCCGCCCGGGTAGGCGCGTAGCAACTCCGCGAACGTGACGAACCGCGCTGACTCGGTCGCGCGACGGCGAAGGGTGTGCGACGCGGATGACGACGGCTGCATGGATCGTTCGACGTTGGCTGCTGGACGACGGGGCTTCTCTGAACGTACCTCGGGAGTCGGGTCCACGCAGCAGCCTGGTGCAAGGGATGCATCTCGAGCATCATGCGCCGATGGGAAGCGCCGCGAGCCCAGCGAAGCCTTCCGCGTGGTACGCGGCGAGCATCGCGGACTTTCAGGCGGCATCCACGAACGAGGTCATCGGTGCACTGACCCGAGCGGGGTCCCTCCCAGTCGAGGAGCAGCGGCTGGCCTGGGAGGGCGGGGTCGGGATCCTGCGCACCGCCCTCACCGGGCTCGACGGCTTCCTGTGGTTGGAGTTCGAGGTGCCCCGCCTTGCGACGCGCATCGACGCGGTCGTCATCGTCGGCCCGGTCATCGTGCCGATCGAGTTCAAGGTGGGGGCGAAGGACCACACGCGCGCCGACTTCGATCAGGCGTGGGACTACGCGCTCGACCTGAAGAACTTCCACCGCGGCTCGCACGGTTCGCCGATCTTCCCGGTGCTGGTTGCGACCGAAGCTGTGCACACCGAGGTCGGCTGGTCGGACCCGCACCCCGATGGCGTGCACCCTCCGCGACGCTGCAACCCCGATGGCCTGCGCCGTGCGATCGACGACGCCATCGCGCGGGGTCGTGGCCCACGACTCGACGCGGGCTGGGGCACCGAGCCGTACCAGCCGACGCCGACCATCGTGCAGGCAGCGCGCGCCCTCTATGCTCGGCACTCGGTCGAAGCGATCTCGCGCAGCGACGCGAGCGCGAAGAACCTCGGCACGACCTCACAGATCGTCGAGCAGATCATTCGCGACGCGCAGCGCGAAAGTTGGAAGGCACTCGTGCTGGTCACCGGAGTCCCGGGCGCTGGCAAGACGCTCGTTGGCCTGAACATCGCCACCCGCCACCGGCGTTCGATCGAAGAGGATCCGGCGCACGCCGTGTTCTTGTCGGGCAATGACCCGCTGGTGAAGGTCCTGCGCGCGGCGCTGACCCGCGACGAGTACGCACGCTTGCGGCAGGAGGGCAAGCCGAGACGCAAGGGCGCGATCGAGCAGGAGGTGAAGCCGTTCATCCAGAACGTGCACCACTTCCGCGACGAGGGTCTGCGCTCGCAGGCTGCGCCGCCCGAGCACGTCGTGGTGTTCGACGAGGCGCAGCGGGCGTGGAACCAGCGCAAGACCGCGCGCTTCATGAAGACCAGGAAGAACATCGCCGACTTCGCGATGTCGGAGCCGGAGTTCCAGCTCGCCTACATGGACCGCTTTGCCGACTGGGCGGTGGCCGTCTGTCTCGTCGGCGGTGGCCAGGAGATCCACGATGGCGAAGCCGGCATCCAAGCCTGGATCGATGCCGCTCGCTTGCGCTTCCCGCATTGGCGCGTGTTCGTGTCGCCGCGCCTGCACGACTCTGAGTACGGCGCCGGGCAGGCGATTGCGGCGCTGCGCGACCGCCCACACGTCACGCGGCACGACGATCTGCACTTGGCCGTGTCGATGCGCTCGTTCCGCGCCGAGGACCTGTCCGGGTTCGTGAAGGCGGTGCTCGATCAGGACGACGCCGGGGCGCGGCGTCTGTACGAGGAACTGCGGCCTCGCTACCCGCTGGTCGTCACGCGCGACCTGCAGCGTGCCAAGGATTGGGTGCGGGCGCATGCCCGAGGAACCGAGCGCTTCGGTCTCGTCGCCTCGTCCCAGGCCGAACGGCTCAAACCGCACGCGATCGACGTGCGTGCGCCGATCAACCCGGTGCACTGGTTCCTGCACGACCGCGACGACACCCGCTCGTCGTTCTACCTGGAGGATGCGGCGACCGAGTTCCAGGTGCAGGGCCTCGAACTCGATTGGGTGTGTGCGACCTGGGATGCCGATCTGCGCATGAGCAAGCGTCGCTGGCTCCACCGCAAGTTCCACGGCAGCCAATGGAAGAGGGTGCACAGCGCCGAGCATCAGCGCTACCTGGTCAATGCCTACCGAGTGCTGCTGACCCGTGCCCGGCAAGGAATGGCGATCTTCGTGCCGCCGGGGGACAAGAACGACCCGACGCGGTTGCCGGAGTTCTACGACGAGACGTTCGGCTACCTGGCGTCGCTCGGCGTCGAACAGGCGTAGCTCGACCCGTCGCCGCCGTTCGCGCGCGACGACCTACTTGCCGCCCGTCGCCGGAGCCGCCGCCGCATCGCCGACGGTGATCCAGGTCCGCACGATCGTGACCTTCTCGGACAGCGGGTCGCCGTCCTTGTCGACACCCTTCGCCTCGAGCGCCTTCAAGGTCTCCATGCCCTCGGTGACGAAGCCGTGCACCGTGTGCTTGCCGTCGAGGTGCGGCGTCGCGACGAACGTGAGGAAGAACTGGGAGCCGTCGGTGCCGGGGCCGGAGTTCGCGGCACTGAGCGCGCCGGGCTTGTCGTGCTTCTGGCCGCTCGCGAACTCGCCGTCCATGCGGTAGCCGGCGTCGCCGGACTGGTCGTTGGTCGGACTGCCGCCCTGCGCCATGAAGCCCTTGAGCACGCGCGGGAACACCAGCCCATCGTAGAAGCCGCTGCGCGCGAGGTAGATCACGCTGGTCACGTGCTTCGGTGCGGCTTCCGGCAGCAGCGTGATCACCAGCGGACCGACGCTGGTGTCGAGGTGCCAGCGGTAGGCGCGCGCCGCGTCGAACGTCTGCACTGGCGGTTCGGGCAGGTGCGTGCGCCAGTCCTTCGCCTTGGTGTTCACCTTCGCTTTGCGGAACTTGTCGATCGCGACGATCACCGGGTCCTTCGCGGTCTTGGCGTCGTCCTTCGGCGGCTTGGTCTCGGCGGACGGCTCGCCCTTCGGCTTGTCGCCGGTCTGGGCGGGCAGCAGCGGCGCGAGCACGAAGGCCAGCAGGAACGGAACGACGGAGCGGGTGCGCATGACGGTGACGATGGTCAAGGCGGTTCAGCGACCCTGCAAGGCCTCTTCGATCCGAGCGATGTCGAACCAGCCGCAGCGCGCGACGACCACGCCGGCGCGATCGACGATGAGGCCGAGGTTGGGGGCACGGCCGAGCACATGCCACGACGCGTCGTCCATCGTGTCGACGACGACCGGCGTGCCCGCGGCCCATTCGGCGGCGTAGCGGCGCGCGAGCGCGAGCCGGCCGGCGAGGTCGGTCGGCTGGCGAACGAGCACGCCGTCGCCTTCGTTCGCGGGCGGCACCCACAGGTCGCCGGTGTACGGGCACGGATCGACCGCCGGGTGCGCATCGATCGTGTAGACCATCAGCACGTGGGCGCTGTCGCCGGCGCGTTCGCGCAGCCGCGCGACCGTCGCCTGCTGCCGGCGCGCGACGTTGCAGGTCAGCGAACAGGTCACCAGCACGAGCGGCTTGCCGTGGGTGCGCGCGGCGAGGTCGACGGGCTTGCCATCGAGGTCGACCAGCGACAGCGGCGGCAGCCGTTCGCCGGGTTGCACGCCGTTCTTGTCGAACGTCGCCGCGGCTTCGGCCATGCCCGGCCGCCCTTTCGGGAACACCGGCCCGCTGGCGCGCACCGCGGCGGTTTCGGCGTCGGGGGCCGAGGCCGGTGGCGCTGGCGCGGGGGAGGGTGGCGGTGCAGGCTGCGGTGACGAGCACGCCGCGACGCCCAGAAGGCCGAACACGGCCGGCAGCGCGCGCCGCCGTGCGGCGGTGAAGGCAGTTCGAACCAGGGCGCGGTTGCGCATCGCGCCGACGATACGCGGTCGCGGCACCCGATGGGCAGCCGGGCTGCTACCGGGTTGCCGGAACGCGCATCCTGGCTACCTTCCACGGCTCGCCGTGCCGTTCGCTGCGGCACTGCGGCGTTCGCCGCATTCCGCCATGCGCCCCTGCACGCTTCCGTTCGTCGTGATCGCCGTTGCGCTCGGGTCAGCGAGCGCGCAGAGCCTGCAGTTCGCGCAGCAGGGCACCAACCTGGGCAATGTCGGCGGCGGCTTCTACTTCAACCTCACGTGTTCCTCGCCAGTGACGCTGACGCGGCTGCGCTACGTCGCGTCGCTCTTCTCTCCGGCGGGCAGTTCCTCCGTCGACATCTTCCTCGGTCCGAGCACGTGGGTCGGCAACGTCGCGGCCAACCCCGGTCCTTGGACGATCGCTGCCACGACTGCGCCGGTCGCGATTCCGGGCGGCGTCGACACGCCGGTGACCGGCGTGATCACGGGTTTCGGCCCGGGCCCGGGACTCACGCTGCCGGCCGGCAGCTACGGGCTCGCGCTGCGCGCGGTCGGCCACGCCTGGCGCTACGAGAACGGGGTCACGAGCTTCGCCGACGCGAACGTCACCGCGTCGTTCGGCGGCGCCTCGAACACGTTCCTCAACCTGCCGACCTTCTCGCCGCGCGTGCTAGTCGGCGCGCTCGACTATGTGATCGGCGGGCCGGGTCTGGCTTCGGTCGCGCCTTACGGTGCGGGCTGCTACGCGCGGTACCGTTCGTTCTACGAGTGGTTCCAGGCGAGCACGAACTTCGACCTGGCCAACACGTCGATGTATCTCGCGTTCGATCCGGCCGGCAACCGCTACGTCGCGATCGTCGCGGGCAGCACCCCGGTGGTGCCGCCGTCGTCGCTGCCGCTGGGGCTCGGCGACAACCAGAACCTGACGGTGACGCTCGGACCGGCGGCCAACCCGCAACCGATCGTGTTCCCCGGGCCGGGCGCGCCGGCGGTCGTGAACACCGTCGCGATGTGTTCGAACCTGTACGTCAACCTGCTCGGAACGGCGCCCGCGTTCGCCGTGCCGGCGGTGTCGACGTGGTTGAACGGCGGGGCGACGCGCATCGGCATGCACCGCGCCGTGCTCGCGAGCCTCGGCGCCACGCACTACGAGTACGACGTGCCGAGCGGCGCGCACCTGTTCACCTGGCTCGCGGTCCGCGACGTGATCGGCAGCGCGACCAACACCTTCCAGCTCGCGTTCTTCGGCAACGGCGACGTCGAGTTCCGCTGGGGCGCGATCAGCACGCTGGGCGGGTTCGCGTGGCCGACGCTGGTCGGGTTCACCACCGGCAACGGTGCGCTCGATCCCGGCAACCTCGATCTGTCGGTGCGGCTGCCGTTGCTGCCGCCGCTGGCGACCGATGGCGTCGACCGCGCTGCGTTCGGCCTGCAGGCGAGTGCGCCGCCGCTGCTCGGCACCACGGTGAACCTGACGGGTGCCAACCCGACGGGCACGAGCCTCGGCGCGATCCTCGTCGGCCTCGCTGACCTCGGCGCCTTGTCGCCTGCCGGCGTCGACCTCCTCGGCATCGGCGCGCCGGGCTGCGTCGCCAACATCCAGACCACACCGATGATCACCGGCCTGATCGGCAACGGCGCCGGCGGCACGATGCAGTTCCCGCTCACGATCCCGGCGCTGCCGGCCCTGATCGGGCAGCAGCTGTTCGGGCAGGCGCTGTGGCTGGATCCGCTGTCGCAGAACGCCGCGTTCGGAACGCTCGGCCTGCTGACCTCGAACGCGCTGCGACTGACGATCGGCTGAACCGGTCGCTGTCGCCGGGAACGCAACCAGGGCCGTGTCGCGCCGATGCTTTGCATCGTAGAGTGAACACTGCCATGCAGTTCGCCGTGCTACCGACCCTCGTGCTGGCGATCGCGTCCGCCGTCGCCCAGGACCAACCAGTGCTGGCGCGCGTCGAAGGGCGCGTCGTCGACCTGCGCGGCGAACCGCTGCCGGCGGCGGTGGTGTTCGTGACCGCGTGGTCCGATCCCGACACCGTGCTCGCGCGCGCCACCGCCGATGGCGACGGGCGCTTCGTGCTCGGCCAGGTTCCGGTCCGCGACTCGTGGGGGATCGGCGCCGAAGCACCCGGTCGCACGACCCATCGCACGTGGACCGTTCCGGGTCGCGGCCCGGTGACGGTCCAGTTGCCGGAAGCGGTGCGGGTGAACGGCCGCCTGCGCAACCGCGCCGGCGAGCCGGTCGCCGGCGCCACCGTCGTCGCCGACCTCGCGTTCGCGCGCGAACTGCAGGGC
>JBASWX010000555.1:0-8964 GCA_049276695.1 Planctomycetota bacterium
CAGCAGGATCTGGCCACCGCCGTTGCCGACGCGGAAGGCGGTGCGTGGCGGCAGGTAGACCGCCATCGGCCGGCCGGCGAACGCATCCTGGCGCGCGCCGCGGGCCGGCCACGCCGTGCTGCCGCCAACCAGGTCGAACGTGCCGGCCAGCAGGAGCACCGCGGTCTCGTGTTCGCCGGTGGTCAGTTGGTCCGGATCGCGCGGGCGCCACAGGGCGCAGTGTTCGAGCCACTGCGAGCCTGGGCATGGGGCCGACCACCAGCGCTCGTCCCCGGCGAACTCGAGCATCCTCACTTGCGCGTCTCGTCCTTGCCGGCCTTGCCCGCGGCGCTGCCGACGATCTCGACCTTCGCGTTCGCCAGCAGTTCGCGTTCGAGCTCCTGGGCCTTGCTCTCGCGCAGCCGCTGCAGCAGCACGTCGTCGCCCGGCTCCGGCTCCACTTCGATCGCCTTGACCAGGTAGCAGCCTTCCTGGCTCTTCAGCGGCATCGACACCTCGCCGGCCGGCAGCGCGAACGCGGCGGCGAGCATGTCGTCGGGCAACCGGTCGGAACGGCGGCGGTGCCAGCCGGCGTCGCCGCCTTGCATCTTGGTGCTCGCGTGCTCGCTCTCGATGCGCGCCACGTGCTCCCACGCCTCCTTCTGCAACCGCGCGCGCACGCCTTCGAGGTGCACGCGCGCCTGGTCGAAGGTGCGCGGGATCAGCCCGTTCGGCTCATCCGACGCCCGTACGAAGATCAGCCCGACGCGACGGCGCGGACCGACGCGCTCCAGCACCGCGCTGCGCGCGTTCGCCAGTTCGGCGGCCAGTGTCGCCATCGGGAAGCGCAGTGCCGTGATCTTGTCGAGCAGGATCTGGGCGCGGAACGTGCGCAGCTCGCGCAGTGACGCCGGCGTCAGTCCCTCGGCCTTCAGCAGGTTCTCGAACGTGATGCCGCGGTAGCGCGGATCGCGCGACGCGTCGTCCTTGCGCTTCGCGATCGAGACGTCGAGATCGCTTGGTGTCACCTGCACGCCCTCGCGCCTGGCAAGCGCTTCGAGCGTTTGCATGTACGCGAGCCGCCGGATGAAACTCTCGCGCTCGGCGTCCTCGGCGGTGCGCAGCAGCAGGTGGCCGAGATCGATCAGCGGCAGTTCGGTGGTGTCGATGCGAGCCGCGGCGCCGACCGGCAGCGCGTCGGGGTCGGTGACGATCGTGTGCTTCTTCTTCTCCTCCTGCAGCCACAGCTGCAGCATCTCGCCGCTGACCGCGGCCTTCGGGTCGAGGCCGAGCTCGGCGCGCACCAGCCGCTGCTGCATCAACTGCACTGCCAGGTCGGCGAGCAGCTGCTGCTCGCTGGCGTTGCGCACCGCGGCGAAGTCCTCGGCCCGGTGGCCGGCGGCGCGGAACTGTTCCTGCAGCTGCTGCCAGAAGGCGCGGATCTCGGCGTCGCTCGGCTGCAGCTTCTTCGCCGTGGCCGCCTGCCGGGTCAGTGCGGTGTCGACCAGCTGGGTCGTGGCCTGCTGGCCGCGCTCGCGCCGGCGCAGGTGGAACGCCATCTCGAGGGCGACGTCGGTGCGCGTGATCGAGGCGGGCTTGCCGTCGAGCACGAAGGTGGCGAGGACCTCGTCGGGTCCCTGGGGCGCGAGCAGCGCGAGCAACGGCAGGACGAGTGCGGGCATCGGGGGCGGCACGATACCGCGGCGACCTGCCGGCGCGAACCTCGGCGCGCTGGCCGGCGTCAGCCGAACCGCCCCTCGATGTAGTCCGACGTCTCCTGCTTCGAAGGCGCCACGAACATCGTCGCCGTCGGCGCGTGCTCGACGACCTTGCCGAGCAGCATGAATACGCACTCGTCGGAGGCCCGCCGCGCCTGCGCCATGTTGTGGGTGACCATCAGGATCGAGTAGTGCCCGCGCAGGTCCCAGATCAGGTCCTCGACCGCCGACGTCGCTTCGGGGTCGAGCGCGCTGCACGGCTCGTCCATCAGCAGCACCGCGGGCTTCGTTGGCAGCAGCCGCGCGATGCACAGCTTCTGCTGCTCCTCGAGCGAAAGGCTGGTGGCCTTGTGGTCGAGGCGGTCCTTGACGCGGTCCCACAGCAGCACCTCGCGCAGTGCCTGCTCGAGCAGCGCCTCTTCCTCGGCGCGGCTGGTGCGCCGTTCCTGGTGCAGGCGGTGGCCGAACAGCACGTTGTCGCGCACCGACAGCGGCAGCGGGTTCGGCCGTTGGAACACCATGCCGACGTGGCGCCGCACCTGCAGCACCGAACTGTCGGGACCGTAGATGTCCTCGCCGAGCACCTGGATCGTGCCGGTCGTCGTCACGTAGCCGAGCCGTTCGTTGATCCGGTTGCAGCAGCGCAGCAGCGTCGATTTGCCGCAGCCGGACGGGCCGATCAGCGACGTCACGATGCCGGAGCGGATCGTCAGGTCGACGTCGTGCAGTGCCTGGAACCTGCCGTACCACAGGTTGAGGCCCTTCACTTCGATCGCCGGCGTCTTGCCGACTGCGGCGAGGATCGCGGTGTCGGCGGCGGGATTGCGGCGCGACTCAGCCAAAGCGGCCCTCCAGGTAGTCGATGGTGCTGCGCTGGCGGGCGCCGCCGCTGAACAGGTCTTCGGTCGCGGCGATCTCGACGCAGCGGCCGCCGAGGAAGAACGCGGTGCGGTCGGCGAGCCGGCGCGCCTGCTGCACCAGGTTGGTGACCAGCACGATGGTCATCTCGGCCCGCAGCTGCTTGAGCACTTCCTCGATGCGCATCGTGGTGACCGGGTCGACCGCGATCGAGAACTCGTCGAGCAGCAGCAGTTCGGGGTCCTGCGACAAGGCCCGCGCGATCGTCAGCCGCTGCTGCTGGCCGCCGCTCAGCAGCGAGCCGAGGCTGTCGAGCCGGTCCTTGACCTCGTCCCACAGCGCCGCGCGGCGCAGGCAGCGTTCGACGATGCCCGCGAGTTCGCCCTTGCCGCGCACGCCGCGCAGCCGCGGCGCCAGCGCGACGTTGTCGCGGATCGACAGCGGCAGGCCGACCGGTAGCGGGAACACCACGCCGATGTGCCGCCGCAGCGCGTACAGGTTGCGCACCGTGCGCACGTCGCGGCCGGCGAACGTGATGCTGCCGTCGACGCGCATGTGCGGCACGAACGCGTCCATGCGGTTCAGCGCGCGCAGGAACGACGTCTTGCCGGCGTTGGCGGGGCCGATGATGCCGAAGATCTCGTGCTGCCGCACGTCGAGGTCGACGCCGGCCAGCGCCACCTTGTCGCCGTAGCGGATCGACAGCCCGCGCACCGACAACAGCGGCGGCGAAGCAGTGGAGCCCGGGATCACCACCTCTTCCTCCCGCGCAGGTGCATGCGGAACCAGATCGCCAGCGCGTTCATCGCCAGCACGACGAGAATCAGCGTCAGCGCGACTGCGAACGGCAGGTGCGCGTGGGCGGCGTCGAGGTTGACCTGCGTCGACACGTTGTAGAGGTGCAGCGACAGCGCCATGGTCTGGTCGAACACGCTGTGCGGCAGGAAGGGCACGAAGAACGCGGCGCCGGTGAACATGATCGGCGCGGTCTCGCCGACCGCCCGCGACACCACCAGGATCACGCCGGTCAGGATGCCGCTGCCGGAGTTCGGCAGCACCAGCCGCCAGATCGTCTGCCAGCGCGTCGCCCCGAGGCTCCAGCACGCCTCGCGGAACGGGCGCGGCACCGCCAGCAGCGATTCGCGCGTCGCGACGATGACGACCGGCAGCGTCATCACCGCCAGCGTGCAGCTGGCGGCGAGGATCGAGGTGCCGAAGCGGAAGAAGTAGACGAAGGCGCCGACGCCGAACAGCGCGTGCACGATCGACGGCACGCCGGCGAGGTTGACGATCGCCAGGTTGATCAACCGGGTGAACCAGGTGTCGCGCGCGTACTCGCCGAGGTAGATCGCGGCGGCGACGCCGAGCGGCACCGCGACCGCCAAGGCGCCGGCGGTCAACCAGACCGTGCCGATCAGTGCCGGGAAGATGCCGCCCTCGGTCATGCCATTGCGCGGTTCCTCGAGGAAGAACTCGAGCGTCAGTGCCGGTCCGCCCTGCACGATCAGCGCGCCGAGGATCGCGATCACCGGCAGCACCAGCAGCAGCGTGGTCAGCAGGAACAGCGCCTGCACGACGCGCTGCACCGCGAGGCCCCGCCCTTCGCGGTTGGTGCGCTGGAACATCTTTGCGTCGACCGGTTCTGCTGTCATCGCCGGCCTCCGCGGCCGCGCACGATGCGGTCGGCGAGCAGGTTGATCCCGAACGTGATCAGGAACAGCAGCGTGCCGAGCGTGAACAGCACCTGGTAGTGGTCGCTGCCGACGCTGGTCTCGCCGAGTTCGGCGGCGATCGTCGCGGTCAGCGCGCGCACCGGGTCGAACACGCTGCCGGGCAGGTTGATCGCGTGGCCGCTCGCCATCAGCACCGCGATCGTCTCGCCGACCGCGCGGCCGATGCCGAGCAGCACCGCCGCCGACAGGCCAGGGCGGGCGTGCGGCAGCACGACCCGCCAGATCACCTGCCAGCGCGTCGCGCCGAGCGCCTCGGCCGCTTCGCGGTAGGTGTCGGGCACCGCCTTCAGCGCGTCCTCGGCGATGGTGGTGATGATCGGCGCCGACATCAAGCCGAGGATCAGGCCGGCGTTGAGCAGGTTGGTGCCGACGCCCGACGCCGGCTGCAGCCAGGTCTGGATCAGCGGGCTGATCAGGTGCAGGCCGATCACGCCCCAAACCACCGACGGCACCGCGGCCAGCAGTTCGATCAGGATCTTGAGCCACTCGCGCTGCCGGCCCTTCGCGAACTCGCCGATGTAGATCGCGGCGCCGAACGACAGCGGCACCGCGACCACCATCGCCAGCGCGGTGATCGACAGGGTGCCGACGATCAGCGCCAGCGCGCCGTAGGTCGGCGGGTGGCCGGTCGGCCGCCACTCGATCGCGGTGAAGAACTCGCCGAAGTCGAGCCGGTTCGCGGTGAAGTCGAGGCCCTGGGTGGCGATGAACAGGAAGATGCCGGCGATGAACACGATCGCGGAGACGCCGCCGGCCATCACCAACATGCGCGCAAGCCAGTCGAGCCACCACGCCGCGTCGCGGCGGTCGAGGGCGGCGAAGCGGGCAGCGGAGTCGCGCGGCGGCGCGCCTCCTGCCTGCGGGTTCGTGGGCACGGCGGTCACGTTCAGCTGGCCTGTTCGCCCCGCAGCAGTTCCATCAGTTCCCGGATGCGCGGCGTCAGCTGCCGGTAGGCGCCCTCCGGGCTCGCCGCCGGATCGACGTCCCACATCAGCATCGTGGTGTGGAACGGCAGCTTGCCGACCTTCTCGCGCGCACCGGCCTGCAGCCCGATCACCAGGTGGTACTCGTCGAGTTGCGGCTGCAGGCTCGCGAACGGCGTCGGCCACGCCTTCGCCAGGTCGATGCCGACGGTCTGCGCGAAGCGCAGCCAGCCGGCGTCGATCTCGTCGGCAGCCTGCCAGCCGGCGCTGCGGTAGCGGCCGCTCTGCGGGAACGCCTTGCGGGTGAAGTGCTCGGCCAGCTGGCTGGCGCCGTTGTTGGCACCGTCGACGAACAGGATGTGGAAGACCTTCTCGCCCTTCTGCTTGCCGGTGACGACGAAGACCGTCTCCTCGCACAGGTTCTTGGCCTGGTGGATCACGCGCTCGAGCCGGTTGAACGACGCCATGAACGCGAACAGGTCCTCGGTCGGCCGGCTGTGCGTCTCGCCTTCCTTGACCAGGTCGGAGAACACGCGGTCGAAGTAGCGCGCGAACTGCGCCGCGGAAGTCAGCGTCGCCTGCGCCAGGTTGGTGTCGCGCTGCTGGAAGCTGCGCAGCGCATCGGTCAGCAGCCGCCGCGCCTGTTCCGACATCATCTCGATGTCGCGGGCGACCACCGACGGCGGCGGGCCGGACAGTTGCGCCGCGGTGCGCGAGATGGTCGCCGCGTAGTCGCCGATGCGCTCGAGCCCGATCGTCAGCCGCAGCACCGCCGACACGTAGCGCAGGTGGCCGGCACTCGGCAGGTGGCGGGCCACGAACGCGTGGCACAACCGGTCGAGTTCGCGGGTCTGGCGGTTGATCGTGGAGTCGCCGATCACGGTCATCGCCGCCAGGTCCTTGTCGACGTGCAGCACCGAGACGACGGCGTCGTCGATCGCCTTGGTCACCGCCAGGCCGACGACGCCGACCAGATCTTGGATCCACTGCAGATCACGCTGCAGACGTTCTTCGTAGTGGGTCATCGAGCGCTGGGAGCGAAAGCTCGGTGGGCACGCCTATCCGAGGAGCAGGGCCAGGTCCAGCGTGCTGCGGAGCGGTCGGGGCGGCGATGCGCGTCGCCGACCGTCAGACCTTGCGCAGCGGGGGGTAGCCCAGATCACTCAGCACCCGTTGGCCGGCGTCGCTGAGGATCCAGTCGAGGTACGTCTTGGTCGCGTCGTGCGCAGTGCCGACGGTGTACATGAACAACGGCCGCGAGATCGGATAGGACTTGTCGAGCACGGTGGCGATCGACGGCACCACCGCCGGCTGGCCGTCCTTCATCGTGACCGGCACCATGCGCACCGGCGCGCCCTTGCCGTAGGCCAGCCCGCTGTAGCCGATCGCCGACACCGTCTTGGCGACTTGGTCGACGACGTCCTTGCTGCCGTTCATGTCGAGCGTGCCGAGGCGGAAGTTCGCCTTCTTGCCGCCGAGCACCGCTTCCTTGAAGTACTCGTAGGTGCCGCTGTTCGCCTGCCGCGACACCACGACGAGGTCGTCGCGCCCCTCGGGCATCTTGACGCCGAGCTGCGACCACTTCGTGATGCTGCCCTGGTCGATGTAGATCTGCTTGATCTGTTCGAGGGTGATCGACGCGAGCGGGTTGTCCTTGTGCACGAAGATCGCGATGCCGTCGAAGCCGACGTGGTGCTCGACCGGTTCGTGCTGGTGCTTCTTCGCGTCGGCGATCTCCTCGGCCGACAACCGCCGGCTGCAGTTGGCGATGTCGACGGTGCCGTTGATGATGCCGGCGACGCCGACGCTGCTGCCACCGCCGGTCACCGCGACGCCGATCTCCGGGTGCACCTTCTTGAACTCCTCGGCCCAGCGTTGGGCGACTTCGAGCATGGTGTCCGAGCCCTTGTTCTGCAGCAGCGTGCGGTTGGACCTGCCGCAGGCGGTGGTGACGAGGGCGACGAGGCCGAGGACGGTCGTGGTGCGGAGGATTGTCGGGAGGTTCACGAGGGCTTGGTCCTGATGGGGAACGAGGAAGGAACGGTGAAGAAGGTGCTGCCAGTCCGTGAAGATGCCGGCGGCCGTATGTGAAGACTCCGTGAAGATCAGTCCGGGCTGGCCAGCGGGGGCAGCCCGTCCGGCCCCGGCACCTCGCCGGCTGGCCGGTGCCGGAACCGCCGGCTCTGCCAGAACCACTGTTCGGGTGCCTCCCGAATGCCCTGTGTCAGCCCGCGGTTGATGCGCGCGGTGATCGCCAGCATGTCGCTGTCGCGCTCCCCGGTGGCCGCGTCGCGGATCACGTCGAACACGCGCAGCCGGTAGCGCATCGGCGCCACCCGGTGCACGGCGACCACGGCGATCGGCGCGCCGGTGGCGAGGTGCAACAAGGCCGGGCTGGCGACGGTGCGCGAGCTGGTGCCGAGGAACGGGGCCTCGACCGCGCTGTGCTTGCCGCCGCCGTCGGCGAGCAACCCGACCGCGCCGCGCTGTTCCAGCACCGCGCGCAGCGTGCGCAGCACGTTCTTGCGCGCGACCACCTGCTGGCCGCTGCCGGTGCGCAGCCGTTCGATCAGCCGGTTCAGCGCCGGCAGTGGCGAGGGCCGGAACACCGACACCAGCGGCAGGCCGAGCAGGCCGGCGACGTGGCCCGACACGTCCCAGACGCCGAGGTGCCCGGTCGCGAAGATCAGCCCCTTGCCTTCGCCGAACGCCGCGGCGACCGCCGGGTACTCGGTCAGGTCGCAGTGCGCGTGCACGTTCGCAGCGGTGATCCGGTGCATACGGCAGAAGTCGATCGCGAGCCAGGCGATGTGCCGCGACCACCGCCACAGGTGGCGGGGCGGCCGCGCGGCGCCGAGCGGTGAACCCGGTCGGAACGCGATCCGGCAGTTGCGCCAGTAGCCGCTGGTGCGCCGGCCGCGGCGGTCGCGCACCGACCACCACAGGAACCACGGCACCGCCAGCGCCGCACCGAGCCCGTAGGCGAGGGCAGTCGGCAAGGCCCCGACGAACCAGATCGCGCCGGCGACGACGCCGACAGCGAGCCGCTGCCACAGCGCCTCGCGCGCGGGTTGCCGCGGATCCTCGTCGTCGTCGCTCATGCCGGAGCCGCCGCTCGCGGCGGCGGCAGGCGCACCATCGCCAACAAGGCGATGCCGAGCAACAGCGGCGCCACCTGCGCCAGCAGCGCCGCCCGGCTGCCGAAGTGGTCGGCGAGCACGCCGTAGCAGGTGCTGCCGATCACCGAGACCTTCACGGTGATGCCGTACAGGCCGAAGAACTCGCCGGCCCGTTCGCGCGGCGCCAGCACCAGCACCAGCTTGCGGCCAGCAGTCCAGACCCCGGCCATGCCGAAGGCGCCGCCGGCGACCAGCGTCAACGTGAACGCCGTGGTGTCGCCGCCGCCGAAGACCGCGCCGCCGGCCAGCGCCACGAGCAGCGCCAGCGCGGCGACCCGCAGCACCGCCAGCGGATTGCGGTCGGTCCAGCGCCCGAGCACCAGGCCGAACGCGAACGCCAGCCCGCTGAACACCAGCCCGAGCATGCCGAGGAACGCGACCATGCTGCCGGCCTGCGGTCCGAACGCCTGCCCGAACCAGCGCAGCGTGCCCTGTTCGAACGGTTCGCGGAACGCGGCGACGACGTAGTCGCCGAAGAACTGGATCGCGGTGTTCATCACGTCGACCACGCAGAAGCTGCCGAGCAGGAAGAACCACAGCGGCCGGTGCCGCGGCAGTTCGCGCAGCGTACGCC
>JBASWX010000556.1:0-3389 GCA_049276695.1 Planctomycetota bacterium
TCACCGGGGAGGCGCGCGGCACCTGCCCGGACCTCGCGGTCAACGCGCCGGTCGCCGGCCAGGGCCGCGTGCAACTCGCCGGCGCGACGCTGTTCGCCTGCTTCGGCAGCGGCCACCTGTTCCCCGAGTTCCGCGCCAACGTCGCGCTCAACGCACTCGAACTGAAGCTGCCGCTCGATCCAGCACTCGCGGCCCGGCCGGCCGCGCTGCCGTTCGCGCGCGCGCTGGACGACCGCATCGTGGTCGGCGCATTCGGCCAGCCCGAGGGCACGCAGCTCGGGCTGTTCCCCAACGGCAGCGAGCAGGGCGTGCGCCTCGACACCTGCGAATTGCACCGCACGCTGGCGACCGTGCCGCCGACCATCGCCGGCGACGTGATGTACTTCGGCGCCTGCGCGGTCGACACCCACGAATACCGGATGCTGTGGCGCCTGCAGCGCGACGGCGACAAGCCGTTGCCGATGACCCGCGCGATCCCCGCCGGCCGCACACTGCTGCTGGCCGGCGACAAGGAACTGGTCGCCTTGCGGGAGGACGCGCCGGCGGACCCGGTCGCCGCCGAGCTGACCGTGGCGTGGCTCGAACGCGAACGCCAACGGCTGACCGCGCTGGTCGATGCGGCGATGTCGGCGCTCGATTGGGACCTCGCGCTCGATCTGCTGGCGCGCTGCCGCGAACTGGAGACCGACGAAGCATGGGCGCAACGGCGCGAGAAGGACATCGCCCAGAAGCGCAAGGACACGAAGCGGCCGCCGGACGCGAGCAAGGTCGCGATCGTGCGCAGCAGCGCCGACGCGGCGAGCGGTGCTGTGCTCGACGAGGTGCAGCAGCTCGTCGCCGGCTGGCAGGCACGGCCGGATGGCGAACGGCGCGCGGGCCTGCGTTTCCTGCTCGACAAGGCGCCGGAGCACGGCCCGACGCTGGCGGCGGTGAAGGCGCTGCTGCCGAAGCAGATCGCGCCGCCGGAACCGTTCCTCGGCCGCGACTGGCTCGACTTCCTGGAAGCGACCGCGCACACCAAGGTCACGTTCCTCGACGCCAACATCGGCGACTTCGGCAAGGAGGGGCTCGACCCGATCACTGCGCAGAGCAAGCAGCAGCTGCTCGAGTGGCGCGGCCGCTGGCGGCGCGACCTGCAGGCGCTGGCGAGTCCGCGCCTCCTGTTGTTCTCGCCGGTCACGCAGCCGGGCTCGCTGGCCAAGGCGCTGGCGACCGGCGAGCTGGTGTGCGACGCGCTCGAGTCGATGTTCAAGGACATGCACGTGGTGCGGCAGGACCCGCGTCCGATGATGGTCTTCATCTACCCCGACCGCGACGAGTACGACGCCGAGTCGAAGAAGCTCGGCGTCGATTCGACCTGGACCGCCGGCTACTACTCGGACTCGCTGAACGAGACGGTGGCGAAGTCGCGCATGTTCGTGCCGGCCGACGACACCGGCTTCGCGACCGTCCTGCCGACCCTGGCGCACGAACTGACGCACCACTGGCTGCAGGACCGCTGTCCGGCGTTCCGGCCCGATCCGGTCGGTTCGCGCCTCGGACCGAAGGCGTTCTGGATCGTCGAAGGCTTCGCCAGCCTGGTCGAGCAGTTCGAGTTCGACTTCGTGCGCCGCCAGTTCCGCTTCGGCAAGGGCGACCAGCAGCACGCCGACCTCGTCGCGTCGGCGCCGGCGGCACGGCTGCTCGACTGGAACTGGCTGGCGAAGGCGTCGCGGCGCGAGTTCGACGCGCTGCGCGTGCGCCCCGCCGCGGTCGGCATCGCGAGCGCCGTGCGTCTGGGCAGCAGCTTCCAGGTGCGCGGCGTCAACCTGTTCTACGCGCAGGCCGGCATGCTGGCGCGCTACCTGTACGACGGCGAGGGCGGGCGCTTCCGCCAGCAGCTGCTCGACTACGTGGTCGCGTACTACACCGGCCGCGTGCACGCGCTCGACTTCGAGCAGGCGTTCGGGGTCAGCGCGAAGGATCTCGGCCCCAAGGTCGTCGAGTACGCGCGCGCCGCGGTGCAGTGAGGCCCCAGCGACGGGTAGAGTCTGCCGCGCTTCATGAACCCCCGCGCCTACGTCG
Organism: Planctomycetota bacterium; assembly: GCA_049276695.1. Lineage (GTDB taxonomy): Bacteria > Planctomycetota > UBA1135 > UBA1135 > UBA2386 > UBA2386. The sequence continues at coordinate 2,065 of JBASWX010000556.1, forward strand.
AGACCACGATCGTCAGCTACCTCTCGGGGTTGCCCAGCAGGGACCTGCTCACGGCCGCACATCAGCAGGTCACACGCGACTGGTGGGCGAAGCGTGATCGGTTCGATCTCTTCGTTTCACAGCTCGTGCTGGACGAAGCCTCAGGTGGCGATGCGCTCGCTGCCCGACGCAGACTGGCAGACCTCGTTGGCCTGCCGATCCTGGACGTCAACGACGCGGTGACCAGCCTCGCGCAAGTGCTGATCGCATCGCGGGCGATCCCGGCTGAGGCGGGCGTCGACGCACTGCACGTCGCAACCGCGACGGTGCACGGGATGGACTACCTGGTCACCTGGAACTGCAGGCACATCGCGAACGCCCGGATGCGGCACCGGATCGAAGCGGTCTGCCGGTCCCGAGGACTGGAGCCGCCTACCATTTGCACACCTGAAGAACTGCTGGAGGAATGAGATGCCCCGAGATCCGATCGTCGATGAGGTGCGGGCTATTCGTGACGCCTACGCACGCCGCTTCGCATACGACTTGGATGCCATCGTCGCCGATGTGCAACGCCGCGAACGCGAGAGCGGCGTGAAGACGGTCACTCTGCCACCAAGGCCGGTCGTGCCCGTGCCGCCCCCAGCCGATCGCGCCAAGCCGTAGTCGCGTCGCGCCCGAGGAGCACGAGAGCCCCGCATCGCGCGTGTCACTTCAGGAAGTCGACGAACGCCTGCTTCCGTGTCAGGTCCTGTTCGTGCTCGAAGTAGAACGGCACGAACTTGGCGAAGTCCTGGGCGACCTGCCGCCGCTCCTTGTTGGGCAGATCGGCGATGTAGGCGTCGAGGAACTGCTCGAAGTCCTGGACGACGATGCCCGGGTCGCGGCGCCGCAGTTCGGCCATCAGCTCACGGTCCCAGGTGACGAGCCGGACCGGCAGGCCGAGCGGCGGACACGGAAACACGATCGAGCGCCACGGATCGTGTTCGCCGTAGCTCAGTTCACACATGAAGTGCACGCCACGCCGCTCGAGGTAGCCGAGGTACAGGAAGTACGGCCGCGTGTGGCCGGGCTTGTTGCCGATGGCCACCGGCAGGTGCGCAATGTAGGCGTCGGTGAGGCCGCCAGCGCATTCGATCGCAACGGGCACGCGCGACCGGCAGGCGAGGTTCGCGTGCGCGCCGGCGATGCCGAGCCGCACGTCGAGCCCGCGGAACAGTTCGCGCCAGTACTCGCCAGCGGCGCGGCCGACTTCGACCAGCGGCCAGCCCGGCTGGAGTTCCAGGAACGAGATGCGGCGGTTGTCGGAGACCGGGTTCACGAACTTGTCGAGGTCCGGCGGCTCGACG
>JBASWX010000557.1:0-7318 GCA_049276695.1 Planctomycetota bacterium
GCGCGTGGTCGACCGCACCGGCGTCGGCCTGCAGGACGAAGGCGTCGTGCCGGACGTCGCGGTGCGCCTCGGCCTCGACGACCTCGAGCGCCTGGGTGCCGACGATGCGCCCGCGGATTGGGAAAGCCGTTTGCTGGAAGCGGCGCGGCGGGCGCTGCAGCAGCGGCGCGGCGCGGTCACCGCGGACCGGCCGTCACCCTGGCCCGGTCAGAACTTGACGCCGGCGGTGACGAAGTAGCCCTGGACGCTGACGTCGGCGTCGAACGCCCGCGTGCCGCCGATCGACGAATCCGCCTTGCCGGCGGCATCGATCACGATGTAGCGATAGCCGGCGGTGAAATCGAGCGCCCGCGTCGCCTGCCAACGCACGTAGCCCTCGACGTCGAGGTATCGGCCACTGGCATCGCCGAGGTCGGCCGACATCACCGCGCCGTTCGCGCCGACCGTGAAGTCGCCGAACAGCCCTTCGATCTCCGCGAACGGCATCGGCACCAGCACTTCGCTGTTGACCGACTCACGCCCCACCGGCGAACGGGCCGCCACGTCGAGTCCGTAGTACATCGCCGCGGCGCCGATCGCGACGCGGTAGTTGCGGCCGTTCCACAGCCGGTAGCCGTAGTTGGCGCCGATCGCGTAGAAGTCGATGTCGGTGGTGACCTGGCTGCCGGTCACGATGCCGCCGAAGTCCCGTTCCAGCACACCGGAGCCGCTGGCGGCGATCGTGAAGCCGTGCAGCCGGATCCGATGCCGGTCGCCGTCGGCCTGCAGCCGCAGGTACGGCGAAGCCTCGGTCTCGCCGAGCCCGAAGTTGCGGTCGAGGTCGTTCTGGTTGAAGCCTTGCAGCGTGCCGTTGACGTTCTGCAGCGACAGGTCGCCGTCCGCGATCGCGAAGAACGGGCCGACGTCGGCTTCGTACTTGGCAGTGCGGCATGCCGTGATGCAGAGCGGGAGCAGGAGCAGCGACAGGGCCTTGTTCATGGACACCAGCAGCATGAACGGAATCCGCGCCGGCCGCCAGTCGCGGCGGCCTGCCCGCGGTCAAAAGCGCACGCCGGCGTCGATGAACCAGCCGCGGACCTGCAGGTCGATGCGCACCGAGTCCGTCGCGGAATCGGCGGCGGCATCGGCTTCGAGCCACCGGTAGCCGCCCTGCACATCGATGCCACCGGCGAGACGCCACGTGACCGCCGCTTCGACGTCGAGGAACCGCACGTCGCTGTCGAGCAGGCTGCGTGCATCGAGCCAGCCGCCCGTGAGCGCCAGGTCGCAGCCCGGCACCGGCGAGCCGCTGACGCGCAGACCAGGCAGCGGCACCGCGACGATCTCGTCGATGACCTCGGCGTTGCCCGGCGACGTGCTGGCACGGAAGTCGATCGCGAACACGTCGACCAGCAGGCCCGGCGCCACCACCACCGGTCCGCACGCGAACTCGGCGAGGGCCATGACCTGGAACGAGCCGAGGTCGAGATCGGTCGTCACCGGCGTACTCGGCGGCAGGCCGCCGAACGAGTCAGCGAGCACGCCCGCACCCGCCTCGTGCAACCAGAAACCCGACACGCCCAGCACCGGGACGCCGAAATCGGCGACGACGCGCGCGAACGGCGAACCGCGCTCGTCGCCGAGGCCGAACGCGCTGCCGAGATCCTGGGACCCGCCGCTCGCCGCCGAGTTCGCCAGCGCCAGCTCGCCATCGACGTGCAGCCGCGAGTAGCCGACCTGCGCGCTCACCGCGACCGGCGCACATGCCGCGAGCAGCAGCAGCGGCCCGGATGCCAGGGACGAGCGGGAACCGGGGCGGGCGCGCAAGCGGGCCAGCATATCGCCGGTGCGCGATGCCGCTGTGCGATTGCAATCGCCGCCGGGCGGCTCGACACTCCGCCGCGTCCCTTCCTCTTCCGGAGAACGCATGCCTCGCCGTGTCGTCGGGTCGCTCGCCCTGCTCTCCCTGATGGCCACCGCCTGCTTCGTGCCGGAGAAGGCGGCACCGACGGTCGGCTTCGGCGGCACGTTCGCGACGAAGTTCGTGCACCGCGGCATGACGCTGGTCGACAACCCGGTGATCCAGCCGCGGCTGTCGGTCGAACTGCCCGCCACCGGCGTCGACAAGATCGGCGTCGACGTCGAGGGCAACATCGACCTGCGCAACGACACCGGGGGCGCGTGGTTTCCCGACGGCCACGCCGGGCGCTTCACGCAGCTGGAGACGGTCGCGCGCGTGACGAAGCAGCTCGGCGACGTGTCGCTGACGACCGGCATCCAGAGCTACGTGGTGCCGAACGGCCTCGAGTTCCCCAACAGCGAACGCGGCGGCACCAACGAGGTCTTCCTGCTGGCCAGCGCCACGGTGCTCGACGCCAACCCCTACGTCGCGCTGCACTACGACTTCGACGAAGTGCGCGGCGGCTACTACCGCATCGGCCTCTCCGAGGGCATCCCGCTCGGCGGCGCCTGGACGCTCGACCTCGACGGTTCGCTCGGCTACGTCAGCGAGGCACAGGCGTCGTGGATGTACGCGCTCGGCGAGAGCGGCTGGGCCGATCTGCGCGGCGAGGCGATCGTGAAGTGGCAGTACGACGCCCGCACGCAGCTGCGCGCCGGCGTGCACGCCTCGATGATCGTCGACAACACGATCGACGCCTGGTTCTCGCAGGGCCTCGCCAACCCGGTCGACGACGACCCGATCTGGTTCACGCTCGCCGTGCTCTGGGTGTTCTAGGCGAACTCAGTGACGGCGACGCCACCTGCGCGGGTTCCGGCTGCCGTGGTGTAGCGCAACGACGACAATCTCCTCGGACGCGATGCGATAGATCAGCGCGTAGGGGAAGCGATGCAGCAAGGCTTGACGAGTCTGGCGATGGACCTCGCGGAACCGTCGAGGGCTCTCGCTGACGACTTCGATCATGTGCTGCACTTCGACGAGCAGAGCCTTCCCGAGGCCGGGTCGTTGCCCCTCGTACCATCGTGCTGCGGACTCGATCTCTGCCGCCGCTTCGGCACGGACGGTGATCCTCATGCCAGGCTACGACGAATCCGCTCGAGCACTTCCTGCCACGGAATCACGGCGCGTGGATCGCGATCGAGATCATCGAGTCGGCGATCGAGTTCCTTCCGTTGGGCTGCCGTCAGTGGCAGCGGCTCAGCCTCGTCATTCAGGCTGTCCCACAGTTCGCCCAGCAGATCGAGGCGTTCCTTCCGCGACAGCGAGTGCACATCGACCTTGGCGGCCATCGCAGCAGTCTCCCGCGAACGGCCAACGGTGCAAGCCCTCGCGCTGGACGAACTGAGCGGGACCGGCATCCCGCCGGCTTCTCGGTTCGATGCAGGATTGCCGGCGTCGAGCGGTGTCGGTCTGATCGGCGCTTCTGCGCCATGAAGAGAACGCTCGCTGCCCTGTTCGTCCTGCTGTTCGCACTCGCCGGTTGCCTCGAGGTCGACGGTCAGGACATCACGATCCGCTACGACGCCGCCGCCGACCGCATCGACCTGCACTTCGTGCACCGCGGCCTGTTCGCCGAGGGCGGGTCCGGCAGCGACAAGGACCCGCTGGCCAAGGCGGTGCGCGACCTTGCCGACGTGCGCGCCGGCGGCGAGGTGGTGTTCTGGTGCAACTGGCCGCTGACCTTCGACCTGACGCGCGAGTACGGCGCGCCGGCGAAGGCGATGCTCGCGCACGTCGACGTCGAGAACGGCGGCCTGTTCACCGATCCGCAAGGCGTGTTGTGCGGCCATCAGTTCGTGCGCATCCGCGAAGCGAAGGCGTTCCTGAAGAAGCTGGACCTGCTGCTCCAGGTCTGGGTGCAGAGCCAGCTCGCCGGCGGCACGTCGGGCCGCGGCGGCCGCCACCAGTGGGACGACGACACCAAGGACCTGGTGCGCGAGTTCGTGCGCAGCGGCGAGCCGTTCGTCGCCGTCGAACCGGGTCGCCTCGAGTTCCGGCTGCCGCTGTCGGCGAACGACCACGTCTGGTTCAAGAACCAGTTCGAACGCATCTTCCTCGACGAGATGCCGGGCGAGGTCGTGCGCCGCATCGCCGTCGCCGATCGGCGCGCCGGCGGCGGCGATCCCGTCGACACCACGGCGACGCCCAGCACGGTGCAGGTGCTCGGCGAACAGGTGGCGCGCGAGATCCAGCGCGCCCCGAGCTTCCGCTTCTTCTGGGACAACGAGCTGTGCTACGTGCGCGAGCCGGAGCTGACGAAGTTCTCGTTCGGTGTGCGCGGCAACAGTGAGCTGCGGATCAAGAAGGCGAGCGACGGCCTGTGGCACCCGGCCCTGCTGAACAAGCTGCGCGAGGGCGGCGAGGTGATCGAGGACGGGCTGCCCGACCAGGAACTGGCGCGGCGCTTCGAAGCGTTCCAGAAGCGCGATGCGGTGCTGCCACCGAAGGTCGCTGAGCTGCGCGGCGGCGGCAAGGGCAAGGAAGAGGCGAAGCCCGACGCGGGCAAGTGATGCGCGGCCGCGTGCGCGGCATCACTTCTTGTCCTGCAGGCGCGGAACGTGACCCTGGAACGGCGCGCCCGCCGCAGCCTCGTCGATGTCGTAGTCCAGACGACGAAGCTTCGGCATCGCGCGCAGGGTCGCGGTCTCGGTGGCACTGAGGGGCATCCATCCGCAGATGTGCAGATCCTCGAGCGCTGGCAACGCGGTGAGCAGTGCGACTGCCTGTTCACCGGTCAGCTCGGACGAGTCGGGGCCAAAGTGGCTGCAGTGCGAGAGTTCAAGGAAACGCAGCAAGCGCAGATTGCGCAGCGACGCCAACCCGTCCTTGCCGAAGCCAGAGCAGTACGAAAGGTCGAGCGCAAGCAACCCGGGCACAGCCTGCGCCAGCACCGTGCCTATGTCGCTATCGAGGCGACTGCAATTGCTGAGTGAGAGCAGTATCAACGTGCGCGGCAGCCGCGCGAGGTCGGTTGGCGCGATCTCGGTCCCGCTGAGGTGGAGCGATTCCAGCGCCGGCAAGGCCTGGAGGCTGCGCAGTGCTTCGCCGTCCACGGCGCCGTACTCGAGCGACAGTTTGCGCAGCGTCGTCGCCTTGGCAAGCGCCATGATCGCGCGAGCGCTGACTCCGGAGCCCGGTTCGACGTGGGAACCGAACACCGACCAGCCGCTGAAGTGCGTGTGACTGCCGATGTAGCCCAGGTCGAGCCGTTCGATCTGCGGTAGCGCCGCGAGGCGCGCGATCCAGGTTTCGTCCAGGTGCACGCATGCTCGCAGCGACAGTTCCCGCAGGTCGCGCATGCTGACGATCGCCTCGACGCCGGCGGCACCGAAACCGCGGCAGGCGATGATCGTCAGGCGCTGCAGCGGTAAGGCCGCGAGGCGGGCCAGCAGGTCGTCGGATAGCGCCATGTTCGTGAAGGTCAGTTCCGCGAGCCGCGGCAACTTCGCGATTACCGCAAGCCCCTCCGGGGTCGTGTTGCGGCAGTGCTCCAGGCGCAGCGAGCCCAGCGTCGCGACCCGCGAGAGATGTTGCAGGCCGGCGTCGGTCATCGGCGTCAACGGAGGCGTCAGCGGGCCGACTTCGCCGAGTCCAGGCCGCAGCACAAGACTCTCCAGGACCGTGGAGTCCGCCAATGCGGCGAGGCACGAATCATCGAGACCGATGCCTTCGATCGCGCGTACGCCCGTCGCCTTCTCGGCCTCCTGCCGGTCGCGCACTTGCATCGGTGGCGAAGGTTGCCGGTCGGCGGCCTCGATCTCTCTCTCGTTGAAGCCGGTCTCGAGCCTGCGCAGCTTCGGCAGCGCGCGGCGCAGGTTCACGACGTGCTCGACTGTCACGAAGTCGCAGTGCCGCAGGTCGATCTCTTCGAGTTGACGGGCGACGAGCAGCGAGTCGATCGCCGCCATCGTGAGTCCACGCATCTGGCGCATGTCGAGCACGCGCAGCGACGGCATCGCGGCGACGATCGCCAGGCCCCGGTCGGTGATCCGGTAGCAGGCGGCGATGTTCAGGTGGCGCAACTTCGTCAAGTGGTCGGCGACCGCCTTGCAGAACCTGTCGGTGTAGTCGCCGCAGACGTCGAGCCGTTCGAGGCTTCCGGGCAGCGCTGACACGAACGAGTCGTCCTTGTTGCCGCCGCCGCACGCGCGCAGTTCCTTCAGCGTCCTGATGCTGCCAAGCTGGGCAAGGCCGGTAGCCGTCCAGGAACCACCGGTGACGTCGAGCACGCGCAGCTTCGCGCACTTCGCGATGCCAGCGAGCGCACCGTCGGTCGGGCCACGACCCTCGGCCTCGGCTAGTGCTGCTCTGGTCTGCAGCTGTTGTGCCGGAGCGGGATACACCGCTGCCGCCAGCCAGTTGATGCCGTCGATGTGGGCGAGATTCAGCTGCTCGAGCTCCGGCAGTTCGTGCAAGCGCGCGAGCCAGCGACCGTGCATCTGCTGGCAGCCTTCGAGCGACAATGAGCGCAGCGACCGGCACTGCAGGATCGCGCCAAAGCCGGCTTCGGCGAAGCCGTGGTTGAACGAAAGGTCGAGGTGGCGCAGCGAACCCAACCGCGGAAGCCTGAGCAGGATCTCGTCGGGCGTGTTCTGGCAGCGGAGCGTCAGGTGCTCGAGCAACGGCAGTTGTTCGAGCAGCGCAAACTCCTGCACCGCGCCAGAAACGCCCATCGTCCAACGGTCCGGCGGCTCGAGCCATCCGCGGAACACGGCGTGCGTGGTGCCGCGCAGTTCGAGGCGTCGCAGCTTGGTGAACGAACCGATCGTCGCCCAGGCCGCCGCGGTCATGAACGGGGCGTCGCGCGGACGCTCCATCTTCAGGCTCAGTCCGAACGACTCGTTCCACGGCTCGCGCACGATCAGCACCTCGAGGTCGCGCAGCCGTGCAAGCTCGGCGATCTTCACGTCGTGGCAGCCGGAAATCTCCACCGCGCGAGTCGTCGCCGGGAGCGCCGCGATGTCGGTGAGCATGTCGACCTGGACGGGTGCCAACGGCTCCTGACCCTGCGTGCCCGCCGGCGCTGGCTCCGCAGTCCCGCGCGGCCACGCCGCGACGCCGACCACCACGAGTGCCCCGAGCAACACCACGGCCGCCGCCCACAGGGTCGTGCTCGCGCGACGCACCGTAGCCGCCGGCACGTCGCCGGCCGCGAGCCGCGACCGCACCGCCGCGACCAGATCCGGTGGCCGATCGCTGCCGAGCCGTTCGCCGAGCGCCCAGTCCATCACCGGGTCGTCGTCGGGACCGGACGCAGGTCCACGTTCGTGTTCGTTCGTGCTCATGACTGCCGCCTCCGTTCGATACACGCGCGCAGCGCCGCTCGCAGCCGCTGCAGCAGCGAGCGCACGCCGTGTTCGCCGATGCCGAGTTCGGCGC
>JBASWX010000558.1:0-14478 GCA_049276695.1 Planctomycetota bacterium
CGACCCGCAGCGTCGTCGTCGCCAACGCGCAGATCGCCGCCGCGGCGCGGCTGCGCGTGCGCATCGCCGCGGCCGGGGTCGAAGTCGACCAGACCAATCCGGTGGCGTCGGGCCAGGGCGGCTCGACGTTGATCACGTTCGCGCTGGCGCTGGCGCCGATCCAGGCGGTGGTCGCCGACCCGACCGCGGCCGACCTGCCCGGCGAGCTGAGCGTGTTCGTCGACGACCGGCCGATCGCGGCCCCGGTGCCGATCGTGCTGGCGGCGCAACCGCGTGCCGATCTGGTGCTGGCCGCGGGCGAGCTGCGCCGCTTCCTGTCGCCGTTCGGCGAGCGGGTGCAGGTGCGCGTCGGCGGCCTGCGCAGCGCGGCTGCCAGCGACCTGCAGTTCGCGGTCACGACGCGCGATCCGGCGGGTGCCGGCGGCACGATCACGCGGCTCGGCACCGACGTGCGCTTCGAGCTGCCGGACGGCGGGCTGCCCGTGGTGTCGGCGTTCGTGCCCGGCAACACCTTCCCCGAGCGCGCGGTGCTGGTCGTCACCGACGCGATCGCCGGCGAGTCGACGCGGGTCGAGAACGCGTTCTACCGGCCCGACGTCGCGCTGGCGCTGCCCGGCCAGGGGCCGACCACCGGCGGCAGCCTGCTGACGCTGATCGGCACCGCGCTGGTGCCGTACGACTTCGACAGCGGGTCGGCGACACCGGTGCTGGCGTTCGACGACGTCGAGCTGTCGTTCGCGAAGGGCGGCCGCGTCACCGTGCTGCCGCGCGCCGACCTGCGGATCGCCGAGTCGAGCAGCGACCGCCTGGTGTTCACGGTGCCGCCGGCTCCCGATGGTCGCCCTGGCCAGGTCGACATCGTGCTGCAGGTGAAGGTCGGCGACGTGACCGCGGCGGTGACCGCGAGCCAGGTGTTCCTGTTCGCCAACCCCGACCCGTTCTTCGGTCCGCGCGGCGTCGTGCTCGACCGGCTGCCGGTGGCGATCGCGCCGATCGCGCTCGACCAGGCGCCGAGCACTGCCGGCGCGCCGGACTTCGCGGCGTTGACCGACCAGGGCGGCGTCGGCTTCGTGCAGCTGCTGCTGGCCCAGCAGAACGGCATGTTCCAGGCGTTCGCGGCACCGCGGCAGATCGGTGACCACGAGAACGCGGCCGAACGGCTGCCGCGCGACCTGGGCGTCGGCGACTTCGACGGCGACCAGGTGCCGGACCTGTTCGTCGTCAACGAAGGCGCGGCGACGGCGATCCATCACCTGGTGCTGGGGCAGGCGGCGCCGCAAGCGCCGCTCGGCGCGGTGTTCGAAGTCGCCGCCGCGGGCGGCAGCTGGATGGGCCGGGCAGCACGGTTCGACAGCGACTCGCTGCCCGACGTACTGCTGGTGCCGGGGCCGGCAGCGCCTCCGGGCAGCAAGCCGCAGGTGCTGCTGGCGCGGCCGCTGGGGGCGGGACAGCCGGCGTTCGCACCACCGATCGACGTGCCGGTGCGCGACTTCCCGTTCGAGGCCGTCGAGGTCGCCGACCTCGACGGCGACGGCAACCTCGACGTCGCGGTGGTCAGTGGCACCCAGGGCAAGCTCGACGTCGCCTACGGGTTCGGTGACGGCACGTTCGCCGCGGCCGTGCCGTTGGACTTCGCAGTGCCCGGCTACACCTTCGATGCCGCGTCGCCGGCGATCGGCCTGCACGCCTGCCGCGACGGGGCGCTGCAGTCGCTGGGCCTCGTGCTGGCCGGCGTCGCCGTGGTGGCGCCGCAACCGACCACGCCGACGGTCGCGGTGCTGCCGCAGTCGTCCGCGCGCGTGTACGCGCCGCCCGAGCCGGACGCGATCTTCTCGTTGGCGATCCCGGGACTGGTCAACGGGCCGTTCGGCCGGAGCCTGGTCGCCGATCTCGACGGTACGCCGCCGATCGAGATGGTGGTCGCGATCGCCGGTGAAGCCGAAGTGCTGTCGCTCGGCCTGTTGCAGCTCGATCCGACCGCCGGCTTCGAGCCGATCACCGGCACGCTGGAGGGCGCGGTGTTCAGCGGCGCCGAGTCGCCGCGCCAGATCCGCGCGCTGGCGTTCGATCGCGCGTTCCCCGCGACGCAATCGGGGGCGAAGGCGGTGTTCCTCGTGCACGAGACCGAGGTCGATGGTGCGCGCGAACGCCGGCTGTCGACGCGGCTGGTGTTGCCGTCGGCGACCGAGCCGCCGCGCCTGCTGCCGCCCGACGCTGGCGACCGCATCGACTACCGGATCGACAACGTCGTCGCCGGCAACTTCCACCCGATCAGCATCGCCGGGCAGGGTGCGGTGCGCGACCTGGCGCTGGCGCGCCGCCTGGACTCGGGCCCCGCCGACGCGATCCAGCTGATCGCGAACGACGGCTTCGGCGGCCTTGCCCGGCTCGGCAACCTGGTGCAGGTTGCCGGGCTGCTCCCGGGATCGATCACGCTGCTGCCGGCACCGGCCGGCGTCGTCGACGGTCTGTTGTTCGCGGACGGCACGTCGCGGCTCGGCTTCTGGCGGCACGTGCCGACGTCGCCGACCCTGCCGCCGGCGGTGCAACCGCTCGACGCCCAGACCGCGGAACTGCGCGCGCTGCTCGCGCCGCCGATGGCGGCGACCGACCTCGCCGAGTCGACCGCCATGCGCATCGGCGACGTCGATGGTGACGGCGTCGTCGACCTCGTCGTGCTGCTGTCGTTCGCGTTGGCGAACCCTGGCGAGGGCCAGGCGGCGATCGGTCTGTTGCGCGGCAAGGCCAGTCCCGCGCCCGGCGAGTTCCCGTTCCACTTCCCGCAGGCGCTGACGCCGGTACACGGCAACGCGTCGGCACTCGAACTCGGCGACTTCACCGACAACGGCGCGGGCCAACCCCGGCGGCTGGAACTGGCGGTCGCGGTGCCGGCCGGTTCGGCCGCCGGACTCGACGGGGACCACGTGCGCTTCTTCCGCTACCAGCCGGGTGCAGCGCCCGCCGACGACCGCTTCGTCGCGTCGGCGAAGGTGGGCGGCCCGCAGGTGCTGCTCGCCGGCAGCGCGCCGACCCGCCTCGCCGCCGACGACTTCGACGGCGACGGCGTGGCCGACCTGCTGGTCGCCTGCCGCGGCGACGGCACGCTGCGCCTGTTCCGCAACACCGCTGCGGTCCAAGCGGGCGCGACCGCCGTCGATGTCGGCGCGTTCGAGCAGGCGTTGGGTTCACCGTGGCTGCTCGCCGCCGGCATGCCCTCCGCGCTGCGGCTCGCCGACGTCAACGGCGACGGCAACCTCGACGCGGTGGCGTTCGTCGAGTTCACGTCGGGCGTCACCAGCCTGCGCAGCACCACGATCGGCATCTACCTCAGGTCCGGTCCCGGCACCTTCGATGGCCCGCGCTACGTCTCGCCGACGCGCATCGGCAACCGCGACGGGCACCTTTCCGGCGACATCGGCGACTGGAACCGCGACGGGCTGCCCGACCTGCTGCTCGGCTGGGACAACACGGTGCCGCTGATCAACCTGCGCGTGCTGTTCGGTGGCACCCGGTAGACCGTGGCGGGCGGCGGCCGGTCCGCCCTATCGTGGCCGGGACCGATGAGTCTCTCCCAGCAAGCGAACGCCGGCGCCGCCGGCGATCTGCCGGTGCTCGCCGTGGCGATGGTCGGCCACGCCTTCATGGGCCGCGCGCACGGCAACGCCTGGCGTCAGGCCAACCGCTTCTTCGACCTGCCCGCGCGCATCGTGCCGGCGATGATCGTCGGCCGCGACCAGGTCCGCGCCGCCGCCGCCGCGCACCAACTCGGCTTCCTGGCCGCGTCCACCGACCTCGCCGCGGTGCTCGCCGATCCCGCGATCCACGTCGTCGACGTCTGTACGCCGAACGACAGCCACCACGCGATCGCGATGGCGGCGCTGCGCAGCAAGAAGCACGTGCTGTGCGAGAAGCCGTTGGCGATGACGCTGGCAGAGGCGAAGGAGATGGCAGCGCTGGCGAAGAAACAGAGGGTGCGTGTCGGCCTGTGGCACAACTACCGTCGGGCCCCCGCGACGGCACTGGCGGCGAAGATGATTGCGCGCGGCGATCTCGGCGCGATCCGGCAGGTGCGGGCGGTCTACCTGCAGGACTGGCTCGCCGATGGTTCGGTGCCCGCGAGTTGGCGCACCAGCCGCAAGACGTGTGGCAGCGGTGCGCACGGCGATCTGAATGCGCACCTGATCGACCTGACGCGCGCGCTGACCGGGCTCGAGTTCGAATCGGTGTGCGGCGTGCAGCAGACGTTCACCAGGCAGCGTCCGGACGGCAGGGGCGGCACCGGCAAGGTCGACGTCGACGACGCGTTCTGCTTCCTCGCGAAGTTCCGTGGCGGGGCGCTCGGCACCTACGAGGCGACGCGGGTCGCGCCCGGCCGCAAGAACCACAACTGCATCGAGATCGCCGGCGAACGTGGCTCGCTGCGCTGGAACCTCGAGCGCATGAACGAGCTCGAGGTGTTCTCGTTCGCCGACCCGCGCGACGGCCAGGGCTTCCGCACCGTGATCTGCATGGACGGCGTGCACCCGTACGCCGCGAACTGGTGGCCGGACGGGCACATGGTCGGCTACGAGCACACCTTCGTGCACCACGTCGTCGACTTCGTGAAGGCGCTGCACGACGGCAGCCCGTTCGCACCGGACTTCCAGGACGGCGTCGCGGTGCAGGCGGTGCTCGACGCGGCGCTGCAGTCGGTCGCCGACGGTGAGTGGGTGAAGGTGGAGCGCTGAGAGCGCGGGACCGAAGGCCGCCGCCGAGCTACAGTCTCCTCCCGATTGCAGCCCCAGAACTACACGCCAGAGCAGCTGCAGCGCGCCATCGCGCGCCGCTACCGGCTGCTCGGCATGCTGAGTGGTCGCGGCATCGAGATCGGGGCTCTGCACCAGGCGATGCCGGTGCCGCATCTGCGGATCCGCTACGTCGACTGCATCCCGCTGGCGGTGCAGCGCGAGCACTACGCGGAACTCGGCGCGACTCCGCTCGCTCCGGTCGACATCCTCGATGATGGCCAGACGCTGGCGACGTTGCCGGACGCCGCGGAGGACTTCGTCATCGCCAACCACATCATCGAGCACATGCGCGACCCCATCACTGCGCTCGAGAACTGGCACCGCGTGCTGCGTGTCGGCGGGCGGTTGATGATGGCGGTGCCCGACAAGGAGCAGACGTACGACAGCACCCGACCGCTGACGTCGATCGAACACCTGGTGCTGGATCGCGAGCAGCCGAGCAAGGAGCGGGACTACGAAGCGTTCCGCGAGTTCGCCCGCGAGTCGCTCGCCGGCAAGGCCAACCTCGAGGCCACTGGCAAGAGCGAGGAGCTGGCGCGCCACATGTGGAACGTCAACTACAGCATCCACTACCACGTTTGGAACCAGCCGAGCTTCGACGCCTTCCTGGCGTTCGTGCGGTCGTACCTTCCGCATTGGCGGATGCAGGTGGTCGAGCGGTGCGCGAGCGAGACCGGTGAGTTCATCTACCTGTTCGAACGGGAATGACGGGCGCGACCCGGTTCGAGCAGATGCAGGCGGCATTGCTGGCGGCGCTGTGTTCGGTGCTGTTCCTCGGCGCGGCGCTGGTGCCAGGCCGGGCCTTGGTGCCGTACCCGCCGGAACTGCACCCGGTCGAGGGTGCGGTCGCGCGGGCGGCGGGAATGGGCCCCGACGAGCTGTATCGCGGCACTCTGTGCATGGGCGACAAGTACGCCCAGTCGCTCGCTTGGGACCGCATCCTGCAGGACCGGTTGCGGGCGGGCGAGATCCCGCGGTGGACCAAGGACATCGCCGGCGGCGCCAGCTTCGTGCCGCAGATGGCGCAGGTCTACCAGCCGTGGAACCTGCTGCTGCTGTTGGTGCCGAGCACGCAGGTCTACGCGTACTGGTTCCTGTTGCACCAGGTCCTGTTCGGCTGGCTGGCCTATCGTTTCTTCCGCCGCATCGCGTGCTCGCATGGTGCTTCGCTGCTGGGAGTCGTCGCTGCGGTGCTCGGGCTGTGGGTGCAGTGCCGCGTGCACCACAACGTCGTGCTCACCGCGGCACTGTCGTTGTGGCCGATGCTGTCGGCGATCCACGGCATCCACCGCGGCGGTGGTCTGCGGCCGATCGCCGGCCTGGCGTTGTGGACCGGCCTGACCTGGATGACCGGCTTCGTCGTCATCAGCCTGCAGGTCAGCTATCTGTGCGTCGGCTATGCGCTGCTGCAGTCGCTCGGCAACGAACGGGGCCGCCGCCTCGTGCCGTTGCTGCAGTGCGGCGCCGGCATGCTGCTCGGGGCGGTGTTGTCGGCCGCCCACATGCTGCCGGTGTTGACCGCTGCGGCGGAGTCCGCGCGGCCGGTGCTGGCGTTCGCCAGGTTCCAGCAGGCTGCGCTCGAATGGGACCACGGCCTGTCGTTGCTGTGGCCCGACCTGTTCTCGTGGGCGGGCGATTGGTTCCATCGCGACCAGCCGGGTCTGGTGCGGCCGCCATGGACCCCGCTGGCCTTCTTCGCCAGGAACGGCGAGCAGACGGGCTACAACTGGGTCGAGTGCTCGTTCGCGTTCGGCACGGTGCCGCTGGTCTGCACGTTGCTGGCCCTTGGTGATGCACTGCGGCGGCGGACTGCGCTGTTCTTTGCGTTCGCCGCGGTGTTCGGGTTCGGCCTCGCGACCGCGACTCCGGGCGTGACCCATCTTGCGCGGTTGCTGCCTGGGCTCCTGGACACGGATCCCAAACGCAACGTGTTCCTCGTCGCGTTCGCGGGCGTGGTCGTGGCGGTGCTCGGCGCCGATCGGCTGTTGGTGCAGCGTTCGCGGGCCGTCGTGGCGGCGCTGGCGGGCGTGTCGGCAGCCAGCGCGTCCGCTGCGATCTGGCTGTTCCTGGCCGACGATGCGGATCTCATCGGGCTGATCGCGAAGTGGATCGCGCTGGACGCCGACCATCCCGAGGTGGTGGCCATCGGCGGCGACGTGGAACGCATCCGCGGCTGGATCGCCACGACGATGTGGCCCGACGAAGCGCACGCCAACCTCGTGCACCTGCGCACGACGTTCGCGCGCACGACGATCGTGGCCGGTGTCGCGTTGGTGGCGATGCTGCTGCGCGGGCGGCGCCGGCTCGCCGTGCTGCTGGCGATCACCGCCGCCGAGTTGTGGCACTGCGGGCGCGGCCCGGTCGTCGCGGTCGCCGCCGAGCGGGTCACGAGGCCTCCGGCAGTGGTGCAGCCGGTGTTCGCCGCCGTTCCCGAGGCTCCCGGCGTGCGGCCGCGGCTGCAGCGTCTCGGCGGCCCGGCAGACAAGCCTTGGAGCCTCTACATCCCCAACGAACCCGGCTACCACGGCATCGAGGACCTCGCGGCCTACAATCCGCTGCCGCCGCTGCGCATGGAGCAGTTCTTCCTCGCGATCGAGCCCGACGAGCCGGGCAAGGCGAGTGTGACCTGGAGCGGTGCCGGCATCAGCTGGTTCCATCGCGATGCCTCGCTGCAGCACCCTCTGCTCGATGTGGTGGGTGTGCGGTACGTGCTCGCGTCGCGGTCCGTCGAAGGGCCCGGCCTCGTCGATCGCACGCCAGCCGGCACGCCGGGCCCGCATCGCCTCTACGAGCGAACGACCTGCCTGCCGCGCGCCACGTTCGTGACGCGCGTGCGCGTGATCGCCGACCAGCAGCTGCGATTGCGTGAACTGGCGCGCCGGGACCGCGACGCCGGCCAGGAAGTGATCCTCGAGACGGCGGCAGCACCGGTGCCGGGCGGCGCGGATGGCAGCGCGGTGGTGGAGATCGTCTCCCACCAGGACGAACGGGTGCAGATCCGGGTGGAGGCTTCGGTCGATGGCTATCTGCGGTTGGCCGATCCGCACGACCCGGGCTGGATCGCGACGATCGACGGCAGTGCGACGCCGGTGTTCGTTGCCGACCACTACCTGCGCGCTGTGTTCGTGCCGGCTGGCAAGCACGAGGTCGTGTTCGCGTTCGCCGGGCCGCGCGTGGTCTGGCCGCTGCGGGTGTCGCTGCTGGCGCTGTTGGTGATCGTCGGGCTCCATGGGTGGAGTTGGCGGGCCGCGTTGCGGGCGCGCCGGGCGGCGTCGCTGCCGGCCGCGTGAAGAGCGGACCTGGCGGGCTCCGAACGATCCGGCGGTTGCGATCCGCCCCTGCCCGGGTCGGCGGCGATCGGATACGTTCCCGGACCGCGGCTGCCCGCTGCGCCGTCGCATCCAGGGCCCAGGTTGCACCCATGACCGTACTGCTGACACGCGCGTTGCAACTGCTCGGCCTGCTGTGCGCACTGACGCCGGACGGATCGGCGCAGTGCGCAACGCCTTGGCTGCCGGGTCCTGGTTTGCCGGGCACCAATGGCATCGTGCGAGCGGTGCAGACCTGGGATCCCGACGGCCCGGGACCGCTGCCGGTGCAGATCGTGCTCGGCGGCAGCTTCACGATCGCCGGCACCGCGATCGCGAACAACATCGTCAGCTACGACCCGGTGACGGGCACCGCGTCGCCGCTCGGGACGGGCTTCCCCGGCACCGTCTGGGCGCTCGCGGTGCTGTCGTCCGGCGAACTCGTCGCCGGCGGTGACTTCGGAACCGCGGGCGGGGTCGTCGTCAATCGCATCGCCCGCTGGAACGGCTCGAGCTGGTCGCCGTTCGGCACGGGGACCAACGGTGTGGTGCGTGGCCTGCGCGTGCTGGCGAACGGCGACGTCGTCGTCGGCGGCGAGTTCACGATGGCCGGGGGCATTGCCGCCAACGGCATCGCCCGGTGGAGCGGCGGCGCGTGGTCGGCCTTCGGCATCGGCGTCACCTCCAGCGTCTACACGATCCTCGAACTCGCGAACGGCGATCTGATCGTCGGCGGCTCGTTCAACACTGCCGGCGGCCTCGGTGCTGGCAACATCGCGCGCTGGAACGGCACCAGCTGGTCCGCACTCGGCCCCGGCACCACCGGTCACCTGAACAGCTACGTCTTCGCTCTCGCCGTGGCCAGCAATGGCGACATCCTCGTCGGCGGCGCGTTCACTGCCGGCGGTGGCGTGTCGCTCTCGCGCCTGGCCCGCTGGAACGGCACGAACTGGTCGCCGCTCGGTGCGGGCACCGACAACTTCGTGTGGTCGCTGCGGACGCTGGCCAACGGCGACCTGCTGGTCAGCGGCGAGTTCCAGTCCGCCGGCGGCAACCCGGCCCGCGGCATCGCGCGCTGGGACGGCACCCTCTGGTGGCCACTGGGCGCCAGCGTCCCCGGCAACGTGTACGGGGTGGCATTGCTCGCCAACGGCGATCTCGTCGCGGGCGGCCAGCTCAACGTCGCGCTCGCTCCCGGTGCCGCCAACGTCGCGCGCTGGAACGGCACCACCTGGTCGGCAATCCTCCCGGGCTCGACCGGTCCGGTGGTCGCCGCGACGACGCTGCCAGGCGGCGACCTCGTCGTCGGCGGCGCGTTCACCAAGATCGCCGGCGTCGCCGCCAACCGCGTCGCGCGCTTCGATGGCGTCACCTGGTCGCCATTGGGATCCGGCATGGACGGTACCGTGCAGTGTCTCGCCGTGCTGTGGAACGGCGACCTGATCGCCGGGGGCTCGTTCACCACCGCCGGTGGGCTCCCGGCCGTGGGGTTGGCGCGGTGGGACGGCCTGTCCTGGTCACCGCTCGGTGGCAACGGTGGGGTGTACGCGCTGGCCGTCATGTCGAACGGCGAACTCGTCGCCGGCGGCACCTTCACGACGATCGGCGGCATCGCCGCCAACCGCATCGCCAGCTGGAACGGCATCGCCTGGTCGCCGTTCGGCGCGGGCATGGCGGGCGGCCAGGGCCTGTTCGGCACCATGGTGACAGCACTGCTGCCGCTGCCGAATGGCGAGTTGATCGTCGGCGGGGACTTCGGGACGGCGGACGGCGTGCCGGCGAACAACATCGCCCGCTGGAACGGCGTGAGCTGGTCCGCCCTCGGCGGCGGCGTCAGCGCGGCGACGGGGTTGCCGCGTGGAGTGAACGCGCTGGCGATCCGGCCGAACGGCGAGATCGTCGCCGCCGGCCTGTTCACCACCGCCGGCGGTGCGCCGGCGAGCAACATCGCGCGCTGGAACGGGCTGTCCTGGGCGGGCCTCGGCAGCGGTGCCAGCGGCAGGATCAGCGCGCTGACGACGCTGCCGGATGGCGACGTGCTCGCCGGCGGCGACTTCCAGACCGCAGGCGGTGTGCTCGCGCGCCGGGTGGCGCGCTGGAACGGCAGCACGTGGTCGGCGCTCGGTGCTGGCGCGGACGCGGCGGTGCAGGTGCTCCACCGTCGACCGGACGGCACGGTCGAAGCGGCCGGCACGTTCACGACCGTCGACAACCTGGTTTCGGCGTACCTGGCGCGGTTGTCGACCACGTGTCCGGCGACTGCATCGCCGACCGGCAGCGGCTGCGCCGGCTCGGGTGGGCCCAACCAATTGTCGGCAATGGCGCTGCCGTGGACCGGGTCCACGTTCCGGGCCACGGCCACCGGCATGCCGGTGCAGTCCCTCGCGCTGGCGGTGTTCGGGTTTGCGCCGGCCTCGACGCCGCTCTCGGCGATCCTGCCGCAGGGCCTGCCAGGCTGCACGCTGCTGGCGAGCCCCGACCTGTTGCTGCTCGGGGTGCCGGCGTTCGGGGCTCTCGCCACGGAGCTGGAGCTGCCGGACACGGTGACGCTCGCTGGCGTCTCGCTGCGCCATCAGGTGGTGCCGTTCGAGTTCGATGTTGCGGGCAACATCACGGCGGTGACCGGAACCAACGCGTTGGCGCTGACCATCGGCGTGTTCTGACCGCCCGCACGCCGTGCGCTGGCGGTGGCCGCTCCTGCGCATAGAGTTCGCCGACACCGCGTTCCCGATCTGGAGAACCCGACCATGATGAAAGGTCCCGGCATCTTCCTCGCGCAGTTCATGGGCGATCAGGCCCCGCTCAACCGCTTCGACACCGCGTGCAAGTGGGCGGGCGGGCTCGACTACACCGGCGTGCAGGTGCCATCGTGGGACGCGCGCTGCCTCGACCTCAAGAAGGCGGCGGCGAGCAAGGCCTACTGCGACGACCTGCGCGCGACCGCCGCCAGCGCCGGCGTGCAGATCAGCGAGCTGAGCACCCACCTGCAGGGCCAGCTCGTCGCCGTGCACCCGGCCTACACGTCGATGTTCCAGGTGTTCGCGCCGCCCGAGATCAACACCGCCGACGCGATGTGCCGCTACGGCACCGAGCAGGTGAAGCTGTGCCTGCAGGCGAGCAAGCACCTCGGCCTGCACGCGATGCCGACGTTCTCCGGCGCGTTGATGTGGCACACCGTGTACCCGTGGCCGCAGCGGCCGGCGGGACTGGTCGAGGAGGGCTTCAAGGAACTGGCGCGCCGCTGGCGACCAATCCTCGACTTCGCCGAGGACCAAGGCATCGACTGCGCCTTCGAGGTGCACCCCGGCGAGGACCTGCACGACGGCGCCTCGTACGAAGCGTTCCTCGACCACGTCGACGAGCACGCGCGCGCCTGCCTGCTGTACGACCCGAGCCACTTCGTGCTGCAGCAGCTCGACTATCTGGAGTACATCGAGCTCTACCACGAGCGCATCAAGTGCTTCCACGTCAAGGACGCCGAGTTCCGGCCCAACGGCCGCACCGGCGTCTACGGCGGCTACCAGAACTGGCAGAACCGCGCTGGCCGCTTCCGTTCGCTTGGCGACGGCCAGGTCGACTTCACCGCGATCTTCAGCCTGCTGACCAAGTATGGCTACGAGGGCTGGGCGACGCTGGAGTGGGAGTGCTGCTTCAAGGATGGCCAGCAGGGCGCCGAGGAAGGTGCGCCGTTCATCGCGCGGCACCTGATCCGGCCGCCGGCGCGCGCCTTCGACGACTTCGCCGGCGGCAAGGTCGACAGGGTCGCGGTGCGCCGGGCGCTCGGACTGGAGTGAGCGGCGCCACCGGGGCCGCTGCCAGCCGCAGCGGTGATGGTGCCGAGTCGTGGACGAGCCGCGGCCCGAATCCGCCGATCGTCACCCGGCTCGCGGTGCGTAGGATGCGCGGCCGACGATGCGCCCCGCTGCTGCTGCGACGATGTCCGCGCCCGCGACCCCGAGTGTGCCGCGCGGCGGCTGGCTCACGGCGCTGCCGCTGCTGTTGACGGTCGCGGTGCTGTCGGCGCTGCTGTTGCCGCGGGCGCAGGCGAACGCAGGGCTGTTCTGGTCGATCGCCGGCACCGGCGGCGCGCTCGTGCTGTGGCAGGTCGCACTGTGGGTCGCCGCGGCGCGTTCGGGTCGCGCGCTCGCGCTCGAGCTGCTGCCGCCGAGCCGGCAGCACTACATCCAGGCCTGCGTGCAGACGTGCCTGTACGTGTACTGGGGGTACTGGTGGCAGCAGGACGGCGCGCGGCCGATCTACGTGCAGGCGCCGCTGATCCTGGTCCAGTTCGCGTTCCTGTACGCGTTCGACGCATTGTTGAGCTGGACGCGCGGCCGGCCGTGGCGGCTGAGCTCGGGGCCGACGCCGATCGTGCTCAGCACCAACCTGTTCATCTGGTTCAAGGACGACTGGTTCGTGTGGCAGTTCGCGATGGTGGCGGCCGGCCTGCTCGGCAAGGAGTTCTTGAAGTGGACGAAGGAGGGCCGGCGCACGCACGTGTTCAACCCCTCGGGCTTCGGCCTGTTGTGCGCGGCGACCGCGCTGATCGTGACCGGTGCCACCGAGGTGACGTGGGCGAAGCCGTTGGCGACGACCATCGAGGTGCCCGGCATCTTCGTGTTCCTGTTCGGGCTGGGCTTGGTCGTGCAGCACTTCTTCGCCGTGACGCTGATGACGTTCGCCGCCGCGGTCGCGATGGTCGGTTGCAATCTGCTGTACACGCAGGTCACCGGCGTCTACCTGTTCGCGAGCTCGAACCTGCCGGCGGCGGCGTTCCTCGGCCTGCACCTGCTGATGACCGATCCGTCGACGTCGCCGCGCAGCAACGTCGGCCGCCTGCTGTTCGGTGCCGGCTACGGGGTCGGATACGTGGTCGCGTTCGAGGTGCTCGGTGCGCTCGGCGCGCCCGAGCTGTACGCGAAGCTGTACCCGGTGCCGATCCTGAACTGCTGCGTGCAGTGGCTCGACCGCCTGGCGCGCGGGCCGCTCGGCCGGCTCGAGCAACGCTGGCAACAGGTGTTGCCGGCGAAGTGGATGAACGCAGCGCACATGGCCGGGTGGGCCTCGGTGTTCGCGGTGCTGATCGGCACCGGCTACCTGCAGGGGCCGCACCCCGGCAACTCGATCGCGTTCTGGAAGCGCGCGGTCGCCGAGCGTCGCCACGACGCCGAACGCAAGCTGGTGATGGTCGCCGGCTCGCAGGCGATCGCGACGCAGTCCGGCGACGCCTACAACGAACTCGGCATCCTCGCCGTCGCCGGCAGCGCCGATCCGGCGTCGGCGGCGACCCGGCACAAGTCGGCGGCCGAGTGGTTCGCGCGCGGAGCCGCGCGCGGCAGCCACGCAGCGGTCGAGAACATCGTCGCGCACTTCCTGTGGTTCGGCCGCCACCGCTCCGACCAGGAACTCGACCAGGCGCTGCGGGCGATCGAGGCGATGGCCGGCAAGCCGGGCGGCGAACGCGCTGCCCTGCTGCTCGGGCTCGCGCACGAGACCGGCGGCGCCCGGCCGCTGGATCCGGGCAAGGCGCTGGACCTGTACCGGCGGTGGCCCGACGAGCCGTTCGCGCAACGCGGCATCGCCCGCATCGGGCTGCAGCCCGGGGCCGTGGTCGACCTGACGAAGGTGGCGCCGACGTTGACCGTTGCGGCGACGGCGGGCAGCGGCGAGTGCTGCTGGTACCTCGCCTACATGTACGAACTCGGGCGCGGCGTGGTCAGGGATCCCGAGCGCGCCCGTTCGCTGTTCGCGCGCGCCGTCGAACTCGGCTTTCCGCCGGCGCTCGAGGCGAAGCAGCAGGCCGGGACAGCGCCCGGCCTGCCGCCGTTCCAGCCACCGCGGCGCAAGGTCCTCGAGTTCCCTGGCTGGTCGACCGCGTTCCCGGTCGGCGGCTGACGGTCAGCCGATCACTGGATCGGCATCGACAGGGCGCTGCTGGCGACGAAGCCGCCCGGGTTGGCCGGCGGGTCGAGCACGAACCACTGGCCGTAGGCAGCGGCGCCGCGCAGGGACGGATTGAACGGCACGTTCAGCGGTTGCGTCGCACAGCCGAAGCCATTGGCGAACACCACCAGCGTGATGATCGGATCGAGGAACACGTAGCAATCCGGCGACATGATGCCGGCGAGCGTCAGTTCGAACGGCAGCGGGATCGGGCCGAGGTTGTCGCGGTTGGTGCCGAACGCGAAGATGGTCGGGCTGCCGGGCACCGCGCCGTAGAGGTCGATGCCCATGCCGCTGCCGACCGATGGGAAGCCGGTGGCGCCGCTCTGCGGCCGCACGCCGTTGCTGCCCAGGCACCCGGCGCCGAAGGTCGTCGGCAACCTCGCCGGCGTCAGCTGGCCGCGGATCTCGCCGCCGCCGAACGCCGCGGTGTGCACGTT
>JBASWX010000559.1:0-2771 GCA_049276695.1 Planctomycetota bacterium
GCGCAGCAGCGGCTCGGCGCGTACGCGCTCGCGCCGGGCCAGCGCCGCTTCGGGTTCCCGACCAACGAGCTGGGCTTCTACGACGCGCCGTTCGCCAGCCGCTCGCCGGCGCGGCCGACCACCATCGCGATGGTCGGCGATTCGTTCAGCGCCAGCTTCGTGCCGCACCCGTACCACTACACGACGCTGGCCGAGCAGGAACTCGGCGGCAGCGAGGTCTGGAACGTCGGCTGGCCAGCACTCGGCCCGGCCGAGTACGCAGCGCTGCTGGAACGGTACGTGCTGCCGCTCGATCCGGACGCGGTGGTCGTCAGCCTGTTCCTCGGCAACGACCTCGCCGAGACGCGGCCGTGGAACGCACTGGACCGGGCGATCGCCGACTGGTTCGACCGCGGCAACGTGCTGCTGTGCGAAGTGCCGCGCCGGCTGTGGCGCATCGCCGGCGGCCGGACCGCGACGGCCGGGCGCGACGACCGCGAGCCGGAACCGGCCTGGCTGCACGATCCCACGCTCGAGCCGGCGACGTTCACCGACGCGGCGTTCCTGCAGCTCGAACGGGAACGCGCGGTCGCGGCCGGCACGCCGGACGAGCCGGCGCTGCCGGCGATGCTCGCGTGGCTGCGCACGCTGCGCTCGCTCGCCGGCCCGCGGCCATTCGGCTTCGTGCTGATCCCCGACGAGTTCATGGTCGAGGACGGCCTGTGGCAGCGCATCGTCGCGGCCGGCGAACCCGTGCCGCAGCGCTGGCTGCTGCGCGACACGGTGGTGGCGTTCTGCCAGGAGCAGGGCATCCCGTGCCTCGATCTGCTGCCGGTGCTGCTCGCCGTGCCGCCGCTCGCCGACGGCAACCGCCACCTCTACCTGCGCAACGACACCCACTGGAACGCGCGCGGCAACGCGGTGGCGGCGCGCGCCCTGGTGCCGTGGCTGCGCAACCTGCTCGGCCGCGGCCGCTGATCGGCGCGCCGCGGCGCCTACAGCCCGATCACCGCGTCCTGGCCGTTGACGAGCTGGATCACCAGGGCCGGGCCGACCACCTCGATCCGGATGCCCTGCACGAAGAACAACAGGCCGAGGAACTGCTGCGACGGCGGCAACGGCACCGGGTGCACGAGGCTGCCGGGCAGGCTGATGGCAGTCAGCGGATCGATCAGCAGTTCGCCGCCGAACAACGGCACCGGGAAGGGCGTCGGCGCGGCGCTGGCGAAGGCCAGCGTCAGCGCAGTGTTCGGCGATGGCGCCACCGCGACGTTCCAGGTGGTGCCGAGGATCGGCAGCGACGCGCACGTGCAGGCGAGCGGGTTGACGCCGGTGCCGTTGCGCAGCGTGCAGCTGCCAGCCTTCGGCACCAGCTTGAACAGGCCCTGGTCGACCGCGGTGCCGGCGCCGTTCTTCAGCGTCGCCGTGAAGACGATGCTGCCGTCGTCGAGCAGCAGCACGTCGTCGTCGCCGAAGGTGTTGAAGAACCGGTCGTCGTCGAACAGGCCGTTGCCATCGAGGTCGATCGGATCGCTCTCGCGCGCGACGACGCGGCGGAAGCCGGCCCCGTCGTCGAACACCAGGACGCCGTTGCTGACCAGCGGCGCCGTGGTGACGCCACCGAACACGAACTGTCCGAGCGCGTTGCCGTCGGCGCAGAAGAAGCAGGTCGTGAACGATGCGTCGTCCCAGAACTCGCCCGAACCGGGCACGACCTCGCTGGCGCCGGCGGAGTCGGCGACCAGCACGCCGTTGCGCACCAACCAGTCGTCGCCGGTCGTCGCGTTGCTGCCGCGCGCGTACCAGTTGCCGCCGCGGTCGATCCACGCCTTGCCGATCGCCGACACGCCGGTCGCGAACGTGCTGCCCGGCAGCACCTGACCTTCCTGGATCTGCACCGTGTTGTTGAGCACCAGCACCAGATCGCCGGTCGTCGCGGCGTTGGTGTCACCGAGGACCAGGTACGAGGCGCCGTTCGGCGACACGTAGATCCGGTTGATCGTGAAGTTCTCCCAGGTGTTGGTGGCGCCGCCGGCCTGGCCCAGCGGAATGTCGACGCCTTCCTGCAGGAAGCCGCCGCCGCCGAGCACGACCGCCGCGCTGCTGGTCGCCGGCAGTCCGACGATCGCCGCATCACGCCAATACGCGCCGCCGGGATTCGACAGCGCCAGGCTGTCGATCGAAGAACTCCACGTGCCGCCGAGCGGCGTGGCGCCGCCTTCCTGCGCCAGCACGCTCCAGGAAGCGCCGTTCCACTGCACGATGTAGTCGTCGAGGGTCGTCGCCGACGTGTTGTTGCCGAACAGCAGGTGGCCCGAGTTGTTGATCGCGAAGTCGGCGTCGATGGTGCCGACGTTCTCGGTCGCCGTCCACGGCGCCGCGGAACCTTCGCGCAGCAGCAGCGCGCCGTCGAGCAGCAGCACGTCGTCGTCGGTGGTGGTCGCCGGTGCGCCGGCGACGACGTTGATCGCGAGGTGGCTGCCGTCGCTGCTGGTCCACGGCCGCTCGAACGCCGACGTGCCGGTGCCGCCGGTGCGGAACGGCGTGCCGGTGCCGGGCACGACGTTGGTCGGATGGCCCGGCGTATTGACGTGCACGATCACCAGGTCGTGCGTCGCCGAGAACACGACGTCCGGCGCCCCGGCGACCGGCAACGCCGCGGTGGCATCCTGGGCTGGCAGGTGGCCGAGGACGATCAGGCAGGGGAGCAGCAGGGATGGGTCGGTGGCACGATGCATGGGGATCCTCGGTGGGTCGCCCACTCTACCGTTGGTGCCGCATCGCGAAAGCGG
>JBASWX010000560.1:0-2973 GCA_049276695.1 Planctomycetota bacterium
GGCCAGGGGTGAGGTTCAGGGCCAGCGCGAAGTGCGCCGCGGCCTGCTCGAAGCGGATCGCCTTGCTCGCGGCATTGGGCAGCGCCGCCAGCAGTGCCAGTGCCTTCTCGAAGCAGCGGGAAGCGTCGGACAGCCGCCAGCGACGCTGCTCGAGCTGGCCGCGGTCCATCCACAGTCCGGCGATCTCGCGGCGAACGTCGCGATCGGTGACTTCGGCGAACCGTTCGGCCGCTTGGGTGTAGGCCTTCGCCGCCGCCTCGAGATCCTCCGGTCGGCCGAGCCGGACGTGGATCGCGCCGACGCGGCGGTTCGCCCGCGCGGTCTCCAGTTGCAGCGCCTGGTTGCCGGCGTTCTCGGTCGCGAACCGACCGTAGAACTCGAGCATCTTCTGCAGCAACGCGACGTCGCGCGGTTGCACCATCGAACGCACGACCAGCGTCTGCTCGCCGGTCTCCTCGTCCTCCTCGAGCGCCAAGGCCGGATCCGGCCCGACCAACGCATCGAACACGTCGCCGAACGCGTCGAGTGCCGTGGCGAGGTTCGTCTCGGCGCGCTGCGACTGCTGCGCTGCGACCGCCGCTTGCGCCGACGCTTCACCGGCCGACTTCTCGGCCTTGCCGAGCGCGTCGTCGGTGATGCCGTACGCGATCCAACCGGTGACGCCGGCCCCCACCACCGCCAGCAGCGTGCTCGCCGCCAGCGCCGCCATGCCGCGGTTGCGCCGGCACCAGCGCCAGACGACGCCAGTGGTCGACAGCCGGCGCGCGGCGATCGGCCGGTCGTCGAGGAACGCTTGCAGGTCAGCCGCGAACTCGGCCGCGTCGCGGTAGCGGTCGGCGGGCTCGCGGGCCATCGCCTTGTCGACGACCACCAGCAGGTCGCCGGGCGCGTCGGGGCACCGCCGCCGCAGTGCTTCTGGCCGTTCGGTCCGGATGCGCTCCATCAGCTCGGTGCGCGAACCGCCGCCGAACGCCGGCCGCAAGGCGAGCAGTTCGTACAGCGTGACGCCGAGCGCGTAGACCTCGCTGCGGGCGTCGTAGTGTCCGGCGAACTGCTCCGGCGCCATGTACTGCAGCGTGCCGAGCAGGTCGCCCGAGTTCGTCAGCCCTTCGGCCTCGAGCGCCTTGGCGAGTCCGAAGTCGGTGACCCACAGGTGGTCGTTCTGTTCGAGCAGCAGGTTGCCGGGCTTGATGTCGCGGTGCAGCGTGCCGAGTTCGTGCGCGCAGTGCAGTGCTTGCGCCGCCTGCACGCCGAGCCGCGCGACGAAGCGGGCCCGGCTCTTCCACGCGCCGCTGCCGACCGGCGGCGCTTCCCGTTGCTGGTCGCGCCACGCCTCGAGGCTGACCCCGGCGATGAACTGCATCGCGTACCAGTGGTAGCCGTCGCTCTCGCCGCTGCCGAACACCGGCACGATGTTGCTGTGGTGCAGCTGCGCGGCGATCTGCGCCTCGCGCCGGAAACGCTCGAGCTGGTTGCCGGTCAGCAGCGCCGACTGCGGCAGCACCTTCAACGCCACCTTGCGGCCGAGCGACTCCTGCACCGCCTCGAACACCACGCCCATGCCGCCGCGGCCGAGCTCGCGCACGATCCGGAAGTCGCCGAGCCGTTCGAGCTTGGGCACCGACGCGCGGCGGCTGCCGCTGCCCGACGACGCCCGTTCGCGCTTGACGTCCTCGAGCGCCAGCAGCGTCGGCAGCAGGCCGCGCAGCCCATCGGCGTGCTCGGGATGGGCGCTGGCGAACGCCTCGACGCCGAGGTCCTCGCCGCGCCGCCGTCGCAGCAGGAACTGCTCCGACAGCAGGTCGAGCGGGTCGCGCTGCGTGGTGTCGTCGGCGGGCTCGTTCATGCTGCGCCGAAGTCGCCGAGGTAACCCTTGAGCCGGCCGAGCGCGCGCACGTAGCGGTTGCTGGCGGCGTTCTCCTGGATGCCGAGCACGGCGGCCGCCTCCTTGTTCGACAGCTCCTCGAAGTGGCGCAGCATCAGCACCTCGCGGTCGATCTCGTCCATCGCCGCCAGCGCCCCTTCGATCTTCTGCCGGATCTCCTCGCGCATCACCGCCCCGCTCGGCGAGGTGATGTGCGCGACGAAGAAGCCCGACAGCGTGCCGCTGGCCGGGGCACCGATCTCGCGACCGGCGTTGCGCATCTTGGCGCCGAGGTGCTTCCTGTGCAGGTCGATCATCGTCTGTTGCGTGATCAGACGCACCCACACCAGGAACGGCTTGTCGTCGTCGCGGAACGCTTGCAGCCGCTTGCCGGCTTCGAGGAACGCCTCCTGCAGCACGTCCTCGGCGTCGATGCGGCCGACCAGGCGGGGGTCGAGCCGGAACTGCACCATGCGCAGCAGGCGCTCCCGGTAGCGCTGGAACAGGGCCGCCATCATCGTCGCGTCGCCGGCACGCAGGCTGGCCTCGAGGGCCTCCTCGGTGGGTTCCATCCCCGGTCAGGATAGCCGACGAGGCCGGGGCCCGCGTACCGCCTTGGTCGCGATCGCGACGCGGCGCCGATCAGGCGGCGCCACCGACGCCACTGCGGTCGCCATCGCGGTGCGTGGCCACGCCGCCGGCGCCGACGCCGGCGAGCAGGCTGCGCAGCACGGACGTACTGACGTCCTTGCCGGTGAACACGCGGACCTGCGCCGCGGCCTGGCCGAGGAACAGTTCGAGCCCGGGGATCACGGCGGCCCCGGCCGCCGCGGCGTCGCGCAGCAGCCGCGTGGTCGCCGGCCGGTAGATGCTGTCGACCACCACGGTTCCTGCCGTTGGCATCCAGCCGGGCACCAGCCGTTCGCCCGCACCACCCGCTTCGCTGCCGACCGGCGTCGCGTTGACGACGACCGCCGGCGCGAGTTCGGCGAGCACCCGCTCGGACAGGCTGCCGAGCTGCACGCCGAGCGACTGCGCGAAGCCGCGCTGGGCTTCGACCGAGCGGCCGAGCATCGTGGTGCGGAAGCCCGCGCCGACCAGGGCCACCG
>JBASWX010000561.1:0-3224 GCA_049276695.1 Planctomycetota bacterium
GTCGATGCCCGCGCCGCCGTGCCGGCGACCGTGCCGCTCGATGCAATCGACGTCGCGGCGCTGCTCGCCGGCGCCGGTGCGACGCCGCCGCGCGCGTTCTCGTACTCGCAGCGTTTCGCCGGCAGCCAGGCGATGGCGGCGAACGGTGACACCGAGATGATCCGCAATGCGCAGTTCGAACTGCTGCGCTTCCGGCTCGCGGGCACCGCAGTCAGCGAGGAGCTGTACGACCTCGTCGCCGATCCGTGGGAGGACACCGACCTGCTGCTGTCGCCGCTGTCGGCGGCGGCGAGCGCTGCCTACACCAGCCTGAAGCGCGAACTGGCGAAGCTGCGCGGCTACGCGTGGAGCACGACGTACGGGGCCGGCTGCACCGGCGGCGGCGCCAACCCCGCCCTCGGCGTGCTCGCCGACAGTGCGCCGTCGATCGGCAACACGTTCACGCTGCGGGTCACCGGGCTGACTGCGGCGGTGCCGGCGGTCGTCGGCGCGCTCGGCTTCCAGAACACGACGTGGCTCGGCGTGCCGCTGCCGGTCGACCTGACGGTCGCCGGGATGACGGGGTGCTCGCTGTTCGTCGATCCGGCGCTGACCACGGTGCTCGTGCCGGTGCTGCTGGCCGCGACGATGCCGATCGCGCTGCCGAACGATCCCGCGATCGTCGGCGCGCAACTGTACACACAGGCCTTCCCGCTGTTGCTCGGTGCGAACCCGGCGGGGATCCTGGCGACGAACGCGCTCGAAGCCGTCGTCGGCAACTGACGCGCACCTACTCCTTCTGCAGGCAGTAGCTCGTCCAGGTCATCGCGAGCTTCTCGTCGGGCATCGACCGCCACGGCTCGACCAGCCGCTGCCGCAGGCTGTCGAGGATCGCCACCGGCGAGCCCTTCCACCGTTCGCGCACCCGGAAGCCGTGCCGGGCGAACAGTTCCTCGAACTCGAACAGCCGGAGCCGGTTGCTCTCGTGCACGATGCGCTCGTTGCTGGCGATCGTCAGGAACTCCAGCGGGTGCAGGTCCGGACGGCCGTACCAGCGGTGATCGATGGTGTCGACGCCGTGGATGCCGAAGCCGCCGGGCCTGGTGATGCGCGCCAGTTCGGCGAACACCGCATCGACGTCGCTCAGGTGTTCGAGCACGCTCTGGGTGACCACGAGGTCGACGGAACGATCGGGCAACCCGGTGTCCGCCGCCGAACGCTTCAGGAACGCGAGCCGCTCCGGCATGCCGCCGCGGTCGCCGGCGGCGAGGCGGGCCAGGTCGAAGTCGGCGACATTGTCCAGGATCTCGCGCCGCGTGATCGGCGTGTTGCCGAAGACCGCGCGCGGGTCGAGCAGCGCGCCGGTCGCGAGGCGGGCCAGCATCCGGACCGCGTCGCTCTCGTCGTCGATGTCGTCCAGTTCGAGGCAGTACGCCCGCTGCACGCCGGCCATCATGTGGGTGAACATGCGCGCGAACGGGTTGATCGCGCCGCAACCGACGTCGAGGTGCACCGCGCCGCGCACCGGCACCTTGCAGCTCGCGATACAGTGCACCGTGAAGCGGGACAGCTCGGCGATGTTGCTGAGCGACAGGCGGTTCTTCGGCGTCTCCACCGCCGCGTCCAACGCGTTGCGCAGCGCGGTGAGCAGCAGCAGCTGCGCGGCCTCGCTGGCATTCGATTCCGCCGCCGTGGGCGCGCCCAGCCGCGCCAGCAGTTCGCACGCGAGGTCCCACACCGAGGCCTCGGGCCAGCTCTTCTTGGGCACGAACCGGCGCCGGTGCAACCGGCCGAAGGAGGCGTTCATGTCTCGCCGGAACCCTACCTCGTCGCGGCCTTCCTGGCGCCCCGCAGCACGCGGAACCCGATCACAACCAGCGTCAGCAGCAGGAGCGGGATCACGAACTGCAGCATCACCGTGACGTAGCCGGCGCGCGCCTCGTGCGCCGTCGCATCGAGCACCAGGTACACCGTGTAGGCGGCGTAGCAGAGCAGGAACAGCGCCCCCTCCCAACGCGGGATCGTGAAGCCGCGGGCGAACACCGGCAGGCACGCGACCGCGACCGCGATCATCACCGGGATGTCGAACGTCGCCATCGACGGCAGCACGGTGAGCCCCGCCGGCGCCACGATGCACGACAGCCCGAGCACGCCCATGATGTTGAAGATGTTGCTGCCGACGACGTTGCCGACCGCGATGTCGCGTTCGCCGCGGATCGCCGCAGTGATCGACGTCGCCACTTCGGGCAGCGAGGTGCCGGCAGCGACGATGGTCAGCCCGACGACGACGTCGCTGATGCCCCACCAGCGCGCGAACGTGATCGCGCCGTCGACCAGCCAGTTCGACCCGACGACCAGCAGCGCCAGCCCGCCGACCACGAGGCCGATGCTGAGCAGCAGCGGCCGCCGCCGCGTCTGCGCCGGCCCGTACTCGCCTTCGTACTCGGCGGCCACTTCCTTCGTCTCCCGCCGGCTGACCCGCACGATCCACACCGTGTAGACGACGAGGCCGAGGAACAGCAGCACGCCGTCGAGCCGCGTCAGCTGCCCGTCGTACGCGGCCCACCACAGCACGCCCGAGATCCCGATCATGATCGGCACGTCGCGCCGCACCAGTTGCTGCGCGACCAGCAGCGGCGTGATCAGCGCCGAGGCGCCGAGGATGAACAGCACGTTGAAGGTGTTGCTGCCGACGACGTTGGCGACCGCCAGGTCCGCCTGGCCCGCCCACGCCGCCTGCACGCTGACCGCCAGCTCGGGCGCGCTGGTGCCGAACGCGACCACCGTGAGCCCGATCACCAGCGACGAGACGCCGGCGGCGGCAGCGACCGCCGAAGCGCCGGTCACCAGCCAGGACGCGCCCAGCACCAGCAGCGCGAGGCCGGCGAAGAACAGCACCACGGTGAGCCAGTCCACGCCCCCAGGGTGCGGCAACGGCTCGCGGTGCGCGAGGGTTTTCGGCGCGCGGCCGGCTAGGTTTTCCGCGTGCCTCCCCTCTGCTTCGTGACCGGCGCCAGCGGCTTCGTCGGCCGCCACCTCGTGCCGCTGCTCGCGGAGCAGTTCGACTTGCGCGTGTTGGTGCGGCCTGGCGCCGAGCCGGCAGCGGCGCGCGACCACCAGCGGATCGAAGGCCGCCTGCACGACCTCGACGCGCTGGCGCGCGGCTGTGCCGGGGCCGAGGTCGTCGTGCACCTGGCGGCGCTGGTGTCGTTCCGGCGCGAGGATCGCGGCGCGATGTTCGCGGC
>JBASWX010000562.1:0-2845 GCA_049276695.1 Planctomycetota bacterium
GTGGTTGGCCGGGCGGGTCGGCGACGGCCGGCGGCTCGGTCGGCAGCGGCTCGACCTCGGGGCGCAGCACGGTTGACTCGCGGTCGCCGAGCGTGCGGCTGGTCGCTTCCGCTAGCACGCTGTCCACTTCGGCGTCGGCGTCGGCGGCGAAGCTGGCGGCGGAACAGGCGGCCAGCGCCGCGAGTGTCGCCGCCGGCAACCATCGGACGACAGTGCGCAGGCGCTGGGTCGGGACAGGGAGGCGGCGGTCGGTCATGACGCTGGGGTCGGCGCAGGACGCGAAGTGCGGGCCGGCAGACGTCCGGCCGTGCGCGATCTTCCCGCGTGGCGCCAAAACGGCAAGGTGCCCCGCTGTTTGGCTCTGTCTGGTCGGGCGGCGGCGCTGCCGCCGCTCAGCGGGACCGGCGGCGCTGGCCTTCGATCGCGGCGGCGATGAAGTCGCGGAACAGCGGGTGCGGCTGCAGCGGCCGGGTCTTGAACTCGGGGTGGTACTGCACGCCGACGAACCACGGGTGGTCCTTGATCTCGACGATTTCGACCAGATCCAGCTTCGGGTTGACGCCCGCCATCACCAGGCCCGCCTGCTGCAGCTGGCGGCGGTAGGCGTTGTTGAGCTCGAAGCGATGGCGGTGCCGTTCGCTGATCTGCACAGCACCGTAGGCCGCATGGCTCTTGGTGCCCTCGGCGATCGTGCAGTCGAACGCGCCGAGCCGCATCGTGCCGCCCTTCTCGTTGGTGCGCTTCTGGTCCTCCATCAGCGCGATCACCGGGTTCTGCGCGTTCGGGTCGTACTCGGTGGTGGTCGCATCGCTGATGCCGAGTTCGCTGCGCGCGTACTCGACGACTGCCGCCTGCATGCCGTAGCAGATGCCGAAGAACGGCAGCTGGTGCTCCCGCGCGTAGCGGATCGACGCGATCTTGCCCTCGAAGCCGCGCTCGCCGAAGCCGCCCGGCACCAGGATGCCGTCGACGCCGCCGAGCAGCTTGTCCGGCCCTTCGTTGGCGACCTGTTCGGCCGAGACCTTGCGCAGCTTCACCTTGCAGTGGTTGGCGATGCCGGCGTGGCTCAGCGACTCGTAGATCGACTTGTAGGCGTCGTGCAGCTCGATGTACTTGCCGGCGACCGCGATCTCGACCGTGTGCTCGGGGTTCTTGACCACCTGCAGCAGCCGCTGCCAGTCCGCGGTCTCGACCTTCTGCCGCGGCGTCAGCTGCAGGTGCGCCAGGATGCGCTGGTCGAGTCCCGCCTCGATCAGCATCAGCGGCACCTCGTAGATCGAGAACGCGACGTCGCGCTCCTCGATGACCGCCTCCGGCCGCACGTTGCAGAACAGCGAGATCTTCTTCGCCATGTCCGGCTCCATCGGGATCTCGGTCCGACAGATGAGCACGTGCGGCTGGATGCCGATCTCGCGCAGCTTGCCGACCGATTGTTGCGTCGGCTTGGTCTTCAGTTCGCCCGACGCGCGCAGGAACGGCAGCAGCGTCAGGTGGATGAACATGCAGTCGTTCACCCCGTGCTCGAGCGAGAACTGGCGGATCGCCTCGAGGAACGGCAGGCTCTCGATGTCGCCGACGGTGCCGCCGATCTCGGTGATCGCGACGTCGGCGGCCGGCTCGCCCGGCGACGGCGAGGCCCCGGCGCGGATCGCCATCTTGATCTCGTCGGTGATGTGCGGGATCACCTGCACGGTCTTGCCGAGGTAGTCGCCGCGCCGCTCCTTCTGGATCACCGACTTGTAGATCTTGCCGGTGGTGTAGTTGCTGTCCTTGTTGACCCGCGCGTGCGTGAAGCGTTCGTAGTGGCCGAGGTCGAGGTCGGCCTCGGTGCCGTCGTCGGTCACGTAGACCTCGCCGTGCTGGAACGGCGACATCGTGCCGGGGTCGACGTTGATGTAGGGGTCGAGCTTCTGCATCGACACCTTCAGGCCGTTGCGCTCGAGGATCCAACCGATCGCGGCGGAAGTGAGCCCCTTGCCGAGCGACGACACGACACCGCCGGTCACGAAGATGTACTTGGTCATCGGGCGGGCCTCTTGGTCGAGAGTCGGGTCAGGAAGGCGTCGTAGTCGCTGCGCGTCTCGATGCCCCAAGGGTCACCTTGCGCGTCGAGCACGTGCATCGCAATGTCGTTCTCGAGGAAACGCAACTGCTCGAGGCTCTCGGCTTCGGCGAGTCCGCTGCTCGGCAGCGCCGGGATGCGCAGCAGCACGTCGCGCTGGAAGCCGTAGACGCCGATGTGCCGCCGCAGGACGTAGTCGCCATCCTTGACGAACGGGATCACCGCGCGCGAGAAGTACAGCGCCTTGCCGTTCCTGCCGCGCACGACCTTCACCACGTTCGGGTTGGCGGCGACGGCTGCGTCCCGCAGCGGCACGCACAGCGTGTTGGTGGGGGCCTCGCCACGCAGCAGCTGGTCGACGATCGCCTCGAGGTCGCGCGGGTCGACTTCCGGCCAGTCGCCCTGGATGTCGAGCACCGCCCGGCACGGGATCGCCGCCGCCGCCTCGGCGCAGCGTTCGCTGCCGGTCCGGCACGCCGGACTCGTGCGCACCACCGCGTAGCCCTTCTTCTTCGCCGCCGCCTCGACCACGTCGTCGTCGGTCGCGACCACCACGCGATCGACGTTGCGCGCCTGCTTCGCCTGATCGCAGGTGTGCAGGAACAGCTCCTGGCCGCTCTCGGTCAGCAGCGCCTTGCCCGGCAGGCGCTGGCTGCCGACGCGGACGGGAATGATCGCGAGTGCAGAGATCGCGCGACCCGCGCTCATCGCGACCCGCTCCGCAGCTGCTCGAGCCGCGCGCGGGCGGCCGAGGCATCGGTGCGGGTCTGGACCGGGAGCGGG
>JBASWX010000563.1:0-5577 GCA_049276695.1 Planctomycetota bacterium
GGTGCAGCGCACCGTCGTAGCCGGCCCGCTGCAGGTCGCGCCGCAGCCCGGCTTCCCCGAGCACCAGCCGCGCCGCGACGTCGGCGGTCGTCACCTGCAAGGTCAGGCTCGCCATCTCGTCGGTCGAGTCCTGGCCGTAGCGCACCCGCACCGGCGGCCGCGACGGATTCTGCGGGTTGCCGGCGCTGTTGTCGTAGCGGTACTCGAACTCGACGCGCGTGCCGGCGGGCAGCGCCACCGGCTCGCGGAACGTGTAGTCGTCCTGCCAGTCGAAGTCCCAGCGCTGGATCCGGAACAGCAGCGCGGGCGCGCCCCCCGGCGGCGTCACGGTCGCCGCCATGCTCCGGCACAGGTAGTGCGCGTGCGGGTACAGCGAGTGCACGGTGACCGGCACCGGGATCACGAACTGGTCGGTCACCGCGTGGTCGGCTTCGCCCGGCGCGAGGTCGATCTGCTCCGACTTCAGCAACAGCGGGTACAGCACCGCACTCGGCGGCGTCGCGGTGAAGTACAGCCCGAGGCGCGGCCGCACCACCGCCGCGGTGCCGGTCGGCGACAGGTGCAGCTGCAGCACGAGGTCGTCGCCGGGCGACAGCCGCCACGCCATGCCCTGGGCGCACGGCCGCACCTGCTTGCCGGGCGTCCAGCCGACGAACTGGCCGTCGGGTGGGCGCGCGTTGCCGGGCACCATGCCGGGGAATCCCGGCTCGGCGTCCTGCGCGTCGAGCCGGCGCGACCTGCCGGTCGGGTCGACCAGCAGCACCGCGTGGTGGACCGCCGGGTTGCCGGGCTGGATCTCCACCGCTTCGACGAACTTCACGGCGGCGACGTCGACCGGCACGACGAAGTTGCGCACCACGTCCGGGCCGGCCGCCGCCACGCCGACGGACTGCGGCAGCGACAGCACCAGGTCGGGTTCGCGGAGCTGCCAGCCGCTCGGGAACTCGGGGCACGGCGGTTCCGCGCCGGCGTCGCCGCGCGGCGCCCCGGCGGCGGTCCACGCCAGCAGCAGTTCGATCTGTGCCGGTTGCAGGCGCCGGTCGCCGACGAAGTTGCCGTGCGTCGGCAGCCACGGCGGCATCAGGCGCCCCTGGGTGACCTCGGCGATCTGGTCGGCGCGCTTCCTCGCGTCGTCCCAGGTGCGCAGCGTGAACGGGGCTGGCCCGCCCGGCCGGTGGCAGGGTGTACACGACGCGTGCACGATCGCGGCGACGTTGCCGCTCCAGGTCGGGCCGCCGGTGTGCGCCGGGCCGCCGCACGCGCCAGCGAGCGCCAACGGAACGAACACGACGAAGCGCGGCATGCGCGCCATCCTATGCCACACGCCGGCCGGGCCGGGAGCAGATAGGATGCTGGCGCCCCGCGGAGCCCATGCCATGAACCGAGTCCTCGCCGCTGCCCTCGTCGCCGCACTCGTTCCCACCGCCGGTCTGCGCGCCCAGGCCATCATCGCGCAACTGTCCGGCCTCGCGAGTCCGTCGCAGGTGATCGATTTCGGCGCCAACCTGTTCCCGAACTTCACGCCGGTGTCGACGCAGTTCGCCGGCATCGCGCTCACGCACGCGAGCTACTTCACCACCGGCGTGTCCAACAACCTGGTCGGCGGCTTCCTGACCAACGACTTCGCGGTAGGGCTGCCGAACACGCTGCGCATCGTGTTCGCGCAGCCGATCAGCGACCTCAGCTTCGTCTACCACCAGATCAGCACGGCTTCACCGTCGACGATCCGCGCCGTGCTGCAGGGCGTCACCGTCGATTCGTTCTCGGGCACCTGGAACCAGAGCCAGCCGAACAACTACTTCGGCTTCACCAACACGGTGTTCGACGAGCTGCAGGTCGACTTCGTCGCCGACTTCAACGTCGACACACTGGCGTTCAACTACGCGTCGTCGGCGACGTGCACGGCCTACAACGGCAGCGGCATCAACCCGCTCGCCTGCTCGTGCGTGACGCTGCCCCAGCTCGGCACCACGTGGCAGGGCGCGATCGCGACCACGCCGAACACCTTGCTGACCGCGCTGTTCTACGGCCCCGGGGGTGCGTCGGCGCCGATCCCTGCGCTCGGCGGCGAGGTGCTGATCCAGCTCGCCCCGTCGCCGATCGGCTTCACCAGTGCCGGCAGCTACGCGCTGCCGATCCCCGCGGCGCCGGTCTGGGTCGGCACCACGCTGGCGTTCCAGGGGTTGCGCCTGGAACTGGTCGCCGGTTCGCCGACGATCGAACTGCTGAACGGCCTGTACCTGGTGATCGGCAGCTGACGGGTTGCGGGTGCGGGCCGCGCCGCGACCGGATGCTGCCCGGCCCGCGCCGGCGTAGAGTGGATCGATGCGGACTCCAGCCCTCGTCCTCGGTGTCGCGAGCCTCGTTCTTGCCCAGGCGCCCGAGAAGCGCGTCGTCGGCTACTACACCTCGTGGTCGATCTAGGGTCCGACGAAGAATAACTTCGCATGTTGCTCATGCTGAAGCAGATGCTGGCGTGAGCGTGTAGTTCCAGGATGGCAGGGTGCGGTGCGGCCTGAGGTGCAGCACAGCCATGTCCGCTGCGGTGATCTTTCGGCCGGTGGCGTAGGGACGACGGTCGAGAGTCGCCTTCACGCGGAGGCCGGTTCTGGTCTTGGTCGAGCGGAGGTAGTTGAGCACGGTCTCGTAGGAATCGAGCGGGCGGCCAGCCCAGTTCTTGCTGATCTCGCTGAACAGCCGGTGCTCGATGGGATTCCACTTCGATGTGCCTGGCGGGTAGTGGCACACGGTGACCGAGATGTTGAAGCGGTCACAGATCGCAGTCTGCAACTCGATCTTCCAAGCACGAGGGCGTGAGCCGTTGCTGCCGCCGTTGTCGGCGAGGACGAGCAGGTGGTCGGCATGCGGGTACTGCATGCGTCCGGAGCGAGCCCACCAGGTTGCC
This sequence comes from Planctomycetota bacterium, assembly GCA_049276695.1. Taxonomy (GTDB): domain Bacteria; phylum Planctomycetota; class UBA1135; order UBA1135; family UBA2386; genus UBA2386. Next base: position 2,906 of record JBASWX010000563.1, read on the forward strand.
AGTGCACGGACGGCGAACTGCGGGGTGTCGTGGGACACTCCGACAGACACGTGACCCCGATTGGCGCGAAGATCGAGCACGCCGTAGGGCACCGCCATGCCCTTGGCGTCGCTGCGGAAGTCGTGGTCGTTGACCTTGATCGGCTCCTTGCTCCATGCGGCACCGGGGTTCTTGAACAACCCGACGAGTTCCTTCTTCTTGGTGTCCACGCTGACGATGGGGAGGTCGGCCTTCGCGAACGACTGTCGGAGCCGCTTGATGTACTCGAACTGTCGGTTGCGATGCTCAGGGTTGCCGCGTGCGATCTGCTTGCGGTTGACGCGCAGCGCATAGCCCAGCTTCTTGAGCAGGCGCGCGATCGTGCTCCGCGACACGTTGATGCCGACGGACAGTAGTTGTCGGCGGATCTTCTCGGTCGTCTTGTGCGTCCACCGCAAGCCGGTCATCGGATCTCCTGCGGTGTCGTGCGCCATCAACTGCTCGATGGCCGCGATGACCCTGGGCGTTTTTTTTCCACAGCACGACGTCCTGCGCCTGGTTGCCGGATGCGATCGAGTTGGATGTCGCCGGACAACAACTCGTGCCGGCCCTTCGCGACCGTGTGCGTCGCCAAGCCGGTCCACTCCGAGATGCGTTGGTCGCCACCTCTCCCCATGCGCATCGACTCGAGTCCGGCGAACAGCCTGCGTTGCTTCTCGTTCAAGCTGCTCAGGAACAGGATGACCGCAGCTCGAGCCTCGTCCGAGGGATCGGATGTCGGCCTCGGCAGGGCACCGAACGGCTCCTCTGGCAGCGCCGCGTGTCTGCTCGCCACTTGCTGCCGATGCCGCGCTGGATCCCGCGAGCAGTAGAGGTACAGCCCTGCCAGTCGTTCGCGGGCAACACGATCATCTCGCACCAGCTTGAGCAGCGCGTCCTTCACCTCGACGCCCAGTTCCTCTCCAAGTTCGGCGGCGAAGACTCCGGCGACGGCTTGTTCCACGAAGACCGCAGCCGTCTCCAACAGCGTCCCGTGTTTCGAGAAGCGTGCATCGCGATACGACCAGAGACCCTTCCGGTCGAACGCGGCAGACTCCGTCAGGGCGTAGTACCCGCCGCCATGCGAGTAGCTGGTGATGTAGTCGAGCGTCCCGAGTTTGCGGAACACGGTCATGTCGACACTCGTGCCCAGCGCGGTCTTCATCTCCGCCATGGTCGCGATCGTGCGTCGCCGGAACATCTGAACGAGAGCCGAGGCCCGGAAGGTTTCTGGTCGCATGTGTTAGATCCACGCATCGCGGATGTTGCCGAAGCGTGGTTCTGACAATACGATCCACGAGCGACCCGCGGTAGTTGCTCGCTCAGATCCCTTGTTCGGGTGGGCTTTCCAGGCGGTCAGCCCACCATGGCCGACGGCCGAGCAGGCGGAGTTCTGTCGGTTCCCCGCGACTTCCTACCACGTTATTCCTGGGCGGACCCCTACGCGCGCAACTACCTCGCCAACCAGATCCCGGCGGGCCAGGTCACGCACATCAACTACGCGTTCGCGAATCTGGTGAACGGCCAGATCGCGCTCGGTGACTTCTACGCCGACGTCGATCGCTTCTATCCGGGCGACTGCTGGAACCCCGGCTGCCGGCGCGGGAACTTCCACCAGCTCGAGATCCACAAGCAGAACCACCCGAACCTGCGCACCCTGATCTCGATCGGTGGCTGGACGTGGTCGGGCGGCTTCAGCGACGCGGTGCTCACGCCGGCGTCGCGCGCGCTGTTCGCGACGTCGATCGTGAACTTCGTCGACCAGTGGTACTTCGACGGCGCCGACATCGACTGGGAGTACCCGGTCAGCGGCGGCCTGCCGAGCAACCCGACGCGGCCGCAGGACAAGCAGAACTACACGCTGTTCCTGCAGGAATTGCGCGCGCAGTTCACCGCGCGCAGCATCGTCACCGGCAAGCAGTACCTGTTGACGATCGCCGCGCCCGCGAACCCGGCGATCATCGCCAACCTCGAGGTCGACCTGATCTGGCCGCTGCTCGACTGGATCAACGTGATGACCTACGACTTCCACGGTCCGTGGGGCGATCCGGTCACCGGCATGAACGCGCCGATGTTCATGGATCCAGCCGACCCGACGCCGGAGCCGGCGCGTTCGCAGTTCAATACGGCACGCGCGGTCGACAACTACCTGGCGCTCGGCGTACCGCGCAGCAAGCTGCAGATCGGCGTACCGTTCTACGGCCGCGGTTTCGGCGGCACGAGCCAGGGTCCGAACTCCGGCCTCTACCGCCCGTACACCGGACCCTCGTCACCGGGCACCTGGGAGAACGGCGTCTACGACTGGACCCACCTGCGCAACTCGTTCGTCAACCTGAACGGCTACACCGCGCACTGGATGGACCGGCAGCGCGTGCCGTGGCTGTACAGCCCGACGGCCAGCACGTTCATCAGCTACGACGACCCGCGTTCGGTCAGCGAGAAGGTCTGGTTCGTGCAGGCCGCCGACCTCGGCGGCGCGATGTTCTGGGAGTTCTCGTGCGACCGGCAGAACGACCTGCTCGGGCCGATGCACACCTGGCTGCGGCAGCGTCCGGCACTGCGCACGCCGCTGCGCACACTGTCGCTGGCGCAGCCCGCGCCGCTGCCGCTGGCGCTCGCCGGCGGCGCCGCCCGCGCCAACCGCCCGTACATGC
>JBASWX010000564.1:0-8231 GCA_049276695.1 Planctomycetota bacterium
CTCGCCACCCGGTGCGGCGCCGGGAGCCGCAGCCTCGATGGCGACCGCGAACGCGGGCCGCACGTCCCGCCCGTCGAACGAACCGTGCGCGGCCAGCAGGTCGCGCCACGCGATCGCGGGCTTGTCGGTCGCGGCGACGGCGCCGACATCGACTGCCGGATCTACGTTCTCGACCGGACCGGTGGCCGGTGCGGGGGCGGCCGGCCCGGACGAACCGAGCATCGACTTCGCCGCGATGCCGCCGCAGACCAGGAAGATCGCGACGGCCACGACCGGGTTCATGCCCTTCTTCTTCTTGCGGCTCATTGGCCACCTGCCTGGTGGTAGGTCGCGACGCCGATCTCCAGCGCCAGCTGCTCGCCGCCGCCGGGCATCACGCGCCCGGTCTCGATCACCAGCAGCCGTTCGTGCTGCTCGACGGCCGCGAGGAAGGTGCAGACCTGGACGGGCGTGCCGCGCAGGTTGAGCTGGAACGACTGCCGCCCCGGCGTGGTCGACTGCGCCGCCTTGATGCCATCGAACGTGACGCCGGTTGCGTCGCCGATGCCCTGCAGCGACTGCATCGTGCCGGCGACGTCAGGGCCTTCGAGCAATCGCCACCGCGACGGCTCGGGCACCGTTTCGACCGCCGGTGCGGCCGGGGCTTCGGCGAGGCGCCGCTGCAGGTCGGTGTTGGCGAGCCGGGCAGCCGCGACGTCGCACTGGGCGCCGTGCCGCAGGAACCACGCCGTACCGCCGGCTGCAGCCTGCAGCCCGACCAGCGTCACGATGGCGGCGACGACGAGTGGCTTGCGCTTGTTCACGAGTTCCTCCACGCCATGCCCAGCTTGAAGCGGAAGCGGTTCTTGCCGGGCACTTCGGCGATCTCGTCCTGACCGTCGGCCCGCAGGTACGGCAGCGCGCGCAGCCGCTTGCTGAACACGGTCAGCGCCGCGAGCGCTTCCTGCCGCGTGCTGCCGGTCGCCGAACCGACGACGACGAGCCGGTCGGTGCTGGCGAACCTGGTCTCCTCGAGCACGATGACCGGCTCGGCGGCATTGCTGACGTCGGCGACCAGCCTGCTGACCGGGCGCCGCAGGTTCAGCGCCCCTTGCAGCCTGGCCTCGTCGTTCGACCGATCGGGCGCGGGGATCACGCCGGCGTCCCGGCTGGCGAGTCGGGCCGTGAGCTGGTCGTTCTCGGTGCGCGTCGCGGCCAGTTCCTCGCGGTCGGCCAGCATTGCGGTGCCGTCGACGACAGCGCTCCACGCGCAGGCGAACCCGGCGATCGCGGCGGCCGCGAGGCCGACGAAGCGGGACGGCCCGAGCGGCAGCGTGACCGCCACGGGTGCCAGCAACGACGGCAGTGATTGTCCGCCGCACAGCCGCACCATCAGCATCGCGGCGCCGAGGTTCGGCGGGGCGACGTCGGCGCCGCCCACCAACGGCGACTGGCCACGCACGATCGCGTGCAGGTGCTCGCCCTTCAGGATCGGCAGCGCCTCGTCCTCGACCTGCACGCGGGCGCCGAGCACGAGCGTCTTCGGCAACGCCTGGCCGGTCTCGCGCAGCCAGTCGAACGTGCGCGGCAGCTCCATCGCCAGCTGCGTGGTCATCGTCGCGGCGTTGGTCTCGCCGCCAGCACCGATCAGGAACCGGCGCACCAGCACCGGGCTCTGCCCATCGCACAGCACGAAGCGCGCCCGGCCCGACGTGCAATCGAGCATCGCGACCGGCGCGTCGGCGGCGCCATCGGCCGGTTCGGCCGCCAGCGCCAGGCACGTCTCGGTCGAGTACAGGCCGAGCACCTTGATGTCGTGGGCGGCGAACGCGGCTGCGATCGGTTCCCAGGCGGAGCGCGCGATCGCGGCGGTGCCGAGCACCAGCTTCTTGCCGGGGGCTCGCCGCAAGAAGCGCGTCGCGACCAGCACGTCGGCCGCCCCCGGCGCGCCGGTCAGGCGCAGCGCTTCACGCACCACGAAGCCGACCAGTTCGCCGGGCGCCATCGCCGGCAGCGTGCTGAGGAAGTGCTGGGTGCGGCGGTCGCCGAGCACGACGTGCACGCCGGCGGTGCCGTGCAGCACGTCGCCGCCGAGCGAACGCAGCGCGGTGGTCAGCGCCTCGCGGCTCAGGTCGGCGACCGGCACGCGCACCGACCGCTGCACCACGGTCTGGTTGCCGACGCGCGCGGCGACCAGCACGTTGAGCCCGCCCTCCTCCAGTTCCACGATCGCATGGTTCATCGCAGCCTCACAAGGTGATGTCGTCGCTGGTGCCGAACGCCCGGTCCGGCCCCGCACTGGTCAGCGTCCAGGTCGCGGCGGTCCACTGCAGCGTGGTGCCGAAACCGTCGGTGTCGTAGGTGGCGCCGAGCCCGGTCGCGGCGCGCACCGCCGGCCAGGCGCCGGCGACCGAACCGCCGGCTTCGATGTGGTTGGCCAACACCTCGACGATCAGGCGCAGGCGCTGCCACGTGCGGCGGGTGCCCGGCACCGCCGAGTTGACGCGCACGACGAGTTCTTCGGCGCCGGCACCGTCGTCGATGCCGTTCTCGCCGCGGCTGTAGATGGTGGCGACGCCGGCGGCGCTGACCGAGTACTGGTAGCCCTGGCCGGCGCCGAATGCGTCCTCGATCGCGGTGTTGCCGACGCCACCGTGCAGGTGCGTGCCGAGGAAGCCGGTGGTCGCCAGCGTCGCCGGGAACGCCGCGCGTTCGAACCAGTAGGAGTCGAGGGCGGCGGCGATGTCGGCCAGTTCGCGCTGCGCCTCCTGGCGGCGGTCGGCTTGCACGACGGCGCCCGCCAGCGGCACGCCGGTGCCTACCAGCAGGCCGAGCACGGCCAGCACGACGATCAGCTCGATCAACGTGAAGCCGTCCGCCGCGCCGACGATCCCCGCATGTTCACATGTCGTCATCGGTTCCTCCCGTGCCGTCACGCCCGATCGCGGTGGCTCCCATCGGCACCACCACGCGCAGCAGCTGCCCGATGCCGTCGACGCCGCGCGCATCCGGCAGCACCAGCCATTCCATGTAGCCGCCAGCACCCGTCGCACTGGTCGGCACCGCGGCCACGCCGGCTGGGCCGATCGCGCCGGTCACCGTCGTCACGGCGCCGTTCATGAGCGTGGTGAGCGTCGCCCGCTCCGCGGCGGTCGCCGTCAACCACTGGCGCCGACAGCGTGCCCAATCCCGCGTCGCCGTGCGCATCGCGGCGCGCGACAGGTTCGGCAGCCCGTTCGCCGTGTCGAGGGTCAGCAGCCGCAACAGGTGCACCGCGCGGATCAGCCGCAACCGCAGCCGCTGGCGCATCCGCACCTGCGGTTCCGCGGCGACGGTGAACGTCGCGTCGTCGCCGGTGTTCAGCACGCCGTCCGACCCGCGGCCACGCACGGTGGCGGCGGTCGCGCCGGTCGTGTAGCCGAGATCCTGGCCACCGCCGAACGGGTCGATGCGCCAGGTTCCCTGCAGTTCGAGCCCACCGGCGGCACTGACCGCGGCGAGGTCGGCCGGGAAGACACCATTGCGGCGGAACCCGAGGCGCACCGCCGCCTGCACCGTCTCGACGTTGGTATCGGTCCGCGCTGCACGCTCGGCCCACGGCCGCACGAAGCTCTGCACCGCCAGCACGATCGCCAGCGACGCGGTGCCGACGATGCCGAGCAGCACCAGCAGCGCGAAGCCGCGCTGGTCCGCCGGGCCGCGATCGCGCGTGCCGTTCACTTGCCGATCCCCTTCATCGCCGAGTAGATCGTGCCGACGACCAGCACCGCGACGCCGCCGACGACGACGCCGAGCACGACGGTGACCGCCGGTTCGAGCAGGCCGAGCGCACGCTTGACCGCGGCCTTGACCTCGCGGTCGTACAGCTTGCTGAGCCGTTCGAACGTCACCGGCAGGCGGCCGGCCTCTTCGCCGACCAGCACCATGCTGAGTGCGACCGGCGGCAGCACTTCTTCGGCGCCCAACGCTTCGCCCAGCCGCGAGCCGGCCAGGATGCGATCCCGCGCCGAGTCGAGGCTGCGCCGCACCCGCGGCAGCGACACCGCCGCCCCGCCGAGTTCGAGGGCGGCCGTCATCGTCAGCCCCGCCCGCAGCAGCACGCTGAAGGTGCGGGCGAACTGCGCGATCGCCAGCGTCGTCACCAGGTCACGGACGACCGGCACCGCGCCGAGGGCCGACATCAGCACCGCCTGCACCGCAGAGCGGCGCGTCAGCCACTTGAACGCGATCAGCGCCGCGACCGAGCCACCGATCACGTACCAGACGTTGTTGGCGACGAAGCCCGACGCACTGATCAGCAAGAGGCTCGCGGCCGGCAGGTCGCCGCCCATCTTGCTGAGCACCGCGCCCAGCCGCGGGATCACGAACGCCATCATGAACAGCACCATGCCGTAGCCGGCGGCGGCGACGACCATCGGGTAGACCGTCGCCTGCTTGACGGTGCTGGCGATCTCGAGGCGCCATTCGAGGAAGCCGGTGATCGACTCGAGCACTTCCGGCAGGCTGCCCGACTGCTCACCGGCGCGGACCAGCGCGCAGTAGATGCCGGGGAACGCGCGCGGATAGCGCGCCATCGCATCGGACAACGACTGGCCGGCGGCGACCCGGTCGCCGAGGTCGACCAGCAGCGCTGCGATCGCCGGGTCCTCTTCCTGTTCGGCGACCGCCTGGAACGTGCCGAGCAGCGACACGCCGGCGTCGAGCGCTTCGTACAGCGCCTGCGTCAACAACAGCAGGCGCCGCGGTTGCAGCCGCACATCGGGCCGGACCTTGCCGCCCACCTCGATGCGATCGAGCGACTGCACGCGCACCAGGGTGCGTCCCTCGCGGTGCAGCGTGTCGTGCAGCACCTGCTCGCTGTCGGCCTCGAGGTCGGCATGGCTCTGTGAGCCATCCGCCTCGAGGATGGTCGAACGGAAGCGCATGGGTTTCCTGGGGGGCGCGCAACCTGGACGCAGCGACCTCCGGCCGGGAGCCGGAGGCGCTCACTTGGGCCGCGCGACTACTGCGCCTGGTAGACCAGGTAGCCGATGTCGTCGCCGGTGATCTCGGTCGTCGCGGTCGCGTTGGCGTTCGTGTCGAAGGTGCCGTTGCTGCCGGCCGACAGGACCCACATGCGCTTGTAGTTCGTCGCGCCGGGCGTGAAGCCCGAGATCACGTTGATGATGTACGGGCGACCCCACGGGTCGAGCGGCGTGTTGCCGTTCGAGTACGGGCCGCGCCACTTCATGTTGGTGGTCGTCGGATAGGCGGCCGCCGGCGTGTTCTGCGGCGAGTTGACGGTCAGGTGGTAGTTGGCAAGGTCACCGCGCGCGGTGCTCATGCCCCACGTGATCCACTGGTGGGTCGCGGTCCACGGGTTGGCGGTCGGCATCGTGGTGCCGGTCAGCAGCACGTAGACGGTGTTGTTCGTGCCGGCGCTGGTGCGCGCGGGGAACACCCCGAGGTCCTTGTAGAACGAGGTCACCGATGCACCGAGGACCTTGCACTCGGCTTCGGCTCGGGCCCGGCGGCCGTCTTCCATGTAGCTGCTCAGCATCGGCACAGCGATGCCGGTCAGCAACAGAACGACCGAGAGCACGACGATGACTTCGACGAGGGTGAAGCCGCGTTGCCCTTGCGGGTGCGGCAGACGATTTGCTTCCTTCTCCATGCCCGTGTCATCGGCAACGACCCGACGTCTCCTTGTGGGAGATTCGTGGTTTCCCTGAGCGTTTTCCCGCTCAGGCCGACGGCGCGCGGCTGCCGATGCGCGCCCGGATGGTCGAAGCGAAGGCACACCCGGTCGACGGCGGCGCGTCGAGCCTGGACCAGGACCGGGCCCTGCTCGCCACCGAACTCGCGGGCTGTCCGGCCGGTGAGGCCGCGCAGATCGAGCAGCTGGCGGCCAGCGGCCGGATCACGCTCGAACGCGGCTACCGGATCTGGGCCGAGATGCTCGGGTTGCCGTTCCACGGGCTCGACGAACGCAACCTCGACCACAAGGTGCGCCACCGGCTGCCGGTCGAACTCGCCACCCGCCACTCGGCGGTCGTGGTCGGCGAGGAAGATGGCATCCTGTCGGTGGCGATGAAGAACCCGTTCGACCTGCTCGCGGTCGACGAGATCCAGGAAGTCACCGGCCTGTCGGTGCAGGTGGTACTGGCGACCCCGCCGTCGATCGCCGCGGCGCTGGCGCGGCTGCAGAAGGGCTCGGCCGGCATCGAGGGCCTGATCCAGCGCCTGATGAAGTCGGAGATCGACAGCCAGGGCGTCGACGCCGACAAGCTGCGTCGCCTCGTCGGCGACGACGCGGTCGTCAAGCTGGTCGACCACCTGATCGAAGAGGGCATGCGGGCCCGCGCCAGCGACATCCACGTCGAGCCGCAGCGCGACGGCCTGCGCGTGCGCATCCGCGTCGACGGCGAACTCGACACGCTGTACACGCTGCCGCCCGGCCTGCAGCGCGCCGTGGTCGCGCGCATCAAGGTCGCGTCCAACATGGACATCGGCGAGAGCCGCAAGCCGCAGGACGGCCGCATCGCGGTCTCCGACAAGGTCGAGCTGCGGGTGTCGGTGCTGCCGAGCGTGCTCGGCGAGAAGGCGGTCATGCGCGTGCTCGACCGCCGCGGCGTCGCCCTCGACCCGAGGAAGCTCGAGATGAGCGAGCACAACCTCGAGCTGTTCCGTCGCGGTTACACCGCGCCGAACGGCATCGTGCTGCTGACCGGCCCCACCGGCTCCGGCAAGACGACCACGCTGTACACGGCGATGGCCGAGCTGAACCAGTCCGACAGCAACCTGGTCACCGTCGAGGATCCGGTCGAGTACGAACTGCTCGGCACCACGCAGGTCCAGGTCGACGTCAAGGCCGAACGCACCTTCGCAAGCGCGCTTCGCGCGATCCTGCGCCAGGACCCCGACGTGGTGATGGTCGGCGAGATCCGCGACGCCGAGACCGCCGGCATCGCGGTGCAGGCGGCGTTGACCGGCCACGTCGTGCTCAGCACCGTGCACACCAACGACGCGCTGTCGACCGTGCACCGGCTGTGCGACATGGGCATCGCCCCCTACCTGCTCGGGCCCGCGCTGCGCTGCGTCGTCGGCCAGCGGCTCGTCGCCCGCATCTTCCCCGACTGCGCGGCGCCCGCGACACCGCCACCGGCGCTGCTCGCCGAGTTCGGGCTCGCGGCCGATGCGGCATCGGCCGGCGGCTTCCGTCACGGCCGCGGCTGCCAGGCCTGCCGCAACCGCGGCAAGCGCGGTCGCGTCGGCATCCACGAGGTGCTCTACGTGACGCCCGAACTGGGAGCTGCGATCTCGCGTCGCGCCCCCGACAGCGAACTGGAGAAGCTCGCCGTCGCCGGCGGCTACCGGCGGCTGCTGCAGGATGGGCTGGCCAAGGCGCAGCGCGGTCTGGTCACGCTCGAAGACGTGCTCGCCGTCGCCCGCACCGAGTGACGCCGAGTTTCCCACCGTTCCCGCAGCAGACTCGAGCACCAACTTCATTCGCTCCCCACGGGACACGTCTCCTGCCATGGCATCCGAGAAGCGTCGGCCCAGCTCCAGCAGAGCTGTCAACCATGTTCCCGGTCAGTGTCAGCCTCTGAGTCGGTCTGGCTTGTAAGGGATCTAACCGGTTCGTACCCCCCGACATCGTGCTTGACCTGCAGCCGCGCCAACGATATTAGTGCCTTTTCAACATGGGCTCCAGAGCGACGAACCCGAAGACCGGCTCCCGCCGCGGAACGCCTCGGCAGGGCAAACTGCCGTTCCGCCAACACGGCGGCGCCCGCAAGGGCGCCGGCCGCAAGCCGAAGGCACACCTCGCCGGTGTGCCGCACCGGCAGCGCTGCGCGGTGGCAGCGCGCCACCCGGCGCACGTGACCCTGAAGTTGCTCCCCTTTCTGCCGCGCCTGCGGCAGAAAGGGGAGTACGCCGCGCTGCGCACGGCGTTCGCCGCCGGCAAGGAGCGCTTCGGTTTCCGCCTCTGCCACTACGCGATCCTGAACGACCACCTGCACCTGGTCGTCGAGGCCGCCGACCGCGTCGCCTTGCGACGCGGTCTGCAGGGCCTCGCGATCCGGATCGCCCGCGCCCTGAACAAGCTGTGGGCGCGCAAGGGCAAGGTCTTCGCGGACCGCTACCACGGTCGCGTCCTGACCTCGCCACGCGAGGTCAGGAACGCGCTCGTCTACGTGCTCGGCAACGCCCGCAAGCACGCGGCCGAAGGCCGCATGCTCGCGGTGCCGCAGGCCATCGACACCTACACG
>JBASWX010000565.1:0-2469 GCA_049276695.1 Planctomycetota bacterium
GTGCTCGGGCTCCTGTGCCTGCGCCTGCTGCGCCACCGCGGCGGCGAGCCGATGGCCGCTGCGCCGACGCCGCCGGTGCCACCGCCCGCGCTCGACGAACTGTCCTGACGATTGCGCCGGCGGCGCCGTTCGCGAAGATCCCGCGCCCGCAACGCGCCATGAGCCCCGCACCCGACGACACCGCCACCGCCCGGCTGCTCGCCGGCGCCAAGGCACTCGGCGCCGAACTCGACGAACCGCGCGCGGCCCGCCTGCTCGCCTACCTCGACGCGATGCTGGCGCTCAACGAGCAGATCAACCTCACTGCGGTGCGCGACCGCGAGCAGGCGATCGTGCTGCACGTGCTCGACAGCCTGGCGTTCGCGCGCACCGGACTGCGGCCGCGCCACGCGCTCGACCTCGGCACCGGCAATGGCTTCCCCGGGATCGCGATCGCGGCGCTGCACCCGGGCGCCTCGGTCGTGCTGATGGACCGCACCGGCAAGAAGGTGCGCGCGATCGGCAGTTGCCTGGTGCAGGCGAAGTGGGACGGCGTCGAGACCCTGCTGCTCGACGCGCAGCAGGCGCCTGCCCTGCGCGCCGATCTGCGGCACGCGTTCGATCTCGTGGTCGCGCGCGCGGTCGGCAAGCCGGAGCAGGTCGCCGAGCTGGCGGCGCCGCTGCTGCGCCCGCGCGGACACCTGGTGCTCTGGCTCGAAGGCGAGGCGCAAGTGGTCGAACGGCTCGATCCGTTCCGGCGCGTGCAGAGCCTCGCCTACGAACTGCCGGCGCCGGCGGCGCGGCAGCGGCGGCTCGGGGTCTGGGTGCGCACGTGAGAGCACACCCGAAACCACCGCGGGTTCCTGTTCAACACCGGCAGGCGGAACTCGATCGGACCCGCAAGCTGATCGCTGAGGGTGCCGACCAACTCGATCGCGGCCATGTGGTCACGGGCAACGCCTTCTTCAAGGAGTGGGACGAGGACCTGGACGCCTTGGCGGGAAAGCGGCAGCGGCGCCGGAAGGCCCGGCAACGCCAGCGGTGACTGAGTCCGATCGCGGTTACGCACCTACCGGCACGGCACTACCTACGCCGTGCGTCGCTCGGCCCAGCCCCTTCTCCAACTGCTCGTCGCCGCGTGCTGGCTGCTCGCCACGGCAGCCGCCCAGGGCCTCGACGCGCTGAAGGAACGCGTGCTCGCGGCACTGCACGGGCAGAATGCCCCGCCGGGCCGCCTCTGGATCCTGACGCCGCGTCCTGCACCCGGCGCCGTGGTCCAGATCGGCGGCGTCCCACCGGCCCGCCAGCACACCTGCCCGCTGTGCCGGCAGCCGCTGGTGAAGGTCCCGCTGTGGAAGGGCAAGCCCGGCATCGACAGCCAGGACATCCTCACGGCGCACGTCTGCGAGCAGCACAACCTGTTCTTCGTCACCAACGACGGCCCGATGCACGGCAGCGAAGCCGGTCCGTTCGCACTGCCCGGGCCCGGAGTGAAGCCGCCGCGACCGTTCCTGCCGTACGGCGCGTTGGTCGTCGATGCGCCCGAACCGTGGCCGGTGCCGCGCTGGGCGAGTGCCGACGGCACGCTGGTCCAGGCCGATGGCGAGAACGGCCGCTTCGAGGTGCGCACCAGCGAGCGCACCGTCTACCGCGAAGCGAAGGCCGACGTCTCCGGCATGGGCCTCGTCGCCTGGGACATCGCCGGCGATGCCGGCCTCGTCGCCTACGCGCGCTCGGTCGGCTCGCTGATCGTCGGCGAACTCGGCACCGGCAAGCAGCGCGCCCGCATCCGGCTGCCGAACGACAACGTCAGTTCGATCGCAATCCATCCCGACGGCACCCACGTCGCGTTCGTGGTGGTCGAGGGTGGCTTGCAGGAACCGTCGTTCCGGCTGCTCGAACTGGCCACCGGCAAGGTGCGCGAGTTCGCCCGCGCACCGGCGGCGGTGCCGCACTACTTCACCTTCCTGCCCGGCCAGGGCCGGCTGCTCGCGTCGACGCACGACGGCATCGTCAGCGCCTGGACGATCGCGACCGGCAAGCAGGAATGGCAGGCGACGGTCGATCCGGGGATCAACAGCTGGCGCGTGTTCTCCCGTTCGCCCGACGGCAAGCGCGTGCTGTGCCTGACGCGCGGCGGCCTGCTCGCGAGCCTGCTCGACACCGCGACCGGTGCTTGCGAGGCAAGGCTCACGGTGCAGAAGCCGCAGCCGCACGAACGCAACGGCGGCGAGTGTTCGGTGGCGTGGAGCGCCGACAGCCGGCAGTTCGCGTGGGCTTCGCCTGACGGCCACCTCGCGCGCAGCGACATCGCGACGCCCGGCGACCTGCACCGCCACTTCGGCGCCTGGGACGTGCCAACCCTGCGGCTGCGTTTCGCCGGCGACGGCAAGAGCGTGCTGTCGCGCGACGCCAAGGGCCACTGTCTGTGCTGGCCGCTCGCTTCGTTCGACGCCCCCGAGTGAGCCGGGACCGTGCGCGCTACAACGC
>JBASWX010000566.1:0-2528 GCA_049276695.1 Planctomycetota bacterium
CGGCGGCACCGTGCCGTGCTGTTGCCACGCGGGCAGCGGCGAGCGGTCCGACAGCAGCCACTCGCGCACCCGCAGCCACGCGATCGTGGCGTTGGCGGTCCTCGCCTCGGGCACCGGGATCGCCGCGAACAGCGCGAGGAACGCGGCGACGACGATCAGGCGGGTGCGCAGGCGCATCGTTGGGAGCGGGCGACGCGCGGCTTTCTCTCCCGCGCAGGGTGGTCCCAGCGTAGCGTTCGGCCCGCATGGAGTCCGGTCAACTGCAGCGCCGCCTCGGCCTGGTATCGGCGATCTCGATCACGGTCGGTGCGGTGATCGGCTCGGGCATCTTCCTGAAGCCGCTGGCAGTTGCGCAGGCGCTGCCGTCCGAGGGTTGGATCCACCTGCTGTGGGTCGGGCTCGGCGTCGTCTGCCTGTGCGGCGCGTTCGCCTATGCCGAACTCGGCGCGATGTTCCCCGAAGCGGGCGGGCAGTACGCGTTCCTGCGCGAGGGCTGGGGCCGGTTCGTCGCCTTCCTGTACGGCTGGACGTTCTTCTGGGTGATCAACGCCGGCACCATCGCGGCGCTGGCGCTCGGTTTCGCCGAGAACCTGCTGCCGCTGTTCGGCGTTGACGTCGCGGCCGAACAGCAGTCGCCGTTCTGGATGCGCATCGTGCCGATCGCGATGATCGTGCTGCTCGCGGTCGTCAACCACTTCGGCGTCGTGCTCGGCGCGCTGGTCCAGAACCTGTCGACGTTCGCCAAGGTCGGCGCGCTGGGCCTGATCATCGCGGGCGGCTTCTTCGTCGCCGGCGGCGGGGGCAGCGCCGCCGGACCGCCCGCGCCGCCCGCGCAGACGACGCTGACGGTGACCGGTCTGGTCGCCGCGTTCCTCGGCATCTTCTGGGCCTACGAGGGTTGGTACCAGATGCCGTTCAATGCCGCCGAGCTGAAGCGGCCAGAACGCAACCTGCCGCTCGGGCTGATCGGCGGCATGGTGGTGCTGATCGCGGTCTACGAGTTCATCAACGTCGTCTACCTGCGGGCGGTGCCGTTCGCCGAGATGCAGGCGATGGCCGCGGGCACGCCGTCGACGCACGTCGCCAGCCTGACGGTGGCACGCATCTTCTCGCCGGAGATGTCGGGGTACCTGACGCTGCTGATCGCGATCTCGATCTTCGGCGCCGCGAACCCGAACATGCTGTCGTCGCCGCGCGCGTTCTACGCGATGGGCAGGGACGGGCTGGTGCCAGCACCGCTGCAGCACGTCAGTCCACGGTGGGGCACGCCGAGCGTCGCGATCTGGGTGCAGGCCGTCGTTGGCATCCTGCTGGTGCTGTTCCTCAGGACCTTCGGCGACGTGACCGAGTTCGTGGTGTTCGCCAGCTTCCTGTTCTACGCGGCGACCGTGGCCGGGGTGTACCGGTTGCGGGCGACGCGGCGGGACCTGGCCCGGCCGTACCGTTGCACGGGCTACCCGCTGACCCCAGCGCTGTTCATCGTCGTTGCCATCGGCTTCGTGATCGCCGTGCTGCAGGATGCCGCGGCACAGGTCAACGCGCTGAAGGGTCTGGCGATCATCGCCAGTGGCGTGCCGTGGTACTTGTGGTGGCGCTCCCGCAGCCGCCGGATCGCCGTGTAGACCGCTGTTGGCGTGCGCGCCCGTCCGCTAGAGTCCGGAGCGAATGGACGCCCTGCAGTTCACGCTGTTCTTCGTGGCCCTGGTGCTGGGCTACGTGCTCGTGCACCTGCGCATGGTCCGCTGCGAACGCCACCTGCAGCAGCTCGCCGGCATCCGCAACCTCGAGGACCAGCTGCGTGCGCTCGACGAACGCCTGGCGAAGCTCGCGGCGGCCTTCGACCAGCAGCGGCTGGAACGCATCGAACACGGCGTCGATCGCCTGCACGACGACCTCGAGGACCTGCGCGAGGCGACCGCCGACGTGCGGGCCGCAGTGGTACAGATCCCGCCGCCGATCGCGATCACGGGCGCCGGGACCCCGGCCGAACCGGTGGTCGTGCCGCCGGCGCGGCGGCTGCTGGACCTGGTCGAGGGCCGCCTGCTGCAGCTCGGCTACCACGAGATCACGGTGCTGAGCGACCTTCGCGCCGCCGACGTCACCAGCGAGATCGAAGTGCTGGTCGAGTGCTGGCAGGGCGCGATGCCTGCGAAGGGCCGGGTGCTGGTCAAGAACGGCTCGGTCCGCGACGTCGCGGTGCAGACAGTCGCGACGATGTTCCCGTGAGCGCGGTCAGGGCTGCCGTTCGAGCCAGCGGCAGAACCGCTCGGTGACCTGCTCGAGTTCCGGCCAGCTCGCGTCGGGGTCGAGTCCGGCCGCGAGCGCCGGTTCGCCCTCGTGCTGCAACAGCCGCTGCACCAGGTAACGCTCCAGCGCCCAGCGCGTCCGCACCGGCAACCCGACCGTGGCCCCCGGCTGCACGCCCGCAGGCGACCCGGCCAGCAGCACGGCGCGCAGGAACGGCAGTGCCTGCCGTCGTTCGCCCAGTTGCACCAGCGCGCAGGCGGCGGCGGTGCGCAACGCCGGGT
>JBASWX010000567.1:0-11985 GCA_049276695.1 Planctomycetota bacterium
CTGGTCGACGATCGTCGCGCAGTGCGCCGGCGCGCTCCGGCGGATCGTCGACTACGCGAGTTCGGCCGCTCGTCTGCACTCCTGGCCTCGCGATTCCTTCACCGCCTCGCCGAAAGCGGTTTGTTCAACGGGCTGATAGCTCCGCGGGTCGCCGGCGCCAGCCCTGGCAAAGCGCAACCGGCGCCCGGAGCCCGATCGCAGCCGGTGCGCCGCGACACCCACCGCCGGGTTCATCCGCATCCTCCGCTCCGCCGCTCCTCCGCCGCACTTGATCAGAACCGCCTAACTACGCGGCGCGTCGCCGCCACCGTCCCCTTGCGGAGCCACGTGCCGAGGCTGCAACCACGCCGCCGGCTGCGCGGGCCGCTCCGCCGCACGCGGCGCACTGGTACCCGACGGCGCGGACCCCGGCGCCACTCCGAGCGGCACCCGCGACAACCCGCCGGCGATCGCGAGGTAGAGCGGCGGCACGAAGTAGTTCGCCATGCAGTCGAGCACCAGCATCGCCAGCACGATGCAGGCGCCGAGCCGTTCCGGTTCGCGGAAGGCGGACGAACGCAGCAACCCGCCGAGGCCACGCACCGCCGGCGCCCACAGCAGACCGACCGCGGCGAGCAAGCCGACGAAGCCGTTCGTCGCCGCGGCGTAGATCCAGAAGGAGTCGGTCGTGATCGGGATCGGGTCGCCGGTCTCCGCGTCGTGGAGGATGCCGAAGTTCCAGCCACCGGCGCCGACGAAGGGGTTCTGCCACAGCTTGCCGAGCAGCAACACCTCGTTGTCGAAGCGGAAGTCGAGCGAGCCGGAACGGTCGCGCGAGATCAGGTGCGCGAGGTCGAGCACGACCTTCTCCAGTGCGCCACTGCCGAACACGCGCAGCCCCAGGTAGACCGGGACCGCGATGAGCATCGCGGAGCAGAGCCAACGCCGCAGCGACGGGGTGCAGGCGAGCACGCCGAGCAATCCGAGCAGGATCGCGCCGGCCGACTTGCACAGCACCAGCGTGATGCCGACCAGCGCCACCAGCGGCGCGAGCGGGACGGGCAATGGCGAGCGGGGCGACGAGCGCCACAGCGTGAAGCCGGCCACCATCGCCGCGGCCATCCACAGCGACAGCTCGAGCCCGTGCGACATGAACACCATCGGCCGGTAGCCGCCGCCGCGCATCGTCTGCGCGAAGCCGTGCTGCGAGGCGCCGTAGACGATCTCGTGCAGTTCGGGGCTCATGCGCACCTCGAACAGGGCGAATGGCACGTACGCGACCGCCGACAGGAACAGTGCCCACAACGCGGCGCGCAGCCCGTCGCGGGAGCCGAAGTACATCGCGCCGATGCAGTACGGGATGCCCCACTTGACGAAGCGGTTCAGGAACACCTGCAGCGCGTCGTAACCGCCGAGCTGGTTGGCGAGCGACGAGGCCGAGCCGACGACGAGCCACGCCAGCACGATCAGGTCGAGCGCCTTGGGCCGGAACGCCGCGATGCGCCCCGGATCGAACATCAGCACCCCGAACAGCAGCGCGAAGCTGATCGCCTCCGGCTTGCCGAGGTCGAGCGGACCGGGCACCGGCAGGGTCAGGATCGGCAGCAGCAGGCTGCCGGCGACGAGCACCAGCGCCGCAGCGGTGCGGGCGCGCAGCATCGCGAACGCGAGCAGTGCTCCGGGCACGAAGCCGAGCAGCACGAGGCGGGCGACGAAGTTCATGCCGGACTCATCGCGGTGTACGCGGGCCGTGGCGCGCCTGCCAGCGCGCAGCGGTCGCTCGTTCGATGCGGGCGATCGTGCGGGCCTTGCCGCGCAGCAGGGCCCCCCACTGGAAGTGGCGCAGGAAGGCGCGGAACTCGCGGTCCTCGTAGCGCGGCGCGCGGCGCCACCACGCGGCGACGAAGCCGGAGAGCATCGCCAGGGCCCCGAGCACGCAGGGCGGCTGGAACAGCCGGCGCACGGCACTGGCCAGCAGGTAGACCGGCGTCGTGCCCATGAAGTACTGACCAGCACCGTGGCGGCGGCGGCCGCGCAACACGCCGGCGTCGCTCGAGCCCATCTGGCGCAGGTGTTCGAACCGCAGTTCGGGCGCGGCGGTGCTGCGCGCGATCCAGCCGAACATGCGGCAGCGATGGCTGTCGATGCCGTCCCACATCACCGCGCGCACGAAGCCGCCGATCTCCTGGAAGCAGGCGACGCGGTAGAACTTGGTCATGCCGACGACGATCTCGTCGTCGCACCATTCGAGCCGTTCGTGGCCGGCGGCGTCGCGATAGAACGGCTTGCCGCTGCACGAACCGAGGCGCGGGTCCTGGCGCATGCGCGCGATCAGCCGTTCGAAGTAGTCGCGCGGCAGGTCGAGATCGAGGTCGAGCTTGCAGACGAACTCGAACTGCGCGAGCTCGATGCCGTGCAGCCCGGCGTAGAACGCTTCGATCACGCCGGGACCGACGCTGCGTTCGCCGCGATCGTCGCGCCGCACGATGCGCAGCCACGGCAGGCGGTTGGCGTACTCGGCGAGGATCGCCGGCGTGCCGTCGGTGGAGCCGTCGTCGACGATCACCCACTGCGCCGGCAGACAGGTCTGGTGCGCAACCGCGTCGAGGGTGCGCCGCATGTACGGCTCCTCGTTCCGGCACGGCGTGACCACCAGGATGCGGCCGGCGGCGCGGGCATCGACGGCGGGTCCCGCGGCCTGCGGCGTGTCGACGGTCGCCATGTACGCCTTACACTAGACGGCGTCGGAAGGGGACGCCATCGCGGCTGTGCGGGCCCGCCGGCGAGGGAGCAGATGTCCGTTGGTTGCAATCCGGCGCCGATCCGGCCTGGAGTCTGCCCCCGGTCCCCCACTTGTCCTGGAAGAGGACTCCATGGGCACACCACACGACAACTTCTTCCGCGACACCTTCAGCAAGCCCGAACATGCAGCGCCACTGCTGCGCGCATTGCTGCCGCCAGAGATCGTCAGCGCGATCGACTGGGATTCTCTGACCCCCGTACCGACGGCCCAGTTCGGCGAGGAGCAACAGGACCAGCGAACCGACGTGCTGTTCTCGGTGCGCCTGCGTGGCCGGGCAGCGCTGCTCTACGTGCTGTTCGAACACACCGTGCGGCCGAAACGACGGATCGCGCTGCGGGTACTCGCCTACATGGTCGGCGTCTGGAAGGACCTGTTGCGGCAGAGTCCGTCGCCGGAACTGTTGCCGCCGATCCTGCCGGTGGTGGTGTCGCTCGGTCGCCGGCGTTGGCGCACCTCCACCGACCTCGCGTCGCTGTTCGATCTGGGCGACATGCCGGCCGGCCCGCGCGAGGTGCTGCTGGCGGCATTGCCGCAGTACCGCTTCCAGCCGTTCGAGTTCGCGCCGAGGACCGCGGCCGAGATCCGGGCGATGGGGCTGTCCGCGCCGGGGTTGCTGACGATCGCCGCCCAGCAGTTCGTGGCCCCGGTCGGTCACGACGACGGCGCGGTGGTTCGCGCGATCGCCGCCTGGGCCGACGTGGCGAAGCGGCTGTGGCGGACCCCCACCGGACAGCAGTGGTTCACCGGCTGACGGGTGGACGCCTACGGCGGCGACATCGAACCGGAGTCCGGCGCCATCGCGGTCGGCTCCGGCGCCAGCGGCCGCACGCGGCGCCACAGCGCCTGCGCGAACAGGCGCGCCGCGGACCACGGACCGTGCCACAGGTAACGCGTCCACAGCCGGGCCGGATCCTGCAGCAGCCGGTGCAGCCACTCGAGCCCGTGGCGCTGCACCCACAGCGGCGCGCGGCGGACTTCGCCGGCGACGAAGCTGAAGCTGATGCCGACACCGATCCACCACGCTTGCGGCAGCGCCGAGCGCTGCGCGTGGATGAACAGTTCCTGCTTCGGGGAACCGAGGGCGACGAACACGATGCCGGCACCGCTGCGCGCCACCAGTTC
This sequence comes from Planctomycetota bacterium, assembly GCA_049276695.1. GTDB lineage: Bacteria > Planctomycetota > UBA1135 > UBA1135 > UBA2386 > UBA2386. The sequence goes on from JBASWX010000567.1 coordinate 3,905, forward strand.
GCGGACGGCGGCGAGTTGCGCGGGGTCCTGCTCGAAGCCGCGCTGCGGACAGTGCGTGCCGACCACTCGTAGCCCGGGCGCCTGCTCGGCGAGGCGCTGCGCGGCGATCTCGGCGGTGCCGGGATTGCCGCCGAGCAGGAACACGCCGTGGTCGTGTTCGGCGGCGGCGCGCGTGAGGCTGAAGATCAGGTCGGAGCCGGCGACGCGTTCGGGCAGCGGCGTGCCCTGCAGGCGGCTCGCCCAGACCAGGGGCATGCCGTCGGCGACGACGAGGCTCGCGTCCCGATAGGCGGCGCGGAACGCGGCGTCGGTGCGCAGCCGGCGCCAGTGGTCGAGATTGACGGTCGCGATCGAACCGCCGGTGCGGCGATCGAGGGCGCGCATCACGTGCGCGACGCACTCCGACTGCCGGATCGCGTGCACGCGCACTTCGCCGAGCGGGATCTGCGGCAGCCGGCCGGATTCGAGCAGCGTCGGCGACGCGACGCCGAACGCCGGTCGCGGTAGGGTCTGCTGCCTGGGGATCGCCATGCTTCGAGAGGGGGTGTTGCCCGCGGGTCCTGCAGTGCCTCGCCGAGTCCGTGCGGTAGCATGGCCTCGACCCACCCGGTCGACCACCCCCGGAACGGATGGCAGCGACCGGGCTTCTGTCGAACCGCGCACCGGCCAGGGTGGCCGCGCCCGCAGCGACGCCCCTGCCTCGGTACTACGCGACGCGCCGGGGCTGACGGACACGAAATGCGGCTGCGGTAGGCTGTTGTGCGGGGCCCACACCCTTCCGCGCAATGGACGGCGTGCGGAACGCACCAACGCATCCGCGCCGCCGTACACCAGGCGGCCGGGAAGTGACCGTGGTGCTGTTCGCGGTGTCGCGGCGGGATCTGCTGTGGCGGGCATCGCCGGCGGAGCGCGTCGACCGGCAGGCGGCTGCGTGGGCGCCCGTTCGCCCGCGGGTGAACCGCAGTCAGCGCGCAGTCAGCTCGCCGAGCCAACCGAGCACCGCGGCGATGGCCGCGCCCGGTTCCGGCGGCAACGGCCCCGGCACCATCACGCGGGTGAACCGGACCTCCCACGAACCGCCGAGCAGCCGCTGCCGGAACACCCGCCACTGCGTCGCCAGCGAGTCGTCGAAGCGTTCGCCGCCGACCTCGAACGCAAAGTAGACGTGCGCCGCGTTCGCCGGGTTGCCATCGTCGAGCCCGATCCGCCACCAGCCTCTGCCCGCCACGGTGACCGGCACAGCGCGCCGCACCTGGTCGGCGGGTACGCCGAGGCAGGCCGCGACCGCGTGCACGCACAGGTGGCTGCGCGAACTGGTGCTGTAGTGGAACAGGTCGAAGGTGCCGCCATCGACGCCGCGGAAGCGGGCGTTGACCAGCCACGGCGTCTCGTAGCTGGCCTGATCCGCAGCCTCGCTGGGCGCCCGCAGTTCGAGCCGGTGGCCGGGCGGTTGCTCGAGCTGCGCGAAGTACGACGGCGCCGGCGCTGCGACGGTGCGCCCGCGTTCGAGCAGCACCGAGATCGCTAGCAATGGCAGCGCCAGCAGCGCGATCGGCCAGCGCCCCGGCCGCACCAGCGTCGCGGCCGCGGGCGGCAGCGGCACGTGCGTCTTCAGGATCACGCCGATCAGCAGCGCGACGAACGGCAGGAAGACCAGGAAGCCGAGCCCGGCGTGCAACGCACCGTCGTCGACCGCCGCGGTCCACCCGGCCGCGACGCACAGCACGAAGAAACCGACGCGCGCGACGTTCGACAACCAGGCCAGCGCCACCGCCAGCACCACCAGCCCGACGCTGCGCCGCCAGTTGCGCGCCGCACTGAGCACGCCGAGCGCCGCGATGCCGGTGAACGTCAGCAGTTGCCCGAGGCCCGAGCAGTCCGGCGTGATCACGAGCTGGTAGTGCGGAAACCGCACCACCGACGACTCGACCACGTAGTCGGCGACGCCGAGCCGCGCGGGCAGCGCGACCAGCCAGGCGACGCCCCAGGTCAACTTCGCGGTCAGCGGGAAGAACACCGCGTAGGGCAGCCCGAAGCACAGCTGCATCAACAGGCCGTGCAGCAGGCACCGGCGCACCGTCCACGCCGGCACCGCCAGCACCGCGACGCCGGTCAGGAACACGACCAGCGCGGTGCGCGCACCGGAGCTGGAGCCCGCGACTTCGCTGATCGCGAACAGCAAGCATGCGCTGCCGGCGAGCGTGCAGCCGAAGGCGTCGCGCGCGCCGCGCATTCCGCATTGCGCCCGGAACGGCGGTCGCAGGCTGCGCGCCAGCGCCAGCGCCAGGAACACCCACAGATAGAGGAAGTGCTCCTGGTAGTGCTGGTCACGCAGATAGCTGGCCAGCGCGCCGCGGAACGACCACAGCAGCGCGGCCGTCGCCAGCAGAAACCACACCCGGGCTCACCCTTGCGGCACTTCGATCAGTTTGCGGTTCCGCCGCGCGCGATACAGCCCGTAGACCCCGGCGGCGCCGAGCAACAGCATCACCACGCCCGGCTCGGGAGTGCCCCCGCTCGGCGGCCGCGTCGGCGACGGCATCGGCATCGGCGTGACTTCGGGCCCCTGTGGGGCAACGACCGCGGCCGGCGCTACGAGCAACATGCTCGCGGGCGCAGCGGCGAGGTCAGGACTGGCCAGGGACAGCAAGGTGAGCGGGATGATCATGAGCAAGGGCAGGTCCACCAGTTCGCGGCGCGTCACCGTAACCAACCCGGGCGCACTTCGCCAGCCGCTACTCACGGTGGCAAGGCCGTTGGCGCGCCGCAAGGTGCCGCCGCCGCAAGGACCGGCCGCGGGCAGGCTTGTGCGGCAACGCCGCCGACACACCGGAACCGGCCCGCGCTGGAGGTCAGCGCACCGGCGCAAACGCGTGCAGCACCTGCCAGAACGCGGCATCCTCGGTCGCGAGCCAGTACTCACGGCCGACGGCGAGCGCCGCCAGGTCGAGGCCAGGAACGAAGGGCGCCTGGCTGATACGCACATCGCGGCCGAGCGGCAGCCGACCGCCCTGCTGGGCGATCTCGAGCACATCGACGTCGACGCGGTCGGCGTCCTGCAACGGGTTCCTGGGCCGTTCGGCGCGGCGCAGCACCGCGCGGACGCGGGCGCGGAACACGTTGGTCAGCGGTCGGCCGAGCCAGGGCAGCAGTTCGGGCGGCAGCGCCGACAGCACCGGATCATGGGGCCGCGGCACCAGCGGGCCGGCGAGCGCGATCCAGAACACCCGATCCGCCAGCAGCGCGCCGAGGGCGCCGAGGTCGGGACGGCCGCGCGCGAACACGAACGTGCGCACTTCGCCGGCCTGCACACTGCCGAGCGCCGTACTGCACCCGTACTTCGCCTCCGCGGACGCGGGACACAGCGGCGCCTTCACGGTGGCCCAGCGCCGCGGCACCGCGCGGTCGGTGGCGAGGATGCGCAGGTGCAGATCCTGGTGCCGCAGACCACCCGCCGCCGGTGACGACACTGCGATCGCATCGACCTGCAGCACCTCGGCGGTGACCAGGGTCAGGCTGCGGTCCGTCTTCGCCCGCGCCAGCAACGCCTCGCCGGCCTGGCTCAACGTGAACGGAACCGGCACCACTTCGGCGCGCGGCGCCGGTGCGGACTCCGGCGGCAGGCTGTCGGGTGCGGCCGGGACCCCGCCGGCACGTTCCGGCGCGGCGACGGGCTGCGCGGTGCTCGCCAGTTGCGGAGCGGTTCCGATTGCCGGCGGCGCCGGCAGGTCGGTCCATGCCCGCACGCCCACGACCACTGCTGCACCCGCCAACGCGGCGGCGACGAGCCAGGGCAGCGCCGGGGACCGTGACATGCCGCGCATCGTCGCCGATCCGACCCGCCACCTGTCAGCGCGAAGCGGTGCGGTGCCGGTTCGCGGTCACGCTTGCTGCGCTGCTACCCACTCGATCCGGGTTGCGCCGTCGGCGAACGTCAGTCGCACGCCGTGGCGCCAGCGCCGCACGATCGCAGCGACCAGTCGCCGGGCGACGTGCACGCCGGTCGTCGGCACCAGCACGCGGTCGCCGCGCACGTCGACGTGCATCACCCGTTCGAGCGGATGTTCGCCAGCCTCCGCCCGGCCGACGTTGGCAATCAGGCCGCGGACCTCGGGCCACCACCGGTCCAGCGCTCCGGTCAATTCGACGACGTGCGCCGCGGCGCCGTCGCGGATGCGTTCGCACGCCGGACAGACGACCGGCGCCAGCCCCGGCACCGGCCCATCCCAGCGCCACCGTCCCTGCCATTCGGTGGCGCCGCAGTCGCGGCAGACCGCAGGGTAGAGCTTGGCGCGCTGCCGGTAGACGTCGACGAAGCCGCGCGCCGCGGCACGGGCGCGCGCGTAGGCGAGGGCGCGCGGCGAATCGTGAACAGCCATGGTTGCCTCCGGTACCGGAATGCCGGAGCCACCCATCGGCTTGCCGGGGTGAAGGCCCCGTTCGCCCGCCAACCAGTGCGGTGCGGACCGGTCGGGAGTCGCGTTACGCCCACCGCCGCCCGGGCTATTGCGGCGGCCATGCCCTCGGCCGCCGTGCCTCGCCGGTGTTTCGCGATCGCTGCGCTCTGCCTCGCCGCGTTCGCACTGCCGGCGCCGACCCAGGGCCCGGTGCGCAGTGCCGGACCGGACCCCTACACCCGCGGCGATGCGGCGCTGGTCCGCCGCGCCGGCTACGCGTCGCTGGGGCCGTTCCCGTTCGGCTGCCAGCACGGCACCGGCGACATCGAACGGCTGCTCGGCGACGAACCGATTGCGTGGCTCGAGACCGCGCACTTCCGGATCGGCTGCGCCCTGGCCCCGCTCGAACTGCGCGGCGAACGCGATTGGGTCGAGGGCACGCGCAAGGAACTCGCCGAGCTGAAGCGCCGGCTGCCGGCGGTGAAGGCCGACACGCGCGACCTCGAGCCGTGGCTGCGCACCCACCTGGTCGCGCTGCGTTGCGAAGCGATCTACGCCGAGGTCAGCCGCCACCTCGGCGTCACCGACGCGACGTTTCCGCCAGCGCCCGGTCACGACCCGCGCGAGCCGGCGAAGTACTTCGGCCTCGGTCCGCACCTCGGCATGCCCGAGAAGTTCGCAGTGCTGGTCGTCGGCAAGGGCTCGAGCCTGGCCCGCTACGCGAAACAGTACATGGGTGGGCGCGAGACCACCGAACCGATCCGGCACTACGAACAAGGCTCGGCGATGGTGTTCGCGATCGCCGAGGACTCCACCGACGGGCTGATGCGCAACGACCACGCGCTGCACTCGCAACTCGCCTACAACCTCGCGTTCCAGCTCTACAACGGCTACCGCGGCTACGCGCACGAACTGCCGGCCTGGCTGTCGCTCGGCCTCGCGCACTGGCACGCGCGGCGCATCTCGCCGCGGTTTCCGGCCTACGAACGGCGGCTCGGCGGCGAACGCGAGGCCAGCGACTTCTGGAAGTGGAACGAGCGCTCGGCTGGGCTGCTGCGCACCGGCGCGTTCGAAGCCCTGCTGGCACTGCTGGAGCGGCAGGACGCGACGGCGTTCGGGATGGAGCAGCACCTGCAGGCATGGTCGTTCGTCGACTGGGCGATGACACAGCGGCCGAAGGCGCTGGCGACGTTCGTGCACGAGTACAAGGCGCCGTTCCACGGCGGCCGGCGCAAGCCGCTGCCCGCGGACTTCGACGAACGCGCGGCGGCGAGCTGGCGGCTCGCGTTCGGCGCCGACGTCGGGGCGGTCGAGGCGCAGTGGCGCGCGCACGTGCTGCGCGGCAAGAAGTAGCGCGCGCGCCAGCACGGAGAACCCCGTGAGCCGCCCAGACTGGCGCAGGGCAACCGCCATCGGCACACTGCGCGCATGCGCGTGATCCGCCTCGTCACGAACGAACCCGCAGTCGCGGCACGGAGCGCACGGTGATCGCGCACAAGTTCGGCGGCAGCAGCGTCGCCAACGCCGAACGCATCGGGGCCGTCGCCGACATCCTGCTGGCGCGGCCCGAGCGACAGGTGGTCGTGATCTCGGCGATGCAGGGCGTCACCGACGCGCTGATCGCGCTGGTCGGGAAGGCGGCGGCGAAGGACGACGGCTGGCGGGCCGGTGCCGACGCGCTCGAACAGCGCCACGTGACCACCGCCCGCGAACTGCTCGGCGGCGCCGCACCACCGATCGTCGAACGCCTGCAGGCCGGGTTCGCCGGGCTGCGCGACCTGCTGCGCACGCAGACGCTGGTCGGCGCAGTGTCGCCCGACCTGCTCGAGTTCGTTTCGGGGCTGGGCGAAGTGTGGTCGTCGACGATGGTCGACGCCGCGCTGCGCGCCCGCGGCGCGCCGAGCTGCTGGCTCGACGCGCGCGAGGTGCTGGTCGTCGACAAGACCGAACTCGGCGCCGTGGTGCGTTGGGACGCCTGTCGGCAGCGCGTCGCCGCGCACCTCGCCGCGGCACCGCCGCGCACGATCGTGACCGGGTTCGTCGCCCGCACCGGCGACGGGCGCATCACCACGCTGGGCCGGAACGGCAGCGACTACTCCGGCGCGATCTTCGCGGCGCTGTTCGATGCCAGGGAGCTGCACGTGTGGAGCGACGTCGACGGCGTGCTGTCGGCCGATCCGCGCGTGGTGCCGGAGGCGGTGCACATCGCGGCGCTGTCGTACTCGGAAGCGTGCGAGCTCGCGTACTTCGGCGCCAAGGTGCTGCACCCGCAGACGATGGCGCCGGCGATCGCGCACGGCATCCCGATCGTCGCCCGCAACACCTTCCACCCAGCGCACCCGGGCACCCGGATCTCGGCCGACCGCGACGTCAGCCAGCCGGTCAAGGGCGTCACCACGTTCAGCGGGCTGGCGATCCTCGACCTCGAAGGGGCCGGCATGATCGGCGTGCCCGGCACCGCCGAACGCGTGTTCGCGGCGCTGAAGCACGCCGGCGTGTCGGTGGTGATGATCTCGCAGGGCTCGTCGGAGCACTCGATCTGCTGCGTGATCCGCGAGGCCGACGCAACGACCGCGGCGAGCGCGGTGCGGGCGGCGTTCCGCGGCGAACTGGCGAACGGGCAGGTCTCCGACGTCACCGTCGCGCACGGCGTCGCGGCGCTGGCGGTGGTCGGCGACGGCATGGCGGGAACGCCCGGCATCGCGTCGCGGCTGTTCGCGGCGCTGGCGCGCGCGAACGTCAACGTGCGGCTGATCGCGCAGGGCGCGTCGGAGCGGAACATCTCGGTCGCGATCGACGCCACCGACGCGCGCCGTGCCCTGCGCGCGGTGCACGCCGGCTTCTACCTGTCGGCGCAGACGCTGTCGGTCGGGCTGGTCGGCAAGGGCCACGTCGGCAGCGCGTTCCTGGCGCAGCTGCAGGGTGCGCGCGCCCGGCTGTTGACGCAGAACAACCTCGATCTGCGTGTACGCGCGATCGCCCGTTCGGCGCGCATGGTGCTCGCCGACCCGATGGTGGTCGGCGACGGCGAACCCGCCCACGACCGCGACACCGACCTCGGGGCGTTCACCGAACACGTGCACGCCGAACACCTGCCGCACGCGGTGATCGTCGACTGCAGCGCCAGCGACGCGATCGCCGACCGCTATCACGGCTGGCTGGCGCGCGGCATCCACGTGATCGCCGCCAACAAGCACGCTGGCTCGGGCCCGTGGGCGCGCTACGCGCCGCTGCGCGGGCAGCAGGCGCTGTTCCGCTACGAGTCGACGGTCGGCGCCGGGCTGCCGGTCATCACCACGCTGCGCGACCTGATCGACACCGGCGACGAGGTGCTGGCGATCGAGGGCATCCTGTCGGGCACGCTCGGCTACCTGCTGCACTGGTTCGACGGCTCGCGGCCGTTCAGCACGCTGGTGCGGCAGGCGATGGAACTCGGCTACACCGAGCCCGATCCGCGCGACGACCTGTCGGGGCTCGACGTCGCCCGCAAGCTGGTGATCCTGGCGCGCGAGAACGGCTGGCAGACCGGCATCGGCGACGTGCAGCTCGAGTCGCTGGTGCCGGAGCCGCTGCGTTCGGTATCGCGTGCGGACTTCGTCGCGCGCCTGCCGGAACTCGACGCGCCTCTCCGGGAACGGCTCGCCGAGGCGAAGCGCAACGGCGGCGTGCTGCGCCATGTCGCCC
>JBASWX010000568.1:0-1718 GCA_049276695.1 Planctomycetota bacterium
GCGCAGCGGCCAGCCAGGGAGGCAGCCATGCGGCATGAACCGGCGGCCGAGGACGACGAGCCGGGCATCAACCTGACGCCGATGGTCGACGTGGTGTTCCTGCTGCTGATCTTCTACCTGGCGGCGACCACGTTCACGCGCGACGAGACGCGGCTCGACCTGCGGTTGCCCGAGGCGAAGAGCGGCGAACGCGGCCAGCAGGGCAAGCCGATCGTCGTCGACGTGCCTGCCGATGGCCGCATCCAGGTCGACGGCCGCGACGTCACCCTGGTGGCGCTGCAGCAGAAGCTGACCGCGGCGCGCGAACGCGACCCCGACCAGGCGGTGCTGGTGCGTGGCGACGAACTGGCGCGTTACGGCACCGGCATCGCTGTGCTCGACACCTGCCGGCTGGCGAAGATCAGGAAGATCGACTTCGCGACGTTGCCGGCGAAGGTGCAGTAGGCGGCCATGGCGTTGCGCGAGGGTCCCCGGCGCTGGTTGATGCGGTTGGCCTGGAGCCTGTTCCTCGTCGCCGGCGCCATGCTCATCGGCCTGCGCAGCGGCCGGCCGCTGTACTACACCGACGGCGCCCGCGAACTGCCGGCGCGCGAACTGGCCAACGCCGGCATGTTCACGTGGGGCTCGCCCGAGGTCGCCGCCGAACTGCCGGGCCCGGTTGCCGGGCGCGTGACGCCGCTCGCCGATGGCAGGTTGCTCTATGGCCGGCTCGGCGCCGACGGCACCGCCGACCTCGTGACCTGGGATCCGGCGCACCCACGGCTGCAGCCCGAACCCGTCGTCGGCCTCAACAGTGCCGGCAACGACCTGGCCGCGACGATCGTCGGCGACGGCCGCGTACTGTTCGCGTCGGACCGTGAGGGCGGGGCTGGCGGCTACGATCTGTACGTTGCCCCGGGCCTGCGCGCTGCCGTGGCGGAAGTGGCGCCGATCCCGGCGACGAGCACCGCACTCGACGAGACCGATCCGGCGTTGCACGGCAACGGCGTCGACCTGGTGTTCGTGCGCAGCGACCGCCGCATCCAGGGTGGCAACGACGGCGTGTTGTGGCGCTGCCGGCTCGGCGATGCGCTCGACCCCGTGCCGGTGTTCGCCGAGGCACCGCCGCGGGCGCGGCCGATCGATCGCGATCCGGTGTTCACCGCCGATGGCGCCGCACTGTGGTTCGTGCGCAAGCCGCCAGGGCACCGACTATCGGTGTGGCGATCGACGGTGCGCAATGGCGAGATCGAGGCCGGTGCCCCGGTCGGCGAACGCTGGGGCCGCGAACTGCGTTCGCCCGCGCCGAGCGCTTCGGGCACGAAGCTCGGCCTGCTCGCGGCGCGGGCCGGTGAGCCGGCGAGCGACCTGTGGTACGAAGCGTCCGGCCGCGAGGTCTACCCGTGGTGGCCGGGGCAACGCTGGCTCGAACTGCTGCTGCTCGGCGTCGTGCTCGGCAGCGCCCTGCTGCTGCTGCTGCTGCACCTCGGCCGGCGCTGGTCGGCGCTCGATCTCATCGCCCAGTGCCTGCTGCTGTCGATGCTGCTGCACCTGCTGCTGTTCCTGTGGCTGATGGGCGTCGAGATCAGCCAGGGCGTGCTGCCGGGCAGCGCCGACGACGGCGGCTTCGAGGTCGCGATCGTCGCCGCGCCGGCGCGCACGTCCGCCGGTGCCGGCGGTGCGGTGAGCGCCGAGGTCCGCTTCCAACCGGGCGAACGTCCGCTTGCCGCGGCTGCACC
>JBASWX010000569.1:0-5437 GCA_049276695.1 Planctomycetota bacterium
GTAGCGCGCTGCGCGCGCTCGGCGGCGGTCGCCTCGGGGCGAGCCTCGTCGGCACCGGGCCGGACCGCGAGCGCTGCGGTTGCTGGCCCGCCGGACAGAGGGGGCAGTGCGCTGTCGATCGTGGCCGGGTTGGTGCCGGGGGGCGGATCGCCGCTGCACGCAGCGAGCAGCCACAGCAGGGACGAGCGAGGCCAACGCACCGCAGCAAGATACCCAGGACCGGCGCCAGGCGCTGGCGCCGCGTCGTACCGAATCCGTGCTGCCGCGGCTGCCGTTCTTCAGCGCCGCAACAGCCCGGCGAGCCGTTCGGCGATCGCGGCCGCCACTGCCTGGTTGCCGCGCACCGACAGGTGCAGGTGGTCGCCGCTGTAGACCGCGCGCGCTTCGCCGGCGGCGGCCAGCACCGGCGTGGCGTCCAGGCAGGGCAGGCCGAGGCGCGCGCACAGTTCGCCGAGCTGTCGCTGCGATCGGCCGGGTTCGAGCAGCGCCGGATCGAGGCCCATCTCACCGAGCAGCCGCGTGCGCAGCGGCGCATCGAGGTGGTACTGGCTCGGCAGCACCACGACCAGCACCGGCAGCGCCCCCGCCGTCGCCTGCAGCGAACGCAACGTGTGCTCCACTTCCCGCAGCCAGGTCCCGACGCACGGCGGCTGGCCCGGCTGGAAGGCGTGATCGACCGCGGCATCGAGGTAGAGGCCGCCCGCGGTCTTGCCCACCGGGACCGTCGCCATCAGCGCCTGCTGTTCGGGCAGCCAGGTGAAGCCCGGCAGCAGCGACCACGCGGCCTGATGCTCGACCAGCCACGCCTCGCACCACAATGCCAGCCGGCTGTGCACTGCCAGGCGCGCGCGGGCCGAGTGGCGCAGCAGGTTGCCGAACGGCCCGTCGAACATGCGGCGGCCGACCACGATCGCCGAGCGCTGCAGGATGTCGTCGGTCCAGTCGTTGCCGAGGAAGCAGCCGACGACCAGCGCGTCGGCGCCGACGATGTCGCGCAGCCGGTGCAGGCGCCGGCAGGTGGCGACCAGGCCGAAACCGGGCACGCCAGCATTCGCGGCGACGACGTCGATGCCGCGCGTGCGCAGCGCCGCGGCGGCGAGCAGCGGCAAGCTGTCGGCGAGTGCCACGCCGTGGCCCATCGTCAGCGAGTCGCCGCCGAACAGCACACGCTGCTCGCCGGGCCGCTTCTGGCCGAGTTCCGGGCCGGGCAGGCCCTGGCGGTTGACCGCGATCTCGATCGTGCGGCGTTCGAACTGCGTGCTCGGCGGCGCGTCCTGCGGCAGCGCCTCCTCGATCCGGCCGACGAAGCCCGGCAACGGCTCGAAGGTGCCCGGTTCGGGTTCCCACCACGCGGTCGCCGCCTCGAACACGCGGAACATCTGCGGCGGCGTCCACAGCACACGCAGCGCCAGCTCCGCGATCAGCAGCGCCAGCGCGCCGACGAACGCGACCAGCACGAGCCGGAACCAGCGGCGGCGTCGCGAGCGCGGCGGAGTGGAGGCGACATCGGCCATGGCGGTACGCAGCGTAGCTGCGCGCGCGCCCGTCGCGAGGCTCGGCTGCGCGCGGTGTTGCCGGAGCTGCCCCGGTCCCGCATCATCGGCGCCGTGGCCGCCTTCGCGTCGTTCCTGCAGCACCTGGCGGCGAGCTGCGCCGATGGCAGCTTCGTGCGGTTGTCGCTGTCGTCGCCGGCCGACGCGGCCGCGGCCGTGCAGCGCATCCAGGCGAAGCTGATCGAGCTGCGCGGCGCTCCGCACCTGTCGTTCACCTTGCGCGAAGCCCGGCGCGACACGACGCAGAACGTGCCGCTGCCCGAAGCGTTCACCTGGGTCGAGCAGCGCCTGGCCGCCGGGTTCCGCGCCGCGATGCTGGCGACCACGGCCGCGGACTGGCAGCTGCACCTGCCAGCCGCGGGCGAGCCGAAGCTGGTGCGCCATCGCGCCAGCGCCAAGGCGCCGCCGGCGCGCCGGCACGACACCGGCAAGCCGACGCTGCTCGGCGCCGAGGCGCTGCCCTGGCTGTCCGGTCTCGGTCTGGTCGGCGCGGACGGCAAGCCGCGGCCGCACCTCGCCGACAAGAAGGTGCAGCTCGACCGCTTCGTCGAGATCCTGGTGCACCTGCTGCGCGATCGCTTCGAACCGCGCCGCGACGCGGCGGCGCCGGTGCGCGTCGTCGACGCCGGCTGCGGCAAGGGCCACCTGACGTTCGCGGCGTGGCACTGCCTGCGCCACGTGCTGCACCTGCCCGCGCAGGTGCTCGGGGTGGAGGTCGAGGCCGGGCGCATCGAACACGCCAACGCGCTCGCGCGCGCCGTCGCCGGCGACGAGCTCCGGTTCCAACCCGGCGACATCGGACAGGTGCCGCTCGGCGGCGTCGACGTGCTGATCGCGCTGCACGCCTGCAACACCGCGACCGACCACGCCATCCGGCGCGGCATCGAGGCGGGTGCGGCGGTGGTCGTCGTCGCGCCGTGCTGCCACCAGGAAGTGCGGCCCCAGCTCGGGGCACCCGAACCGCTCGCTGCGGTGCTGCAGCACGGGCTGTTCGCGGAGCGGCTCGCCGAGTGGGCGACCGACGGCCTGCGCGCGCTGGTGCTCGAGCACTGCGGCTACCGCACCAAGGTCATCGAGTTCGTGTCCAGCGAACACACCGCGAAGAACCTGCTGCTCGCCGGGGTGCGGCGCGACGACGCGCCGGCGGCGGCGGAACAGGCGCGGTCGCAGGCGCAGATCGCCGCCTTCCGCGCCTTCTTCGGCATCGACCAGCACGCGCTCGACGGTCTGCTCGCCGCCCCGGCGCCGCACCCGGCGACGCCGCGCACAACGCCCGGCTAGGATTGCCGGGACCATGAGCAAGCGCGCCAACGACTTCGACGCGGCAGCGGTGATCGACGACCTCAACGCAGTCCTCGAACTGGAGCTGGCGGGGGTGTGCCGCTACCTGCACTACTCGCTGATGGTGTTCGGCCACGCACGCATCCCGATCATCAAGTGGATGCGCGACCAGGCGACCGAGGGCATGGACCACGCGGCGATGGCCGGCGAGCACGTGACGACGCTCGGCGGCCACCCGTCGCTGAAGATCGGCAAGCTGACCGAGACGCACAAGCACGACATCGAGCAGATCCTGCGCGAGGCGCTCGAGCACGAGCGCGCGACTCTCGACACCTACTACCGGCTGCTGCAGCGCGTCGACGGCAGGTGCGTCTGGCTCGAGGAGTACGCGCGCGACCAGATCCAGCTCGAGGAGGGCCACATCGCCGAGATCGAGAAGATGCTGCGCAAGCCCGGCGACCTGCGGCCGGCGCATTGAGCCGACGGAAGATTGCCCGCCCCGTCGTCGCGCGCACCGTCAGGTGGCGTGGCTGGCGTAGAGTAATCGACGCTCTCCGCTCCCCTGCTCGTCCACCGCCCCGCCGCCCGAGGTCCCGATGCCGCGCCTTCCCGCCGTCGCTCTCCCGTTCGCCTTCACCACCGCCCTCGTTGCGCAGACCGTGCCGACAGGGTTCGTGATCGACACCCTGGTGTCATCCGGGCTCGCGACGCCGAACGACTGCTGCTTCCTGCCCGATGGCCGCTGCCTGATCGCCAACTCGGCGGGCAACGTCGCCGTCTACGCGGGAACGTCGACGGCCGCGGTCGCGATCGGCACCGTTCCGAACGTCGCATCGGGCGGCGAAAGCGGCTTGCTCAGCATCGCCGCCGACCCGGCGTTCGCGAGCAATGGCCAGTTCTACGTCTACTACACGAGCACGGCCGATGCGTTCATGCACCTCGACCGCTTCACCTGCACCGGGGACCTGGCGAACCCGGCCAGCACCAACCTGCAGTTCGCGGCATCGAGCCGGCACGTGCTGCTCGGTGCCTTGCCCGACAACGCCGGCATCCACAACGGCGGCTCGTGCCGCTTCGGCCCCGACGGCATGCTCTACCAGACCTGCGGCGACGACGCGAACTCGTGCAACGCGCAGAGCCTGACCACGCAGGTCGGTTGCCTGCTGCGCCTCGACGTCAGCCAGCGGCCCGCCGGCGGCAGCCTCGTGCTGCCTGCGTATTCGGCGCTCGATCCAGGCACCAACCCGAACAGTGCCGCGACCGACTTCTCGCAGCTGGTGCTGGCGCACGGCCTGCGCAATCCGTTCCGCATGGAGATCGATCCGCTGACCGGCAGCCTCTACATCGGCGACGTCGGCGGGGGCGCGGTCGAGGAGTACACCGAGTACGCGTACCCCGCGACCGGCCCGCTGCCGCTGCGCAACTTCGGCTGGCCGTGGCGTGAAGGCGCGCAGGCAGGTTCGGGCTGCGGCGGCTCCCCGCCGGCCGGTCTCGTCGATCCGATCGCGTGGCAGACGCACGGCGGCAGCAGCTGGGCCGCGGTGATGGGCGGCGCGCGCTACCGCAACCTCGGTGGCCAGTACGACCTCGGCGCCGCTTACGAGGGCAACGCGTTCTTCCTCGACTACTACGCCGGCCAGCTGCGGCGGCTGGTGAACACCGGCACGTGGCAGGCAGCGCCCGCGGTGCCGGGCCAGCCCGACAGCACCAACTGGGGCACCGGCTTCGCCAACGTCACCAGCATGCGCCTTGGTCCCGATGGCGCGCTGTGGTTCACGCAGCACCAGGGCAACGTGCTCAAGCGCATCCGCCTGCTCGGCCCGGTGCCGAGCATCAGTGCGATCAGCGGAACCGGCCAGCGTGTGCCGGCCGGCGAAGCGTTCCCGCAGCCGCTCGTGGTCCGCGTGTTCGATCCGCAGGGCCAGCCACTGGCCGGCGGCCAGGTGAACTTCACCGTGTCCGGCGCGGCGACGCTGTCGACCACCAATCCGGTGACCGCGGATCCGAACGGCTTCGCGTCGACGAACGTGACCACGCTCGGCACCGTCAGCGGTGTGATTCCGGTGACGGCGACGACGCCGGGCGCGATCACGCAGGCGACGTTCGGGTTGTTCGCGCGGCGGCTCACCGTGACGCCCGCCGGGACCTTCCTGGTGATGGCGATCACCAACCAGACCTCGGCGGTTCCGGCGACGGTGCCGTACGTGGTGATGCTGTCGTTCCCCGGGTCGCCGACGCTGCCGACGGTCATCGGGCCGCTGTGCATCGATCCCGGCTACGCGCTGGCGGTGGTGATCGAGGACGGCACCGGCATGTTCAACTTCGTGTCGTTCTCCGGCAGCGGCGGCGTCGGTTCGCCGGGCCTGACCAAGCTGTACACGCTGCCGCCGGGCATCTTCACCGGCCAGCTGATGCGCTTCCAGGCGATCGGTTTCGACACGCTGACCGGTTGGTTCCGCACCAACTGCGAGCAGCGCCAGTTCTGATCGGGATCCGCGCGGGGTCGCTGCGCGACCCCGCTGCGAAGCCCGACCAGGTCCTTGCCGGCGGCCTGCGGCCGCCCGCTTCGGTGCTGGTCGGGGCCGCTCGCCAGGCGCCCGGCA
>JBASWX010000570.1:0-28887 GCA_049276695.1 Planctomycetota bacterium
GCGCAGCAGCGAGAAGCCTGGTTCGCCGACGCGCTGCACGCGCCACGTGCACGCCAACAATCGCAGTAGCAGTGGTGCCACGAGTACCAGCAGCCAGCCGCCGAGTCGGCGGCGGGCGCGACGCCAGTGCACCATGGCTGGCGCGTTGCGTCCCGCCGCCGCGCGTTCCACGGCGCGGTGCGCGATGCGCTCGCGGCGGTCGCGGCGCTGTTCGCGGGCATCCATGCCGGCAGCATGACCGGCCGCGTGTCCCGGCGCGAATGGCGACCGCGCCCGCTGTGGCCCGGGTTCGGCTGCGTGGCCCATGCCGGCCTGGTCTGATACAACGTTCCGCCGACTTCCCGATCCGAGCATGCAATCCCGAGCAGAGAACGGCGACGCGCCGCCGGCCCCCGCCACTCCCGCCCAACTCGCCGTCGCCGACGCGGCGCTGGCCCGCCTCGGCAAGGAACCCGGGGCACTGCTGCCGATCCTGCACGCGATCCAGCACGAACTCGGCTTCGTGCCGCCGGGCGTAATCGGCCGGCTGGCCGAGGGGCTCAATCTCTCGCGCGCCGACGTGCACGGCGTGGTCACGTTTTACCACGACTTCCGCCGGGCGCCGCCCGGCCGCACCGTGCTGAGGCTGTGCCGCGCCGAGGCCTGCCAGGCGATGGGCTGCGAACGGTTGGAAACGCGGCTGCGCGACGTGCACAAGGTCGCGATGGGCAGCACCAGCGCCGACGGGACACTGACCCTGGAACCGGTCTACTGCCTCGGCAACTGCGCGCTGTCGCCGTCGGCGCTGCTCGACGGCAAGCTGCTCGGCCGCGTCAGCGAAGCGCGGCTCGACGCGATCGTCGCACAAGCGCGCGCCAAGGACGGCGGCAGGGCGGTGCGGTCGTGACCGTCACGGTGTTCGTGCCGCGCGACAGTGCGGCGCTGTCGATGGGGGCCGACGAAGTCGCCGATGCGATCGTCAAGGCGGCCGGCGCTGGCAAGCAGGAAGTGCGGCTCGTGCGCAACGGCTCGCGCGGCATGCTCTGGCTCGAGCCCCTGGTCGAGGTCGCGGCGGCGACGGGTCGGGTTGCGTACGGGCCGGTGACGGCGAGCGACGTGCCGGGGCTGTTCGCGGCCGGGTTCCTGCAGGGCGGTGCGCACGCGCTGCGGCTCGGGCCGACCGACGCGATCCCGTACCTGAAGCGGCAGACGCGGTTGACGTTCGCGCGCGTCGGCGTCACCGATCCGCTGAGCCTGTCGGAGTACGAAGCGAACGGCGGCCTCGCCGGCCTGCGGGCGGCGTTGGCGAAGACGCCGACCGCGATCGTCGAGGAGGTCGTGGCGTCGGGGCTGCGCGGGCGCGGCGGCGCCGGGTTCCCGGCTGGCATCAAGTGGCGCACGGTGCTCGGTGCTGCGGGCGGGCAGAAGTACGTCGCGTGCAACGCCGACGAAGGCGATTCGGGCACCTTCAGCGACCGCATGGTGATGGAAGGCGATCCGTACATGCTGCTCGAGGGCATGGCGATCGCCGGGCTCGCGGTCGGGGCGACCGAGGGTTGGATCTACCTGCGCTCGGAGTACCCCGATGCGCGGCTGGTGTTGACCACCGCGATCGAACGGGCGCGCGCTGCCGGCTGGCTCGGCCAGAATGTACTCGGCAGCAAGCAGGCGTTCGACGTGCACCTGCGCATCGGTGCGGGTTCCTACATCTGCGGCGAGGAGACCGCGATGCTGGAGAGCCTGGAAGGCAAACGCGGCATCGTGCGTGCCAAGCCGCCGCTGCCGGCGCTGGTCGGGCTGTGGGGCAAGCCGACGGTCGTCAACAACGTGATGACGCTGGCGGCGGTGCCGTGGATCCTGCAGCACGGCGGGGCGGCGTACGCGGCGTACGGCGTCGGGCGCAGCAAGGGCACGCTGCCGTTCCAGTTGGCCGGCAACGTCAAGTACGGCGGGCTGGTCGAGGTGCCGTTCGGCATCACGATGAAGGAGCTGCTGCACGACTTCGGCGGCGGCACGGCGTCGGGCCGGCCGATCCGCGCGGTGCAGGTCGGTGGGCCGCTGGGCGCGTACCTGCCGGTCAGCAAGTTCGACGTGCCGCTCGACTACGAAGCGTTCGCGGCGGCCGGCGGCATGGTCGGGCACGGCGGGCTCGTGGTGTTCGACGACACGGTCGACATGGCGAAGATGGCGCGCTACGCGATGGAGTTCTGCGCGATCGAGTCGTGCGGCAAGTGCACGCCGTGCCGGATCGGCAGCACGCGCGGGGTCGAGGTCATCGATCGGCTGGTGGCGGCGCGCGGCGATGCGCGCGGCAGGCAGGAAGCGCTGCTGCGCGACCTGTGCGACACGCTGAAGGACGCGTCCTTGTGCGCGATGGGCGGCTTGACGCCGATGCCGGTGCTGAGCGCCCTGAACTGGTTCGCCGAAGACTTCGTGCGCGGGTGAGTGCAGTCAGCGCGCCCAAGAGGCTGGGCGCGACGCCGAGGGGCGTCCACTGGCGGAGAGCGAGATCGATCGGCACGCCATCGAACGCGACGCCGTCGTGCAGTGCCACCGCGGGCGCGACGGTCATTGCAGCGTCACGCGGATCGCCTGCGTCAGGTCGAAGTTCGCCAGGCAGTTGGTGCCGAACATCGCGAACTGGCCGAACAGGTTGGTCCCGACCAACGACGGCAGGCCGGGCAGCACGAGCCCGTAGCGCGCCGTGCCCGCCGCCGTCGTGACGCCGGTGAAGGCGATGATGCCGTTCACGGTGTCCGGGTGCACGGTGCAGGGCCCGCACGGCAGCGGCACCGTCGCCAGCGACAGCGCCAGGAACGACAGCTGGCCGGGGGCGGCGTCGGTGAGCTGGAAGCCGAAGTCGAAGTTGCCGATGCGCGCGCACGGCGCCGCGATGCGGCCGCTCGGTATGCAGGCGCCGCCGAGTTCGAACAGCGCGCCGTCGGTCGGGCGGAAGCGCTGCGCATTCAGTTCGGTCGGCGGACCGACCAGGCGCGCCCACACGACGGCGGCCTCGTCGGTGAACCCGGCGTCGGTGCGCGGCCCGATGCCGACGACCGCGTCGCAGCCGCCGGTCGCCAACGTGAGCAAGCCTTCGCAGTCGGCGCACAGGAACGGATCGAACGAGGTCAGCAGCACGTCGTTGGCGGCACCGTTCGGCCGCGTCCACACGACCGCGGCGGAACCCGGGAACCACGCCGCCTGCGGGTTGCTCGACGGCCCGGCGGCGATGGTGCGCGGCGCGCCGAGTTCCTGGGCGCTGCTGGCGAGGCGCACGCTGACGCACGAGATGCCCTGGGTGGCCAGGCCCTGGGTTTCATAGGCGACCACGAAGTTGTCGCCATCCCCGGCGATCGACGGGTTGAAGGCGCTGTTGATGGAAGTGCCGGCGATGACGAACGGCGCGCCGACGACCTGGCCGAAAGGCGTCATGCGGATCGCGGACACTTGCGTGAATGCCGCCAGCGGGAACAGCGGCGGATGGCTGACTTCGTAGGTGACCAGCGTGCTGGCGGGCGGAGCAAAGCGCGCCAGCGCCGGCCGGTGCACCACGTTGTTGCTGGTGCCGGTCACCAGCGTCTGGATCGTCAGCGGCGTCACCGGGATGCCCTGCACGACCACCAGCCGGGCGCGGATCTGGTTCGTGGTCGCGTCTTCCCAGGCGACGACCGCCGTGTCGTCGGTGAACCCGGTGACGTTGACGACGTCAGGAGCGGTCTCGACGTTGGCGGTGTTCGCGATCGTGAACGCATCGACGGTCGTCGACGGCGCATGCCGCACCAGGCGGCCGGCGATGTTGTCGGCGAGTTCGAACACGACCAGGCTGCCTGAGGCGCCCATGCCGGCCGCGCGCGGCAGGCCGGCGTTGACTGCGGTCGTCTCGATGCCGGTGACCGCGCCCATCAGGTTGCCGGCGACCGCGTAGCCACGCCCCAGGATGTCGAAGTTGGTGGCCGACACGATGCGCCGCCAGACGATCAGGTAGCGGCTGATGGACGAGGACCCGTGCGTGACCTGCACGTCGACGTCGTTCGCCATGTTGATCGTGGTGGCGAACAGCGGTGCCAGCATCGGGTCGACCACCAGCGGCAGCGCGGCGTCGCGCACGAACGCGGCCGGCAATACGACGTCGAGGTGCTCACCGACGCAGCGCAGCACGCCGGTCGCGCTCCGGCCCGCGGCATCGACGCCGACGACCTGGCCGACCTCGACGCCGCCGGCGCCCGGGAACGTGAACTGCATCGTCGACCGGGACTCGGAGCTGGTCGGGGTCAGCGGGGTGTCGAGCCGCAGGCGGACCACCAGATCGCCGTCGCCGGCGGGCAGGCGGTCGAACACGAAGTCCTGCTTGACCCCTTCGCTGCGCACCGCGAGCCGTTCGGTCAGCTGCGTGCGCACGTACGCGACGTGCTGTTCGTGCACCTGTCGCTCGGCGGGGCCGACCGCGGCCAGGTCGCCGCGGCCGACGTGGGTGACCTGCAGGCCGAACGGCAGGTCGTGCGGCGCGGCCATGCCAAGGCACGGCACGAAGACGCTGCGGTCGGCCAGGAAGTGGATCTTGTAGTCGCGGCCCAGGCCGATCGGTTGCCCGTGTTCGTCGGCGGTCAGCGCGCAGCATTTGGTCAGCACGTCCGCCGGCGGCAGCGGCAGTGCTGACGGCGGGGCTTGGGCGGACAGTGCGGCGGTCAGCAGCAGGAAGGTCGGGGCCAGGGCACGGGTATTCATGGCCACGCAAGAGCCGACGGGGCGTGGTCCCTTACGAGCCACGGGCACTTCGTTCGGATCCGCTCTTGCGTCGGCATCGCCGTCGCTTGGCACCGCTTGGCCTGCGTGCGCGGGGGAGTGCGGTTCAGCGGGTGGGCGGGAGCACCGGGCCTTGCAGCAGGAACTGCTGCCAGCTCATCGCGGCGATGCCGTGACCGGCCGCGGTGGCGACGTCCTGCGGACTGCACAGCAGCAGCGGCCGGAATGCCGGGAAGCGCTGCGTGAACTCGCCGAGGCCGCGTAGATCCACCGGCGCGAAGCGGCCGGTCTTCACGTCGATCGCGAGCTTGCCCCAAGTGCCGTCGATCACGCCGGCGATCGCGTACGGTTCTTCGCGCCAGTACGAGACGCCCTGCCCGCGATTCCAGGCGTGTGCAAGGCACGCGTTCTCGATCCAGGCCGCGTAGCGGTCGCGCTCGCGTTCCGGGTCTGGCGCGCCGCGGGGATCGACGGCGGCGCTCAGTGCGTTGCTGAGCACGACGAGTTTCGGCGGTGCCGCGCGGCGGCGCAGCGGGCGGTCGCTGTGCTTGTCGAGGGCGGCGACGAGGAACGCCTCCTCGAGCAACCGCAGGTACTGAGCGATCGTGTCCAAGGCACCGCCATCCTGGAGTTGGCCCTGCAGCTTCTGCAGCGAGACGATCTGCGCTGGCGATGCCGCGGCAAGCGCGAACACCTGCCGCAGCAGCGCCGGGCGGCGCACCGCTGCGAGCGCCAGCAGGTCGCGGCCGATCGCTGGCTCGACGATCGCGTCGCGCACGTAGGCGGTCCAACGCGCCGGGTCCTTGCGCAGCTTGACCGCGCCGGGATAGGCGCCGCTGGCGACGAAGTGCTGGACCGCGGCGGTCGGCGAAAGCCCGAACTCGTCGACCAGGGCGGTGGCAGGCCAGTGGGCCAGCGTCAGTCGCTCGAAGCGTCCCGCCAGGCTCTCTCGCGACCCGCGCGCGAGCCGCAGCGCCGACGAACCGGTCGCGACGACGTGGACGCGGGCGCCGCGGCGGCGCAATCGGTCGTGGTGCCCCTTGAGCTGCGCTGCCCAGTCGTGCAGGTGCCGGACTTCGTCGAGCAGCAGCAGCGCCGGCGCGGACGCCGTGGCCCGCTGGCCGGCTTCGTCCCACAGCCGCGCGAAGGCGCCGGGCACGGCAGCCTCGGGGCCGTCGAGCGCCAGGTAGAGGGCACGGCTCTTCGCCGCGCCGGCGAGTTCGAGCAGCAGCGTGGTCTTGCCGACCTGGCGCGGCCCGGTCACGATCTGGATGCGGCCGGGGGCGGGTTCCGCCAGGCGGCGGCGCAGTTCGGCGCGACACTCGTCGAACGTCATCCGAAGCTCATCGACCATGGTCGAATAATTATTCGACTATGATCGAAGGATGGCTGGAGTGCAAGTCGGCGGCGCGGTTCGGCGGGATGGCGGCTGCGGCGGAGGGTTTCGCGCCTCGGCCCTGGAGCCGAAAAGCGCCGACGCGCTGCGCGTGCGGGCCGACGCGAGCCGTTGATGCTCGCCGGACCCGCCAGGATGCCGAGGACGCCGTTCGCGGGGTTGACGCCCGTCGCCGCGCCGAGTCCACTGGCCGCTGGCTCGGCACTCGACCGGCCAACCCGCACGCGCTCCATGTACTCGAACAAGGTCCTCGACGCCGGCACGCCCGCCCGCACGTCAGCGACGGCCGTCAGCCTCCACATCGACGGCACTCCGGTCACGGTACCGGCCGGCACTTCGTTGATGCGCGCGGCGATCGAGGCCGGGGTCAAGGTGCCGAAGCTGTGCGCGACCGACTCGCTCGAAGCGTTCGGGTCGTGCCGGTTGTGCGTGGTCGAGGTCGAAGGTCGCAAGGGCTTCCCGGCGTCGTGCACCACCCCGTGCGAACCGAACATGAAGGTGCGCACGCAGTCGAAGAAGCTCGCCGACCTGCGCCGCGGCGTGATGGAGCTGTACATCAGCGACCACCCGCTCGACTGCCTGACGTGCCCGGCGAACGGCAACTGCGAACTGCAGGACATGGCCGGCGTCGTCGGCCTGCGCGAGGTGCGTTACGGCTACGACGGCGAGAACCACTTGACCCAGGCGAAGGACACGTCGAACCCGTACTTCACGTTCGACGCGACCAAGTGCATCGTCTGCTCGCGCTGCGTGCGCGCGTGCGAGGAAGTGCAGGGCACGTTCGCACTCACCGTCGAGGGCCGCGGGTTCGAGTCGAAGATCGCCGCCGGGCCGACCGACTTCCTGAACAGCGAGTGTGTGTCGTGCGGCGCCTGCGTGCAGGCGTGCCCGACCGCGACGCTGATGGAGAAGTCGGTCGTCGACGCCGGCCAGCCGGACCACGCGGTCGTCACCACGTGCGCCTACTGCGGCGTCGGCTGCGCGTTCCGCGCCGAGATGAAGGGCAGCGAGGTCGTGCGCATGGTGCCGCACAAGGACGGCAAGGCGAACCACGGCCACTCGTGCGTGAAGGGGCGCTTTGCGTGGGGCTATGCGACGCACCCGGATCGGCTGAAGAAGCCGATGATCCGGGCGAAGATCACCGACCCGTGGCGCGAGGTGAGCTGGCAGCAGGCGATCGCGCACGCGGCCAGCGAGATCAAGCGCATCCAGGCGAAGTACGGCCGCGGCTCGGTGGGCGGCATCACCAGCTCGCGCTGCAGCAACGAGGAGACGTTCCTGGTGCAGAAGCTGGTGCGCGCTGCGTTCGGCAACAACAACGTCGACACCTGCGCGCGCGTCTGCCACTCGCCGACCGGCTACGGGCTGAAGGCGACGCTCGGCGAGTCGGCGGGCACGCAGGACTTCGACAGCGTCGCGCACACCGACTGCATGATCGTGATCGGCGCCAACCCGACCGATGGCCATCCGGTGTTCGCGTCGCGCATGAAGCAGCGGCTGCGGGAATGGGCGACGCTGATCGTGATCGACCCGCGGCGCATCGACCTGGTGCGCATGCCGCACGTCGAGGCCAGCTTCCACCTCCAGCTGCAACCCGGCACCAACGTCGCGGTGCTCAATGCCTTGAGCCACGTGGTGGTGACCGAGGGGTTGGCGAAGGAGCAGTACGTGCGTGAACGCTGCGACCTCGCCGAGTGGGAGAAGTGGAAGACGTTCATCGCGCTGCCGAAGAACTCGCCGGAGGCGCTGGAGGCGGCGACCGGCGTGCCCAGCTCGCAGATCCGGGGTGCGGCGCGCCTGTTCGCCAACGCCCGCAACGGCGCCATCTACTACGGGCTCGGCGTCACCGAACACAGCCAGGGCAGCACCGCGGTGATGGCGATTGCGAACCTGGCGATGGTCACCGGCAACATCGGCCGGCCGGGCGTCGGCGTGAATCCGCTGCGCGGCCAGAACAACGTGCAGGGTTCGTGCGACATGGGCTCGTTCCCGCACGAGCTGCCGGGCTACCGGCACGTCAGCGACGCGGCGACGCGCGAGCTGTTCGGCAAGGCGTGGGGGCGGCCGATCGACGACGAGCCGGGGCTGCGCATCCCGAACATGTTCGACGCCGCGATCGACGGCTCGTTCAAGGCGCTCTACGTGCAGGGCGAGGACATCGCGCAGAGCGACCCTGACACGCACCACGTGCAGAAGGCCCTGGAGTCGCTCGAGTGCCTGATCGTGCAGGACATCTTCTTGAACGAGACCGCGAAGTACGCGCACGTGCTGTTCCCCGGCAGCTCGTTCCTCGAGAAGGACGGCACCTTCACCAACGCCGAACGGCGCATCAGTCCGGTGCGCAAGGTGATGCCGCCGCTCGCCGGCATGGCCGACTGGGAGGTCACCGTCGCGTTCGCCGAGGCGCTCGGCTACCCGATGCACTACGACCATCCGTCGCAGATCATGGACGAGATCGCGCGCCTGACGCCGACGTTCACCGGCGTCAGCTATGACAAGCTCGACGCGCTCGGCAGCATCCAGTGGCCGTGCAACGAGCAGGCGCCCGAGGGCACGCCGTACATGCACGCGACGCAGTTCGTGCGCGGCAAGGGCCGCTTCATCCTGACCGAGTACGTCAGCACGCCGGAACGCACGACGCGCAAGTTCCCGCTGATCCTGACCACCGGCCGCATCCTGTCGCAATACAACGTCGGCGCGCAGACGCGGCGCACCGCCAACACGACCTGGCACGCCGCCGACGTGCTGGAGATCCACCCGCACGACGCCGAGCAGCGCGGCATCCGCGACGGCGAGCTGGTGTCGCTGCAGAGCCGCAAGGGCGACACGACGCTGCGCGCGGTGATCACCGAACGCATGCAGCCTGGCGTCGTCTACACGACGTTCCACCATCCGGAGTCGGGCGTGAACGTGGTGACGACCGAGAACAGCGACTGGGCGACCAACTGTCCGGAGTACAAGGTCACCGCGGTGCAGGTCACGGCGAAGGCCAGGAAGTCGGACTGGCAGCAGGAGTACGACCGCTTCTCGGACACGCAGGAGAACATGGTGCCGAAGACGGCGGTGCGCGGAGAGAGCGGCTGATGGACGGCAAGAAGCTGGTCAAGATGGCGAACGAGATCGCCGCGTTCTTCGCCGTCGAGCCGGTGCGCAGCGCTGCGGTCGACGGCGTCGCCGGGCACCTCAAGCGTTTCTGGGAGCCGCGCATGCGGCGCGAGTTGCTGGCGGCGTTCGATGCCGGCACCGCGGCCGGGCTGCACGAGCTGGTGGAGGAGGCGCTGCGCACGCAGCGCGGCAAGCTTGCCCCGACGGCGCCGCAGTCGGCGGGAACGAAGTCGGTCGAGAGCCGGGCTGGCTAGGTCCGCGCGCTACCGCAGCATGGACCGGCGGCGGCGATCTGGTAGGTTCGCCGCCTTCCCGAAGTGAGCCCGGAGGAACCGAACGTGCTCTGGGAGTCGAACGGCATCGGCGACATTGCGCGCAAGATCGACCTCGCCGAGATCGACTTCGCCGACCTCGAGCGCCTCAGCATCCTCGGGATCTGGACCCAGGAGTGGGTCCACGTGTACGGGCGCTGACCGCGCCAAACCGCCGCGGTGCCGCTGCGGCACGACGGCCGGGCCCGCGGAGACCGGCCCGCCTCCTGGCGCCGCCGCGGGCGCTGACCTATCCTCGGCCGCACCTCCGCCCACGCGGCGGAAGTCGCGCTGGCAACCGTGCTACGGCCACACCCGGCAAGTCGCCGATGAGAGGCCGTTGTTGGTGGCCCGGCGGCGGAGAACCTGATGACGAGCAAAGAACCGAAGGAACCAGCCGAAGGCCAGGGCACCAAACGCCCCCGCGGCATGGGCGGCGTCGTGCTGATCCTGGCGCTGCTGATGGCCCTGTTCCTGGTGGTGTCGAGCAACACCCGCGATGGGCAGAGCTCGGTGCACGCCTTCTACAGCCATCTGCTGAACGGCCGCGTCGAGAAGTTCACGTTCTCGGACGGCATCGTGACCGCCGAGGTGCGCGTGCGCGAACGCGACCGCGATGTCGTACAGGCGGTCGAGGTCGTCGTGCGCGACTTCTGGCGCAACGGTGACTACGACCTGTACAGCACGCTGGTCACACAGCGGCTCGATCGGTCTGCCTACTCCGGATCGGGTGCGACCGACCGGTTCGTCGCCGACCTCGACAGCGCCCGCATCCTGGTGCTGCAGTCGTTCCTGGTGCAGGAAGTCGATGGCCGGGTGCCGCCGCCGTCGACCAGCCCGGAAACCACGCGCAAGGCGGGCAACTACCTGACCGCGCTGCTGCAGCAGGACTCGCAGCTGCGCTACGTGCGGCTCGACGCGCCGGGCGATCCGGCGGACAAGTCGCTGCAGGCGGTGACCGCGGCGCTGCAGACGAAGAACGTGCCGCTGCGGGTGATGCCGCTGTCGCTGAGCCCGGCCGAGTTCAAGGTCAGCGAGCCGAACACCGCGCTGCTGTACATCATCGGCACCGTCGGGCCGTGGATCCTGGTGCTGGCGATCGTGTGGTTCTTCATCCTGCGCCAGATGCGCTCGCCGGGCGGCACCGGCGGCGTGCTGAGCTTCGGCCGCAGCCGCGCCGCGCTCTACACCAAGGAGAACCGCACCAACGTGACGTTCGACGACGTCGCCGGCATGGAGGAGGCGAAGGCGGAGGTGCGCGAGATCATCGAGTTCCTGAAGAACCCGGCGAAGTTCGCGCGGCTGGGCGGCTCGATCCCGCGCGGCGTGCTGCTGGTCGGCTCGCCCGGCACCGGCAAGACGCTGCTGGCGAAGGCGATCGCCGGCGAGGCCGAGGTGCCGTTCTTCAGCATCAGTGGCAGCGACTTCGTCGAGATGTTCGTCGGCGTCGGCGCCTCGCGCGTGCGCGACCTGTTCAAGCAGGCGCGCGAAGCGAGCCCGTGCATCGTGTTCCTCGACGAGATCGACGCCGTCGGGCGCAAGCGCGGCACCGGCATGGGCGGCGGCCACGACGAACGCGAGCAGACGCTGAACGCGATCCTGGTCGAGATGGACGGCTTCGATTCCGACAAGGGCATCATCCTGGTCGGCGCCACCAACCGCCCCGACGTGCTCGATCCGGCGCTGCTGCGGCCGGGCCGCTTCGACCGCCAGGTCGTGATCGACCGGCCCGACGTCAAGGGCCGCGAGGCGATCCTCAAGGTGCACGCGCGCAAGATCAAGCTGGCCGGCTACGTCGACCTGCAGATCATCGCCAAGGCCACCGCCGGCTTCTCCGGCGCCGAACTGGCCGCGGTGATCAACGAGGCGGCGATCCTGGCGGCGATGAAGAACAAGGACGCGGTCGACATGTCCGACCTCGAGGAGGCGCGCGACCGCGTGCGCTGGGGCCGCGAGAAGAAGAGCCGGGCGATCGAGGAGGAGGACAAGAAGGTCACCGCCTACCACGAGGCCGGCCACGCGATCGTGTCGATGCTGACGCCGGACCAGGACCCGGTGCACAAGGTCACGATCGTCTCCCGCGGGCGGGCGCTCGGCGCGACGTTGTCACTGCCCGAGAAGGACGACTACAACCACTGGCGCCGGAAGCTGCTCGGCCGCATCGCGGTCTGCTTCGGCGGCCGTGTCGCCGAGGAACTGGTGTTCGGCGACGTCTCGGCCGGCGCCCAGAACGACATCGAGCAGGCGACCAACCTGGCGCGCGTGATGGTGTGCGAACTCGGCATGAGTCCGAAGGTCGGCCCGATCAAGTACACCGCCGACGACGAGAATCCGTTCCTCGGCACCGAGTTCCGCATTGCCGGCGGCGTCAGCGAACGCACGCTCGAGCTGATCGACGACGAGATCCGGCGGCTGGTCGACGAGCAGTACCAGGCGGCGAAGACGCTGCTGGCCGACAACCGCAAGAAGCTCGACGTGGTCGCGCAGGCGCTGCTGAAGCACGAGACGCTGAGCGGCGACGAGATCGCGGCCCTGCTGCGCGGCGACGAACTCGAGGAGTTCCGGCAGGCGCAACAGCGGCTGCAGGCCGCCAACGCGTTCAAACGCGGCGACGCGCCGGCGCGGCCGATCGCCGAGTCGCCGCCGATCCCCGGCGAGAAGAAGCCCGACGTCGGCCTGTCCGGCGCCTGATCGTTCCCGTCCCGTCCCTCCGAATGACTGCCGCGTCTTCGTTCCCGTCGCCGCAGGGCGTGCTCGACAACGGGCTCGGCGAGGCGTACGGGCTCGGCACGATCGTGATCGAGGTCGCGATCTTCGCGGCGTTGATCTACGTGGTGCTGCGCTTCCTGTGGGCGACCCGCGGCTCGGTGCTGATCCGTGGGCTCGGCCTCTTGCTGACCGCCGCCGCGGTCGGCTTCTTCCTGCTCAGCAAGAGCCTGGGTCTCGACCGGGTCGAGTACGTGGTCGAGGCGCTGGCGCCGTCGGTGGTTCTGGGCCTCGTCGTCGTGTTCCACCCGGAGATCCGGCGCGCGATCGTGCAGCTCGGCGACGCGCCGATCTTCCGCCGTTTCTTCCGGCGCGACACCAAGGTCGTGCCGCGGCTGCTGCGCGCGATTGCACGGCTGAGCAAGGAACGCATCGGTGCCCTGATCGCGATCGAACGCGACGCGACGCTCGCCGAGTTGGCCGAGAACGGCATCACGATCGACGCCGAGCTGAACAGCTACCTGATCGAGTCGATCTTCTTCCCGAAGAGTGCGTTGCACGACGGCGGCGTGGTCGTGCGCAACGACCGCATCGTCGCGGCTTCGTGCCTGTTCCCGCTCAGCCAGAACCCCGACGTCGACAAGCGGCTCGGCACGCGGCACCGCGCCGCGCTCGGCCTGTCCGAGGACACCGACGCGTTCGTGCTGGTGGTCAGCGAGGAGACCGGCAAGATCTCGACCGCGAGCGGCGGCAAGCTCGACTTCGATCTCACCATCGAGCAGGTCGAACAGCAGCTCGACGACGCGCTGGGGCGCAAGCAGGCCGCATGACCACCGAGCGCCGCCGTACCGGGCTGTTGGCGATGATCATCGCCGATCCGTGGCGCAAGCTGCTCGCGGTGGCGCTCGCGATCCTGGCCTGGTTCCTGATCGACAGCCGGGTGATGCGCACGGTGAAGCGCACCGTGCCGCTGGTCACCGTCGGCGCGCAGGCCGAGGGCGGCGCGGGCATGGACCGCCTCGCGGTGGCGCTGCCGACCGACAAGGTCGTCGGTCTGCGCTTCCGCAACGGCGAGGAGCCGATCGACCGCGTCGAGGTGGTCGTGACCGGACCGCGCTACCGGGTCACCGCGTTGCAGGACGAACAGCTCGACCTGCAGGTCACGAGGTTCCTCGCGCTCGACTGGGAGTCGCGCACCAGCGTCGAGATCACCGCCGCCGACCTGCGCCGCGACCGGCTCGGGCTCGAGCAGATCTCGATCCGGTTGGTGCCCGCGCGCATCTTCCTCGATGTCGTGCGCATCGCGCAGCGCCCGTACCTGCTGTCGTTGGACAACGTCGAGATCGTCGACGACCAGCTCGCCGACCGGCTGCGGCGCGATACCGCCGACTGGGCCCCGCGCGAAGCGGTCGTGCTCGGCCCGGCGATCGGCATCGACCGCCTCGGCCGGCGCGCCGGCAAGCCCTTCCGCGCGGTCCTGCAGCCAGGTGCGGGAAGCGGTGCCGAGCGCCAGGTCACCGCGCAACTCGAGATCGTCGATGGCAAGGAACTCGGCCTGCGCTTCCAGACGCCGCCGCTGCTGACGATGCAGGTGCTGCCGCAGACCACCAAGTACGAGGTGGAACTGCCGATCGTCGTGATCGACCAGGCGCTGCCGCCGGAGCTGCGCGGCGTCTGGCAGCCGGACACCCGGACCCGCACCGTGTGGATCGCCGCGGGCGGCGAACTGCGCGCGACGCTGGTCAACCTCAGCGAAGGCGGCGATCGCCGTCGCCTGCAGGAATGGGCCGCTGCCAACCTCTGCCTGCTGGTGCACATTCCGCGGCCCGAGGCCGGCACCGCGCCGCCGTCGCAGATCGATCGGCCAGCGCGGCTGTTGCTGCTCGGCCGCCTGGCCGAGACCGTCGATCGCAACGAGTGCTTGCTCGCCGAGACGGTCGTCGTCAATCTGCGCCGCCAGCCATGACCAGCATCGAGCCGCCGAAGTTCGGCACCGACGGCCTGCGCGCCCGCGCAGGTGAGCCGCCGATGGACCCGGAGACGTTGCGCCGCGTCGGCTCGGCGCTGGGCGTGCTGCTGCAGCGCGGGGGCGAGGCGCAGAAGCGCGTGCTGGTCGGCAACGACGGCCGCGACTCGGCGCCGTGGATCCTCGAAGCGCTGGCGCAGGGCCTCGCCGCCGCCGAGGTCGCGGTCGGCGACGTCGGGCTGTGCACCACGCCGGCGCTGGCCCTGCTGTGCCGGCAACAGCCGGTCGACGCGGCGATCATGATCAGCGCGTCGCACAATCCGGCCGCCGACAACGGCATCAAGATCTTCGGGCACGACGGCAGCAAGCTGCGTGACGAGGACGAAGCGACGCTGGCGACGCTCGCCGCCGAACTGCGGCCGGCCGAGCTGCGCACCCCGCGCGTGCGCGACCGCAGCGACCTGCTGGCTGACTACGAGGGCGCGTTCGCCGCCGCCTTCCCGGCCCTCGACCTCACCGGTCGCACCGTGTGCATCGACGCGGCGAACGGCGGCGGCTCGCAACTGGCGCCGCGCATCCTGCGCGCGTTCGGCGCCGAAGTCGTCGAGCTGGGCTGCGAACCGGACGGCTTCAACATCAACGACGGCTGCGGGGCACTGCACCCGGAGGCTCTGGCCGCGGCGGTGCGCGAGCACGGGGCGGCGCTCGGCATCGCGTTGGACGGCGACGGTGATCGCGGCATCTTCGTCGACGAACTCGGCACGACCCGCGATGGCGATGACGTGCTCGCCTTGTTCGGTGCGCGGCTGCGCGCCGCGGGGACCCTGCCCGGCAACACCGTGGTGGCGACCGTGATGAGCAACCTCGGCCTGCACAAGGCGCTCGCGGCGGCGGGCGTGAAGGTCGAGGTGACGCCGGTCGGCGACCGCAATGTGTGGCTGGCGATGAAGAAGCTCGGCGCCGCCATCGGCGGCGAGCAGTCGGGCCACATCCTGTTCGCCGACCACAGCCTGATCGGCGATGGGCTGTACACCGGGATCCGCCTGCTGGCGGCGGTGCCGGAGGGGCCGCTGTCGGCGGCGTTCGCGGCGTTCCGGCGCTACCCGCAGCAACTGCTCAACGTGCGCGTCGCGCGCCAGCCGAAGCTCGACTCGGTGCCCGCGATCGCCAACAAGGTCGCCGAGGTCGAACGCATGCTCGGCAGCGAGGGGCGCCTCTTGCTGCGCTACTCGGGCACCGAGCCGAAGTGCCGCGTGATGATCGAGGCCGCCGACGCGGCGCTGTGCGAACGGCTGTGCCGTGAACTCGCCGACGTGGTCGCGCGCGAACTGTCGGCATGACGATCGCGCTCGCGGTGTCCGGCAGCAATGTGACCGGCGACGTGCCGTTCTCGTGCGCGCTGCGCCTGCCTGGCGGCGTGGTCGGCACGCGTTCGGCGCCCGGGGTGCGCGGCGATCTGGCGGCCCTGGTCGCCGAGCTGTGCACGGCGCGCGCGGTGGCGCCGGAAGCAGTGGGGGAGATCGTGGTCGACGTCGGTCCAGGTTCGTACACCGGGCTGCGCGTCGCGGTGACGTTCGTGCGTTTCCTGCAGCGCTTCGGGCCGCTGCGCGTGTTCGCCGTCGACAGCCTGGCGCTGCTGGCGGCGCGCGCTGCCGTTCCTGGCCAGCGGGTCGTCGCGGTGCTCGATGCGCGCCGGCAACGCGTGCACCGCCAGGCGTTCACGCTGCAGGACGATCGGCTGGTTTCGGTGCTGGCCGCGGCGGCGGTGCCGCTGCCGCAACTGCTCGGCGAACTGGCGGCCGGCGATGTCGTCGTGGTCCCGGCTCCGCTGCCGGCCGAACTGCGCGCGCCGCTCGCCGCCGCCACCGGTGTCACCTTGCGCGTCGAGAGCGCGATCGCCGCCGCCGAACTGTTCGGGCCGGCGCTGCCGTTGGTCCCCGCAGGTGCCGCGGACCTCGAACCGCGCTACCTGATGGGCAGCTACGCCGGCGAGTGATCAGCCGGAACGGGCGCGCCGCCGCCGTTCCGCCTGTCGGCGCGCGACGCTCATCGCCCACGTGCAGACCGGGCAGCGCTCCGGATCGTGCGCGACTGCCGGGCAGAACGTGCGGCCGAACCAGATCAGCTGCAGGTGCAGCTTGTTCCAGTGTTCGCGCGGGAACGTGCGCACGAGATCGCGTTCGGTCTGCACGACGTTCCGTCCCGACGACAGGCCCCAGCGCCACGCGAGGCGATGGATGTGGGTGTCGACCGGGAAGCTCGGCACGCCGAACGCCTGCGCCATCACCACGCTCGCGGTCTTGTGGCCGACGCCGGGCAGTTGCTCCAGCGCGTCGAGGTCCCGTGGTACAGCCCCGCCGTGCTCGGCGACCAGCGCGCGCGACAACCCGGCGAGCGCGTTGGCCTTCTGCGGCGACAGCCCGCACGGCCGGATCAGCTTCCGGATCGCCGGCACCGGCAGCGCCGCCATCGCGGAAGGCGTGCAGGCGCGCGCGAACAAGGCCGGGGTCACGCGGTTCACGCGTTCGTCGGTGCACTGTGCCGACAGCACGACCGCGACCAGCAGCGTGAACGCATCGTCGTGCCGCAGCGGGATCGCGGGCGCCGGGAAGTGCTGGTCGAGGATCGCCGCGATGCGCGCGGCCTTGTCCGCCCGCTTCATGCCGGCGCTGCTGTAGCGCTCGCCGGCTCACGAGTCCAATCCGACGTGAGCGGCAGCCGGGCGGGCGTGGTAGCGTGTTCGCCCGAAATGAGCGAGCCAGAGTTCGCGCAGTGGTTCGAGGCGTTGTGGTCCGAGCGCGAGGACCGCGTCTACCGGTCCGTGTTCGGCGATCTCGGCCAGGGCGTGTTCGTCGCCGGCCCCGGCCCGTTCGAACGCTTCGGCAAGCAGCCGCATCCGGGCTGGCTCAACCACGGCGTGTTCGGCTGTCCGCCGACGCCGCAGCGGGCGTCGTGGCTGTACGTGACCTCGGGCCTCAGCAACCCGTGGAACCTCGAACAGCCTGGCCGCGATCCGTCGGGATTCTCGGGGCTCGGCTTCGAGCTGGTGCTCGAGACGACGCAGCCGGCGAAGTGGGCGGTGCCGCTGCTGCACAGCCTGATGGCGTACCAACTGCTGGTCGCGGTCGGCACCTACGAGAACGCCGAGCTGCTCGAGTACGGCAACCGCGTGCCGCTCAGTGCGTCGATCACGCCGGAGTTCGCCAGCGCGATCCGCTGGCTCTTGGTGGAACCGCCGGACCACTACACGCCGTCGTTCGAGCTGCCTTCGGGCCGCGTCGACTTCTTCCACCTGGTCGGCGCCACCGATGCCGAGGTCGAACTGGCGCGGCAGAGCGACCAGGACGCGCTGCTGGCGCTGCTGCGGCAACGCGGCATCTGGCCGCGCACCGACGCTGCGCGCGCGAGCCTGCGATGAACGGCGGCGAGGGGCGGGCCGCGGGCCCGACGCTGTCGCCGTGCATCCGGGTCTGCCGCATGGACGCAGACGACCGCTGGTGCCTCGGTTGCGCGCGCACCCGGGCCGAGATCGCCGGCTGGTGGCTCATGTCCGAACGCGACCAGCGCGCGGTGCTCGCGGCGTTGCCGGGGCGGCCGCGAGCAACGATCGCCACGGACCCCGTTGACACGTCGCGAACCCGCCCCGGAAGCTGACGGCAGCACGAGTTGACCAGGCGCGAACCCCCGGTGCATGCCACCGCGCGCCCGGCCGCCCCCTCAACCCGTGCCAGTCCTGTCCCCTGCGGAGAGACCGATGCTCGCTTCCCGCCGAAGCCCTGCTGGCCGCTGTCCGTCCCTGCTTTCTGTCCTGCCCGCGATGGTCGCAGTCGGACTCACGGTGCCACTGGTGGCGCAGTGGGTGCCGGTGCCCGCGAACTCGCCGTTCGGGAACCGCTTCGGCTTCTCGCTGGTGCCGTGGGCGAACGGCGACTTGCTGATGTTCGGCGGCGACGCGGCCAATCCGGCCGCCACCGAACTGCTGTGGAACGGCGCCGAGTGGACGCCGGTGCTGACGCCGGTGCCGCGCCGCGTCTGGCAGGCGATTGCCGTAGACGCTGCCACCGGCCAGCTGCTGCTGTTCGGCGGCACCAGTGGCACCTTTGGCCCGTTCACCGACACCTGGTCGTTCAGCAGCGGCACCTGGACGCAGCTGTTCCCGCCGGCGTCGCCACCGCCGCTGCTCGGCGCACTGTCGATGGCGGCCGATCCGCAAGGCAGCGGCTTCGTGCTGGTCGGCGCGCAGGCGGGCGCGGGCCAGACCTGGCGCTTCAGTGCGGGCAACTGGACGCAGGTCAACACCTTCACGCCATTGACCGGACCGCTCAGTGTGGTCGCCGACACGGTTCGCCGTGACCTGCTGCTGGTGAACGGCAACGGCGCGACGGTCCAGATCCTGCGCCTCGATGGAACGGCCTGGACCCTCGTCGCCCAGACCGGGCTCGGGGCGGTTGCCCGCGCGGTGTTCGATCCGGATCGCGGTCGCATCGTCATCACCGGCAGCTCGGCGGCGGGGACCATCGAGAGCGTCGAATGGGACGGGCTGTCCTTCGTCGCGCAGCCGCAGTTGCCGATCACGGGCTTCTTCGCCAGCGCCAACTTCGCGGTCGGCTACCACCACGCGCACAAGGCGCCCCTGATCGTCGATGCGACGGTTACGGCGCGGCTGTATCGCAGCGTCGCGGCGCCGGTGCCGCTGGCGACTGCGTACGGGACAACCTGCGTCGATCCGACCTTCCGGCTGTCGTTGTGGCCCGGCGACTCGCCGCAGCCGGGCACCGTGCACCGCCTGCTCGGCAGTGGCACGAATGGCGCGTTCCTGACCCTGTCGGTGCTCGGCCTGTCGCACGTCCAGTACGGGGCCGTGCCGCTGCCGGCGGTGATCCCGCTCGGTCCGCTCGGTTGCCTGCTGCGCGCCGAGCCGCTGGCGGTGACCTTGCTCGGCACCGGCCTGCCGCGCACCCAGCTGATCGCGCTGCCCGGTGGCGCGAGCCTGCTCGGCCAGCGCTACGACGCGCAGCTGCTGCAGTTCGACGCCAGCGGCGTGCTCGACAGCTCGAACGGACTCGAGGTCCAGATTGGCCTGCCGCGCACCGAACACGTGCTGCTCGAATCGTTCGCCTCCGCCGCGAACCGCGACCCGCTGGCGTCGGGCGACGTCTGGGCGAACGGGGAGGCAACCCCGGTCGCGATCGGCGGCGACGGCAGGCACGGCTCGTTCGATCCTGCGCACGGCGTACTGGTGGCGCCGGGTGTGTACCAGTGGTCCACCGACAACCAGCTCATCCCGAGCGGGACCCTCTCCGGCTCGCCGGCGATCGTCACCGACGGCCGCTTCTACTTCACCGACTTCGTAGTGCCCGCGGGCGTCACGGTGCGCTGGGTCGGCGCGGTGCCGGCGGTGGTCACGGTGCGCGGCCGTGTCGACGTGCAGGGAACGGTGATCAGCAATGCCGCCGAGATGCCGTTCTTCGTCCCGACGAGTGGGTTGGCCGCGGGGCAGCGGGTGTCGTCATTCCGGGCGCGCTCGCTGTCGACCAGTCCGTTCCTGACGCCGGTCGCGGGGCAGCCCGGCGGGACGGGCGGGTGCGGCGGTGGTCGTGGTGGCGATGGCGGCACCAAGTGCCTGAGTGCCGGACCGATCATCGTGAGCGGCGTCGCATTGACGAACGGGCAGCCCGGCGCCGACGTGCGCGTCGCGGCGGGACATGCCTATGCGGCGGCGGTTGCCGGGACCGGCGGACGAGGTGCGGCGATGCACCCGGCGACGGGCTTGCCGGTGAACACGCCATTGATTTCGGGTCTGTATCGAGCGCAGTTCTCGCCAGGTGGCGGTGGCGGCGGCTTGCTGTTGGCCGGCGCAGTGTCCAGTGCGACGCTCATCACCGCCTCCATCGGCCCGGCCCCGGCGGCGAGTGCCTTGTTCCCGCTGTTGCCATTCCCCGTCGTTCCGCCACCCGGCTATCAGTCGCTCGACCACTTCACCGTTGGCGGATCGGGCGGCGGGGGCGGCGGCTCGCACAACTTCGGTACGATCTTCTCGGTTGGCGACCAGTTCATGGCCGGGCACGGCGGCAGCGGTGGCGGCGGCGCGTTCGCGCTGCGCGGCGGCGGCGACCTGACGATCGGGGCCGCAGCGTTGCTCGCCGCGAAGGGCGGCCAGGGCGTGCTGATCACCGGCGACGATCCGACCACACCGTTCGTGCAAGAGACGACGTATGGCATCTCCTCGCCGGGCGGCGGCGGTTCCGGTGGCTCGGTGCTGCTGCAGTCCGGGGCTTCGCTGTCGGTGCTCGGCACGATCGACACCAGCGGTGGCCTGGGCAGCCGCAATGGCCTCATCAATCCGCCCATCCTGAACGTGCAGGCCCAGGCGGGTGCCGGATCGAGCGGCTTCTACCGGCTCGAGGCGAGCGGGACGCTGGCCTTCGCCGGCACCCCGGCGACCGTGCCGGCGTATGTCGCCGCCAACAACGCCGGGCCGCTGAACGACCGCGACGACCGCACCGGCTCCCGCTCGGTGTGGCTCTTGGCGCCGGCGACCGCGCTGCCGGTGTGGCTGCGCTACGAACTGGTGGCCGACGTCGGCGGCGGCAACGTCGTGCTGTTCAGCGATGACCCGGCGATCTCGCCGAACGCCGCGAACGATCCGGCCGGCCCCGTGCTCGTGCGCTACCAGGGCGCGCGGCTCGGCGTGAGCGGCGCCGTCGATCCCGCGACGATCGGGCCGTGGCGACCGCAGGTGGTGCCGGCGCTCGACTCGCTGAACCGCGACCGCGCGACCGTCGTGCGCTTCGACCTGGTGATGAACCGCGGCACGTTCCCCGGCGTCCGGGTGCGTGAGCTGCGCCTCTACTGGCGGTGACCTTCAGGCCTCACCGGGAACAGTTCGGCGACCGGCACGGTGAAGCCCGGCAGCACGTCCTCGCCCAGCAGCGTGTCGGCGACGGTCAGCCGGCGCCCCTCGCCGCCTGGCCGCCAGACGGTGACGCGCCGGGCTTGCGATTCGATCACCCAGCACAGCCGGCAGCCGCTCCGCAACCAATCGAGCACCTTGTCCTGCACGTCGGCGAAGCGATCGTCCGGTGAGGTGACCTCGACGGCGAGGTCGGGGGCGCCTTCGAGGTAGCCGCGTGCCGGCAGCGGGTTGCAGCGGTCGGCGCGCACGAATGCGGCGTCGGCCGCGCGCACCGTGTCCGGCGAGCGTTCGAGCAGGAACCCCGTTCCGGCGGCGAACACGACGCCGAGGTCGTGCCGTTCCGCGTGCGCAAACAGCCTGCCACCAATCTGCGCCGCCACCACACCATGCCACCAGTCGGCGTAGGGGCTGCGTCGCAGCTCTCCACGCACGAGTTCGTGACGGTAGCCCGGTTCGTCGAATGCGAGCAGTTGTTCAGCGGTCGTGACCGGCGAAGTGAGCACGTCGGGCATGGTAGCAAGAGGCGTACTACTGGAAAGTGCGTCGCCGGGTGCTCGGTGCCCTGATCGATCCCATCGCTTGCAGGTGGCCCGGGATGCTGGAGCAGGGCCCTGGCCGACATCTCAGCGAGTCGTCGGGAACAGTTCGACGATCGGTACCGTGAAGCCGGGCAGCACGTCCTCACCCAGCAGCGTGTCGGCGACGGTCAGCACGCGTGATTCGTGGCCGGGACGGTAGACGGTGATGCGCCGCGGTGCTGGTTCGATGAGCCAGCACAACCGTGTACCGTGCGCTAGCCAGTCGAGCACCTTCTCCTGCACCTCCTTGAGGCGGTCGTTTGGCGACACGACCTCGACGACGAGCTCGGGAGCACCTTCGAGGTAGCCGCGCGCCGGCAGGGTCGTGGCGCGGTCGCTGCGTACGAACGCGACATCCGGGCAGCGGACCGTATCGGGGCAGCGATCGAGCAGGAACCCCGTCTCGGCTGCGAACACTTCGCCGAGTCCGTGCCGCTCCGCGTACACCATCAGCCTCCCGCCGATGCGCATGGCGACTGCACCGTGCAAACAGCCGGCGTGGCTCATGCGGCGCAGCTCCCCGCGCACGAGCTCGTGGCTGTAGCCCGGCTCGTCGAGTGCGAGCAGTTGTTCGGCGGTGGTGACCGGCGCGTCGAGCATGTCGGGCATGGTAGCAAGGCTTCCTCCGGGGCGAAGTGCGCCCTCAGGTGCTCAGTGCCCCGGACGACCGGTTTGGTTACAGGCGGCGCGGAGAAAACCGCCGATCGTGCGGCGGCGCCGGCCGGTGGCACGGCGTGCTGGACCGCGGACCACCCGAACTGCACGATGCCCCGCAGCCGATGCCCGATCCGAACCCAGCCCGGCCGCCCCGCGCGCTGCGCTTCCGCCCGCTCGCCGAACGCAAGAACCTCGTCGACAAGGCCGACTTCGCCAAGGTGCTGCCCCCGGTGGCCGGGTTCCTGCAGTGGTTCGAGGCGCTGCCCGACATCTACGGCAGCAAGGCGCTGAAGACCGTCGTCGATCGCGTCGTCAGCGCGCGCCAGCAGGGCCGCGAGGTCGGCGTGTCGCTCGGCGCGCACGTGCTGAAGGTCGGGCTGTCGCCGCTGCTGATCGACCTGATGCGGCGCGGCTTCCTCACCCACGTCGCGACCAACGGTGCGTCGGCGATCCACGACTGGGAGACCGCGTACCAGGGTGCGACCAGCGAGGACGTCGCCGCCAACCTGCCGGACGGCTCGTTCGGCTTCTGGCGCGAGACGATGGACGGGTTGAACGGGGCGAGCAAACGCGCCGCCGCGCGCAAGGAAGGGCTCGGCCTCGCGATCGGCCGCCAGATCCTGGAAGGAGACCTGCCGTACCGCCACCTGTCGGTGTTCGCGGAGGCGGCGCGGTTGTCGATCCCCGCGTCCGTGCACGTCGCGTTCGGCTGCGACATCACGCACATGGACCCGGATCTCGACGGCGCGGCCCTCGGCACCGCGACGATGACCGACTTCTGGCTGCTCGCCGACACCGTCGGCCGGCTCGAGCGCGGCGTGTGGCTGAACGTCGGCTCGGCGGTGATCATGCCGGAGGTGTTCCTGAAAGCGGTGTCGATCGCGCGCAACCGCGGCCAGCTGACCGACGACTTCCTGACCGCCAACTTCGACATGCTGCAGCAGTACCGGGCGCAGACCAACGTCGTGCAGCGACCGCCGAAGGACGGCAAGTCGATCCTGGCGATGCACGAGATCGTGCTGCCGCTGCTGCACCAGGCGATCCTGTGCACGGCCGAAGCCCGCGGCTGCCTGCAGGAGCCGCGCTGATGGGCACGGCCGCGACCAACCGCCGTCTCGGCGAGATCCTCGCTGCGCTGCCCGCCGCACGGGTGCTCGTCGTCGGCGACCTGATCCTCGATCGCTACGCCGATGGCCGCGCCAACCGCGTGTCACCGGAGGCGCCGGTGCTGGTGTTCGAGGCGTCCGGCGAACGCTACCTGCTCGGCGGGGCCGGCAACGTTGCCGCCAACCTGCGCGAGCTCGGCGCTGCGACCGCGGTGCTCGGCGTCGTCGGCGACGACTACGGCGGCAACAAGCTGCGGGCGCTGCTGCACGACGCCGGCATCGACACCGGGGCGCTGGTGGTGGACACAACGCGGCCGACGACGCGCAAGACGCGCTACGTCGCCAAGACCCTGCAGGTGCTGCGCGTCGACGAAGAGAGCCGCGCGCCGGTCGCCGGCGACGCCGAGCGCGCGATGCTGGCGATTCTCGAGCAGCGGCCGTTTCCGTGGCAGAGCGTGCTGCTCAGCGACTACGGCAAGGGCGTGCTGACGCCGCGCGTGGTCGCGGCGGCGATCGCGGC
Organism: Planctomycetota bacterium; assembly: GCA_049276695.1. Classification (GTDB taxonomy): domain Bacteria; phylum Planctomycetota; class UBA1135; order UBA1135; family UBA2386; genus UBA2386. The sequence continues at coordinate 23,984 of JBASWX010000570.1, forward strand.
GGCGCGTTCGCAAGGTGGCGTCACCGTCGTCGACCCGAAGGGCAAGGACTACTCGATCTACCGCGGCGTCGACCTGCTGACGCCCAACCGTGAAGAAGCCGAAGCCGCGACCGGCGTGTCGATCCGCACGACCGAGGACCTGCACCGCACGGCCCAGCGCCTGCGCGAGATCACCGCGATCAAGACCGCGGTCATCACGCTCGGCAAGGACGGCATCTTCTTCGAGACCGAGGACGGCTCGCACCGCATCCTGCCGACCGAGGCACGTTCGGTGTTCGACGTCACCGGTGCCGGCGACACCGTGGTCGCGGTGCTGACGTTCTGCCGCGCCTGCGGGGTGCCGCTCGAAGAGAGCCTGCGGCTGGCCAACCACGCGGCTGGCATCACGGTCGGCAAGTTCGGCACCTGGGCGCCGAGCCGGCGCGAGATCCTGGCGCGGCTCGGCGATGCCGCCCCTGGCGGCGAGGGCAAGGTGCTGACCAGGGAGCAGGCGGCCGATGTCGGCGCGCGGCTGCGCGCCGAGGGCCGGCGGCTGGTGTTCACCAACGGCTGCTTCGACATCCTGCACGCGGGCCACTGCGACTACCTGCAGCGCGCGCGGTCGTATGGCGACGCGCTGATGGTGGGGGTCAACACCGACGCGTCGGTCCGCCGGCAGCAGAAGGGGCCAGGGCGCCCGTTCAACGAACTCGCCGACCGCTTGAGCGTGCTGGCGGCGCTGGCCGCCGTCGACTACGTGGTGCCGTTCGACGACGACACGCCCAAGGCCCTGGTCGAGGCGGTGACGCCGCAGGTACTGGCGAAGGGCGAGGACTGGCGCGACAAGGGCGTGGTCGGGCGCGAGTGGGTCGAGCAGCACGGCGGCCAGGTCGTGCTGGTACCGCTGGTCGAGGGGCGCTCGACGACGAACGTCGTGCAGAAGATCCTGCAGACCGGCAAGTGATCGCGCCGCGGGCGCTGCCGCAGACTGTCCTCGGTCAGCGGAACAGTTCCGCGGCGGTGGTCGAGCCGCCGGTCACCAGCACCTTGCCGTTGGTCGGCAGCAGCGTCGCCTGGAACGAAGTGCGCGCGACCGCCATGCTGCCGGTGTTGCTGAACGTGCCGGTGGCCGGATCGTAGATCTCGGCGGTGGCGAGCGTGGTGGCGCCGTCCGGCTGGCCGCCGGCGACCAGCACGCGGCCGTCGGGCAGCACGACCATTGCCGGCCTGGCGCGCGCGACCGCCATCGCGCCGGTCGCGCCGAAGGTCGCGGCGACCGGGTCGTACAGCTCGGCGCTCGCCAGGTACGAAGAACCGTTGATGCCGCCGACCACCAGCACCTTGCCGTTGCGCAACCGGATCGCGGCATGCTGGCGGCGCGCGGTGCCCAGCGCGCCGGTCGCCGCGAAGGTGCCGCCGGCCGGGTCGTAGAGTTCCGCGGACGATAGCGTCGCGGCCATGCTGCCGAGGCCGCCGGCCACCAGCACCTTGCCGGTGCCGAGCACGGTGCCCGTTGCCGAGTGGCGCGCCGCGGCCATCGCACCGGTCGCCGCGAACGAGTCCCCGGACGGCGAATAGCGTTCGGCGCTCGCCAACGGCGTACCGGCGGCGGCGCCGCCGGCGACCAGTACCGTGCCGTCGCCGAGCACCGCGACCGCCGCGTCGTAACGGCCGGTCGCCAACGAACCGGCCGCGCTCCAGGTGCCGGCGGCCGGATCGAACCGTTCCGTCGTGGTCAGCGACACCGAGCCGAGGCCAGTCGTCAGCAGCACCTTGCCGTTGCCGAGCCGCACTGCTGCGCCCTGGATGCGGGTCGTCGACGTGCTGCCGGCGGTCGACCAGGTTCGCGTCGCCGGTGCGTACAGTTCGGTGGTGGTCGAGAGCAACCCCGACGCCACCACGACCCTGCCGTCGCCGAGCAGCGCCGAGGCGGCATGGCTGTGCGCACCCGCGGACGCCCCGGTCGTCGCGAACGTGCCGGACGACGGGTACTGCGGCGAGAACACTTCGCACAGCGCGGTCGGGCTGAGCGCGCCACTGCCGCCCGGGATCAGCACCCGGCCGTCCGGCAGCGCAGCGAGTTGCGTCGAACTGCGGTCCGTCGTCATCGACGCCACGGCCACCCAGGAACCGGCCGCGGGGTCGAACTGCTCGGCGCTGCTCACTGGCTGGGAGAGGGTGTTGATGCCGCCGGCGAGCAGCACCCGGCCGTTGGCGAGCAGGTGGGACGACGGTCGCGACCGCGCCTGGCTCAACGCTCCGGTTGCCGTCCACTGGCCGGTGGTGGGGTCGTAGATCTCGCACGACGCCGTTGCGCCACCCGTGCCGAGGCCGCCGGCGACCAGCACCCGGCCATCGCCGAGCAGCCAGCTGATGTGCTCGTAGCGGGCCGTGGCCAGGGCTGCCGTTGCGGTGAAGGTGCCGGTGGCCGGGTCGTACAGTTCCGCCGCCGCCATCGGGGCACCGTTGAAGCCGCCGGCGATCAGGATCTTGCCGTTGGCCAGCGACACCGCGGTCTGCGAGTAACGAGCCTGACCCATGCTGCCGGTCGCCGTCCAGGTCCCGGCGACGGGGTCGTACAGTTCGGCGCTCGCAAGCGTGGCGCCGTTGAAGCCGCCGGCGGCGAGCACCTTGCCGTTGCTCAGCAGCGTCGCCGTGTGGTAGGAGCGCGCCGTGCCGAGGCTGCTGGTGCCGGCGAAGGTGTTGGCCACCGGATCGAACACCTCGGTCTGCACGATGGCGGACTGGCCGCCGCTCATCAGCACGCGGCCATCGGCGAGCAGCACCGCGCGATGCTGGCTGCGGGCGAGCGTGCAGTTGCCGACGCCGGTCCAGCTGTTGGTGCCGGCATCGTAGGTCTGCGCCAGCACGGTGTAGGCGCCGCCGCCGACCTGGCCGCCGGCGACCAGCACGCGGCCGTCGTTCAGCGTCACCACCGCGGCGTTGCGCGTCGACCCCGGCAGGCTGGTCGCTGCGGCCCACTGGCCGCTGACGACGCCGAGCCGGGCTGGGTTGCTGGTCAGTTGCGAGCCGAAGGTGTCGCTGACCACGACGGTGTAGAGCGCGTCGTCGTCGGTGGCGATCGTGCCGCCGGTCGTGTAGCCCGAGCTGGTCGCACCGCCGACGTTGGTGCCGTCGCGCCGCCACTGCCAGCTCAGCGTGCCGGTGCCGCTCGCGGTCGCGCTGAACGACGCCGTGGCGCCCGCCGCCACGACGGTCGACGCCGGTTGGCTGGTCAGCGTCAACGCCGGCGCGGTCACTTCGATCGTCAGGTCCGCGGCGTCGCTGCCGCCGCTGTTGGTCGCCGTCACCGTGTAGGTGGCGAGCGCGCCCAGTGCGGTCGGCGTACCGGAGATCACCCCCGTGGTCGCGTCGATCGTGAGCCCGGCGGGCAGTGCCGGTGCCACGGTGAACGCGGTCACGCCGCCGCCGGTGTTCGACGGCATCACCGTCGTCAGCGCCGCACCTCCGACCACCGAGTACGCGGCGGTCGCGTAGCTGATCGCCGGCGGCACGTCGACGACCTGGATCACCAGGTCGCCGGTGGTGGAACCGGCGGCATTGCGGCCAGTGACCGTCCAGGTGGCCTGACCCGTCAGTGCGGTTGGCGTGCCGGTGATCACCCCGGTGTCGCGATCGAGCGCCAGCCCGCCGGGCAATGCGGGTGCCACTTCGTACGCGGTGATGGTGCCGCCGGTGCTGGTGGGGGTGTTCGCGGCCGCACTCTCGCCGAGCACGCAGATCATCGGGTTGGTGGCGAACTGCAGCCCGGCGGGCGGTGCGCCGGTGGCATCACCGCCGCCGCCACCGCCGCAGGCAGTGAGTGCCAGCACCAGGGTCACGAACCAATGCACGTTGCCCGGCCGATCGGCCGCCGACTTCACGGGATCCATGACCTTGTCATCGGCAATCCGCGCCGTGCCGCTGCAACCCGCGGGCGGCTGCGCGACGCTGGAAAGGGCGGCGCCCGGCCTCCACGATCGCCGCCGATGACCGGTCCCCGCGGTGAACTGCCGATCCTGCCCGCCGGCACGCAGGTCGTGACCACGGTCGATCTGCGTGGCGACGCGGGTGGCGTCCGGGTACCGCGCGGGGCCATGGGTACGATCCTGAAGTCGCCGGCGGACGGCACGCACTCGTACTGGGTGCGCCTCGTCGATGGCGCCGAGCACGCGTTCACCCGGGCGCAGATCGCGACGTTGGCGCGCTTCCAGGACCACGAACTGGCGCCGGCCGGTGGTCGCGAACTGTTCGCGCGGGTGATCCTGCAGGTCATCGTCGGTTCCCGCGCCTACGGGCTGCACGGCGCGGACAGCGACACCGACCGGCGCGGCGTGTACCTGCCGCCAGCCGAACTGCACTGGTCGCTGTACGGCGTGCCCGAGCAGATCGACGACGAGCCGGCGCAGGCGACCTTCTGGGAGCTGCAGAAGTTCGTGGTGATGGGCCTGAAGGCGAACCCGAACGTGCTCGAGTGCCTGTGGTCGCCGCTGGTCGGGTCCTGCACCGCGCTCGGCCGCGAGCTGCTGGCGCTGCGCTCCGCGTTCCTGTCGCGGCTGGTGTTCCAGACCTACTCGGGCTACGTCGCTTCGCAGTTCCGCAAGATCGAAGCCGACTGGCGGCAGCACGGTGCGCCGAAGTGGAAGCACGTGATGCACCTGTTGCGGCTGCTCGGCGCCGGTGTCGGGGTGCTGCGCACGGGCGAAGTGGCGGTGGACGTCGGCGACCAGCGGGAACGGCTGCTGGCGGTGCGGCGCGGCGAGCTGCCATGGCCCGAGGTCGAGGCCTGGCGGTTGGACCTGCACCAGCAGTTCACCGCCGCGGCGCAGGCGACGGCGCTGCCCGAGCGGCCCGACTACGAACGTGTCGACGCGTTCCTGCGGCGGGCGCGGCGCCTGGCGCTGGCCGCGGAGCTGCCGTGAGCG
>JBASWX010000571.1:0-2736 GCA_049276695.1 Planctomycetota bacterium
CTGCGCAGGTGGGCGACGAACAGGATGCAGGCGAGCGTGCCGGCGCCGACGACCATCAGGTCCGCTCGCGTGCAGATCCAGCACAGCGGCTCGTGGCCGGCAGGATGTGCGGCCAGCAGCAGCCCACCGCAGGCGCCGGCGAGCGGCCCGGCGAGCTGCGCGAACAGCACGCTGCAGGCGCCGACGGCGAACGCGAACATCGCGATGCACGAGACGTGGAAGACCCACTCGGCGCCGCCGCCGAGCCAGAGTTCGACCGCGAGCGTCAGCGACACGAGCGGGCGGTAGTAGCTGAGATTGCCGAATGCCCACGGCCCGGTGAAGTCGGCGGCGACGCGCGACCAGTTCACGGCATCCGCGCCGCCGCCCGGGTGCACGAGCCAGGTCAGCAAGGCCAGGTCGTCGGACAACAGGCCGCCATCGTGCAGGGGCCAGGTGAGCCACAGCGCGAACAGCACCGGCACGGCAACGGCCGCCGCCAGACGCCTGCCGGCCGCGGTGCCGCCGCTCATCGCGATGGCTCCGCCGCCGGCACTTCGCCGAACCGGCCGAGCAGTTCGGTGGCGAGGTGCTGCACCAGCTGGCCGTCGTCGCCGACGATCGTCGTCGGCTCGAACCACGAGCGGTACTCGGGCGCCACCGGGAACGCCGGCGTGTACAGGCGATCGAGCCGTTCCGTCGTGCTCACGTGCGTGCGCGCCAGCTGGCGGCGGCCGAGCAGCGCCGACAGCGGGCTCAGGCCGCCGCGGACCAGCGACGGCAGCCCGAGCAGCGCGAAGTCGCGGGCCAACGCGACTGCGAGCTGGCGCACCGACAGCTTGCGGCCGTAGCGGCGCAGGAAGCCGAAGGCATGCCGCACCACGTTCCAGCGGTGGCCGCGCAGCGTCTGCAGGTCGCGCACGAAGCGCGCGACCTCGTCGATCGGATCGCGCGGCTGGATGCACAGCGTCGTGCCGTCGAGATCGCGCAGCCGGGTGCGCGGCAGCAGCCGCCCCGCCCGTGCGAGGTCGGCGAAGAACGGCGTGCCGGGGAACGGCACCGGCAGCACCACGAACGTCGGCAGCGTGATGTCGGGGCAGCGGGTCACGAAGTCGAGCTCCTGGCGCAACTCGGCGACGGTGCGCGAGCTGACGTCGGCGATCAGCCCGTAGACCAGCAGCACGCCCTGGTCGAGGCACGAGCGCACCAGCTCGACCTGCGGCAGCACCTTGTTCTGCGCCTTGTGGAAGCGGTCGAGCTGGCCGCTGTCGAACGACTCGAGCCCGCAGAACAGCACCTCGCAGCCGGCGGCCTTCGCCGCCGCGATGTTGTCGGGCCGCAGGAAGAAGTCGCTGGTGACCAGCGCCCCGAACGCGCGGAACCAACCCTTCCTGCGCATCTCGCCGATCAGTTCGAGCCGCGCCAGGAAGTGCTGGCGGTTGTTGCCGTAGAAGTTGTTGTCGATGAACAGCAGGTACGGCCGCCGGCCGCACGCCTCGATCTGCCGGCGCAGCACCTCGAGCTCGTAGCGCTGGTAGGGGCGGTCCTCGGCGGTCATCGAACAGAAGGCGCACCGGAAATTGCAGTAGCGCGTCGACTCGACGTGGCCGAACGAACGCAGCCAATAGGCGAGGTCGAAGCGCGGCGTCAGCTGGCGATCGACGTGGTCCTCGCCGAACTCGGCGGCGGCGATCTCCGCCATCTGCTCGACGTCGCCCTGGCAGCAGTGGTCGAAGAACTGTGCCGAGTACCGCGGCAGCGTGCGGATCGCGGGGCCACCGGCGACGACGCGCACCTTCGGGTTCTGCGTGCGCGCGTAGGCGGTGAGGTGCAGCATGCGGTCGAAGGCCGCGGTCATGCCGGTCAGCACCAGCAGGTCGGGCCAGCCGAGCAGTGCCGGATCCTCGAGCGGGCCGCTCGACTGCTCGTCCCACAGCCGCACGTCGTTGCGCTCGCGGTCGAACGCGCCGGCGAGGAACGGCGGCCCCATCGCCTTCAGCACCGTGGTCGGCCGGCGGGTGGGCGTCCGCGCGTCGTCCAGGAACGCGTTGACGATCAGGACACGCTTCCGCCCGGAGAGGTTCGACGGCGACGGCATGACGACGAGGGCACGTTCGAGCGCCGGGTGGTGGCCGCGGTCGAGGGCGACACTGCACCATGCTCCGGCGCCGGCGACAAGGGGGGCACTGCAGGTCCTGCAGATCCGGAGGTCCGCCGGTCCCCGGGGCGCGGCGCCAGCGGGAAGCCGTGCCGGGGAGCGGTGGCGGGCGCGTATGGTGCGGACCGACGATGACAGCAACGGACCGCAACGCAGCCGGCGCGACGATGGCAGCCGCCCCGCCGGTGGCGTGGACGGCGCGGGCTCAGGTCGTGCTGTGCGCGATCACCGCGCTGGCTGCGGCCGTGCGCCTGTTCCGGCTCGAACTGTGGTCGTTGGATGCCAGCGAGGTCGGGACCTGGCGTGCGATCACCATGCCGCTGGACGGGCCCGATGGGTGGTTCGCCAGTGCCGCGAGCAGCGCGCCGCTGGTGCCGCTGGCGTTGCGGTGGTTGCTCGACCACGTGTTGCCCGGCAGCGGCGAAGGTTGGTTGCGGCTGGTGTTCGCGTTCGCCGGCACGCTGGCGGTACCGCTGCTCGGCCTGCTCGCGGCGCGGTTCGCCACGGTGCCGGTCGCGCTCGGTGCGGCGGCGCTGCTGGCGTCCCATCCGCTGCACGTCGCCGCGAGCCAGACCGCGGACCCGCTCGTCGTCGGCGCC
>JBASWX010000572.1:0-2810 GCA_049276695.1 Planctomycetota bacterium
GTTCGGCCGGCGGCGACGGTCGCACTCCCGCGGCCTCCAGCCCGGCAAGCACGCAGCGGTCGAGGTCATCGCGGCACCAGTCCGCATCACGCACGTCCGGCACGACGCGCCGCGGCAAGGTGAACGCCCAGTGCCCGCTGGCCGGCTGCTGTGCGCCGACGCCGAGCGCGGTGAGTGCAAGCGTCACGAGCGGGCGAAGGCGGACCATTGGCAGCGAGCCAGAAGTAGAGCATGGCACCGTCCCGGTTGTCGTCCACCTTCGCACCGGCTTCGATGCCGCCGTGCGCCGTGCCGTGCCCCTCCGCTGCGTCGTCGACATCGAACGGATCGACTGCCGCGGGGCGAAGGGGCGACGCATCTTCGACCTCGCCGTCCAAGCGGGCGCATGGCTTGCGGAACGGACGTGGTGCCGCGGCGTGCGCCGCGTCTTCCTGGGTGCCAGTGAACCGCGGCGCTTCGGCGTGTTCCTCGTCGAACTGTCGCACCCCCCCGCTGGCTTCGACGACGAGTGGCTGTGGGTCATCGCCGGCGACCTGCCGCCGGCTTTCATGGTGATCGACGACCTTCGGACGCCGCGCGCTGCGCTGGCAGCCTACGTCGATCGGCGCAAGGCCTGGATCGCCGCCGTGCGCGCCGGCGGCTCGACCGCCAACCTGATGCCGGTGGTGCTCGCACCAACCGTCGCCAACGCCGGGATGCTGGCGAAGCGGCTGCGCGAACTGGAACGGTCTAGGCGCTTGGTGCTCGCCACGGGACTCGTGCGCCGTGCGACACCGCATTCGCGATCTGCCGGCACGGTCGCACCCGGAGTGCTCGCCGTCGACAACCACGGCCGCGACGGCATCGTCGCTCGAGAGGTGGACTGCCCCGACCCGAACTGGCTCGACTTACAGAGCGATGCGCGCGTCCGCCGGCATCGGCGTTCGCGTTGGTGGAAGCTGTTCCCGATGTCCGGTGGTTCGGTGCTGGCCCCCGAACCGCTGCTCGTGCCCATGGCACCGGCGAGCGAACTGCTGATCGCGATCGCGGCGGGCAACGCCAACGCGGCTGGTCGCCGGGACCTCGCGATGCTGTCGCCGACGACGTCAGGCCCACGGTCCTCGCTGCTCGCTCCCATCGTCGCGGCCGCGTAGACTGCCAACGTGTTCGATGAAGTCGCCAAGGTGCTCGCTGCCGATCCGCGCATTGCCTACGCGCTGGTCTTCGGTTCGTGTGCCCGCGGTCAGGCGCACGCCCAGAGCGACCTCGACGTCGCGATCGGCGGCCTGTCCTCCCCGTTCTCTGAACACGATCTCGGCGACCTCATCGGCCTGCTCGAGTCGGCTTCGCAACAGGCGGTGGACCTGACGGTGCTCGACGAGGTTCCACCCAGCGTGGCCTACCGCGTGTTCCGCGACGGCGTGGTCGTGCTCGATCGCGACCACCCGGCCCTGGTGCGCCGCCGGGCGCGTGCCGCGATGGAGTATCTCGATTGGAAGCCGGTCGAGGACTTCTTCGTTTCGCACTCGCGGAGGGACCATGGCTGACCCGTTCGTCGTCAAGGTGGCGATCGCGGACATCCGTGACGCCATCGCCCGCATCCGCGAAGTGCTGCCCCCTACTGTCGAAGCGTTCGAGCGCGACCGTTCGGCCCGCGAGATCGTGGTGCTGAACCTGTTCGTCGCGCTCCAACACTGCTTGTCCGTAGCAAACCACTGGCTGGCCGACAGCGGGCGCAAGGTCCCTGCGGCCTACCGCGATTCGCTGCTGGCCATGGGCGAACTCGGCATGCTCGAACCGGACCTCGCGCGCCGGCTGGCGACGGCGTCGGGCCTGCGCAACCTGATCGCACACCGCTACGGCGTGATCGACTGGCGCCGGATCCACAAGGTCGCAGCGAACGACCTTGGCGACCTGGATCTGTTCTGCACGGCGATCGAGAACGCTGGCGGTAGGTAGGTCGCGGCAACGACCGCGCACGAACGTCGCATCAGGGGAACTGGTCGGCGAAGGGCGTCCCGGCGAACACCGACTTCAACTCGTCGTAGTTCGCGATCGCCGCGCGCACGTCGCGGGGCCCGGTCTTGCGCGAGGTCGGCACCAGCGGGCCGAGGTCGCGGCCGAAGAACGCACCGAGCCGGCGCCCGGCGTCGGGCAGCCGGTGCGCGAGGTCGTCGTAGTCGAGCTCGAGCACGGCGTGACGGCGGAACACCGCGCGGAAGCGTTCCTCCTGCTGCGCGGTCGACGTGAACTCGGTCGCGATCGCGCGCGCGTCGAGCACGAGCGGGTTGTCGTCGCCGGCCGGTGCCGCGGCGCCGGCCGCGGTGAACCACTGGTCGGTGGCGCGGGCGCGCGCGAACGACAGCAGGCGGCCGAGGCGGTCGCCCCGCAGCAGGTGCACGACGGCGAGTGCCCGGTCGCCGGCGAGCGCGTCGACGATGCGGTCGTCGAGTTCGGCCTGCAGGTACAGCAGCTTGCAGCCAGTCCACGCGGCAGCGCGTTCGTCGCCGGCGGCGTACAGCCGCGCCAGCAGTGCCACCGGATCGGCGGCCCGCAGCCGCAGCAGTTCGCCGGCGTCGGGCGCGCTGCCGGGCAACCAGAACAGCTCGCCGCGCGCGATCGCGTCGGCGTTGAACAGTTCGCCGGCGCAGGCGAAGCCGGGCCGCGCGCCGAGCATGCCGACCAGCAGGTTCGAGCCCGTGCGCTCGGTGCCGAGCACGACGAAGCGCCGGCCGCGACCGGTTGGCGGCGGCACGGCCGTCGTCACGAAGGCGGCCGCCGGGCCAAGCTTCAGCGCGGACGCGGCGCGGGGTCGCGCAACAGCCTTGGCG
>JBASWX010000573.1:0-20555 GCA_049276695.1 Planctomycetota bacterium
GCACTCAGCGGCCCCCGCCCGGCGCGCCTTCCGCACGCCGCCGCCCTTCGCCCCGGTTCGCCCGCGGCGTCACCTTGTGCCGCGGCAGCGGTTCGTCGCGCTGGGCGCACTGCCACACGAAGCTCGCCATGATCACCGACGCCTGCTTCAGATCGTCGGCGATCGCGTGATCCCACACGTCCATGTTGCTGTGGTGCGTGCGCGGGCTGTAGCTGACCGGGTCCTGGATGAACTGGAAGCCGGGCACGCCGGCGCTGTGGAAGGCCAGGTGGTCGGTGCCGCCGGTGTCGTCGAGCGTCAGCGTCGAGGCGCCGTGCACGTGGAACGGCCGCAGCCAGCGCCGGAAGATCGGCGCGACCGCGTCGTTGCCCTGCAGGTAGACGCCGCGGATGCGGCCGGTGCCGTTGTCGAGGTTGAAGTAGCCGGCGACCTTGCCGTGCTCGGGCTTCGGCTGGTCGTGCGTGCCGAGGTGCTCGGCGACGTAGGCGCGCGAACCCATCAGGCCCTGTTCCTCGCCGCTCCACAGGCAGGCGCGCACGGTGCGGCGCGGTTTGTTGCCGCTCGCCTTCACGTACGCAGCGATCAGCCGGCTCGCTTCGATCACCACCGCACTGCCGCAACCGTTGTCGGTGCTGCCGGTGCCGGACTGCCAGCTGTCCAGGTGCGCACCGAGCATCGCGAACTGGTCGCCGATCGCGGCACCGCCGCCGGCGAGGTCGGCGACGACGTTCTGGTCGTCGAGTTCATCGGCGAAGAAGGTCACCTTCAGTTCGATCGCCACGCGCACCGGCAGGCCCTTCGCGAGCAACCGGCACATCCGGTTGTAGTGCTCGACTGCGATCGTGAACTGCGGGATCACGTCGGCGTCGGTCGCGCGCGCGCTCGCCCGCGTGCCCGGCTCGGCGTCGGGCTTCGGCAGCGCACTGGCGCCCTGCACGAACACGGTGCCGTAGTCGCCCTTGCTGCCGCGGTCGACGATCGCCAGCGGGCGCTTCTGCTGCACGATGCGGCGCATCTCCTCGCTGCGCTGGAAGCCGATCCGGAAGTCGTTGTCGCCGCGCGCCGCGGCCGCCCGTTCGGCCGGCCGCTGCGCCTCGACCGCCTGCTGGTCGGCCAGCCGCAGCAGGTCCTTCTCGTCGAAGCGGCGGCTCACGCCGTCGAACGGTTCATTGATCGTGCGCACGTCGTCGACCAGCACGATCTTGCCCTTCAGGTCCATCGCCTCGAGTGCTGGCTTGTCGAGCGCGGCGACGTGCACGACGTCGGCCTCGGCGGGTGCGATGCCGGGCGACCACACCTTCGGGTACGCGATCACCGGCCACGGGTTGTCGCCGGTCACCGCCATCACCACGTGGTCGCAACGCCAGCCGCGCCCGAACGGCCCCCACTTCTCGGTGCGCGCGTTCATGCCCATGCCGGCGAAGGTCTTCGCGGCCCACGCCTGCGCCTTGCGGATGTTGGGCGACCCGGTGACGCGCGGGCCATAGACGTCGCACAGCCACGACAGGTGCTCCATCACCTGCGAACGCTGCAGTCCCTCCTCGAGGAAGAACGCGACCGCGGCCTCGTCGACCGCGTTCGGATCGGGGCGCGCCGGTTCGGCCGGCGCCTGCGCGCAGAGGCCAGTGAGCAGGAGGGGGACGGACCAGACGGCGGTACGGTGCATGGCGATACCTCGTGCCGATGGTCTACGCGATCCCGCCGGCGGACGCGAGCACCGGAGAATCCCGAGAATCCTGAGATCCGCACGTTGAGGGGCGCACCGGCTTTGCTCTCAGTCGGCATTTCGACGCGCCTGGCGCGAACGTCGGCCACCGAGGTCTGATCTGAAGCAGCCCCCACGAGTCGTCCGATCACGAGTCGCCGCGACTGAGCATCCACGGCGTCAGCGGGAGCCGTCGAAGCCGGGTTCGCGGTGCCCGACCTGCGCGTCGACAGGCTGATAGTGACCCCACTCGGCCGTGGTTGGGTGGAAGATGTCGGAAAAGCGGGGATACCCGGAAACGCCGTACTCGCCGCCCGACAACACGAAACCGACATCGGCCGCGACACCGGTGGTCATGCCCATCACCACCCCCAGTGGAACCGAGATCACGTATGCGAGCGGCATGAACCAGGGCGGCGCGCACCAGCGGGCCTCGTACACGTGTAGGGGGCCACTGACAGGGCCCGTGACCGTGCCGGTGACGGTGGCACAAGCCGCGGCGAGCGCCGCGAGCAGGGAGAGACGCAGCGCACGCTTGCGGAACGCGCGGGAAGGGCCGAGGATCATGGTCGCCTCGGCGGGATCATCCGGCGGGCGCACGACAGTGGCAGGCTGCCATCAACCGGAGAGCGAGCGCTTGGGGACTCGCGGCGGACGCCCTCCCGCGCAGCCCTGGATCTCCCCCCTTGGCGCCCGATCCAGGGCGCGATGCGAGGGAAAGAGCAGATCGAGGGCAAGGCATGGCTTGACTTGCTTCATGCTGCGACGGAGTCTTCTCAAGTCCCGGTCGTCTCGCGACGATCCGTTACGCAGCGTGCATCCTTCCCGAGGTTCCTGGCTGGCAGCTCCTACGACGCAGGCCCTGGCCTGGGCAGTGCTGCTTGTACTGTCCCTCGGCGCCCAGCGCGTGCTGGTCGTGTGCACAGGACCACACTGCGAGAGCCAGATCGAGTTCGTGCACCCGAGCGGCGGTTGCTGTGGCAACGCTCACACCACCGACGCGGGGAAGGATGGCGGCGAAGTCGTAGTCGGGAACCCGCACGGCGGCTGTGTCGATGTGGCGTTCGAGGTCGGCACCGGCCCGCTGCCGAGGCGAGTCATCTTCGACCAGCCCAGCCCGTCCGTCCTCCGTCCGACAGGTTTCTTGGCGCCCGATCCGTGCGAAGTCACGGCGGTGATGCGACCACCAACCACCGGACCGCCGCGGACCGACCACCGAACTGAACTTCGCGCCAGCACGCTCCTTCTGCTCTGAGTCGAGGTCGCGCACGCTTGGCCTTTTGGCTTGGCGTTGGAAGCAGGCAAGATGCCTGCTGCGCCGCGCACACAGGTGATGCGGCCCCGGTTTCCGCGAACCCGTCACTGACCGTCGGCTCCGTAATGAACGCAAAGCGCCTTGTCGGGCTGTTGGCCGTCGTTGTTGCCACCAGCTGCCAGACCTACTCTCCGGCCCCGGTAGACCTCGTCGAGCATGCACGGCAGTTCGCCGAGCGGATCCCGGACGCCCCATCGATACGACAGTTCGTAGAGCGGCTTCGAAGCCAGGACCCGGTGTTGCGGCCGCTCGACCCGGCCGATGGATTGGATCTGCAGGAGGCCCACTACGTCGCTCTGCTGTTCAACCCCGAACTGCGCACCATCCGGTTGCGCGCAGGCGTGACCCGAGTCGCCGCGGAGAATGCCGGTCGCTGGGCTGATCCGACGCTGAACGGGAACTTCGCCAAGATCATGGAGAGCGTTACTCATCCGTGGTTGGCAGGAGGATCCATCGGTCTGACGTTGCCGATCACCGGTCGCCCCGGGCTCGAGAAGGAGCTGGCGGAGAGTCAACACGCGCGGGCACTCGTGGAAGCGAGGGTGGCGGAAGCACGCGCGTTGAACAACCTGGACGGCGCATGGGCGCGATGGAGTGCAGCGCTCCTCGCGGTGGAACTCATCGAGGACCTCGTGCAGCGGCTGGTGGATCTCGAGGCGATCGTGACACGGCTCGCCGCGGCCCAGCTCCTGAATCAGGTCGAAGCTCGCGCCTTCACGCTCGAGCGGGTCTCGCGTCAAGCGCAACTCGTTCGAACCAAGGCTTCCGTCGCCATGGCCGAGATCGAGATCAAGCAGGTGCTGGGGTTGCCGCCAGACCGGCCGCTCACGTTGTCCCCCACGATCGCCATACCAATGCTCGTTGCAGATGCCGCGGAGCGCCGCTCGCGACTCCTCGACAGCCCGAGCGTGGCGGTGGCCAAACGGGATCACGAAGTTGCCGAACGCCAACTGGCGCTCGCCGTGCGCCAGCAGTGGCCGGAGCTGACTCTCTTTCCCGGATTCCAGGAAGAGGACGCGCAGCCGCGCCCGGCGCTCGGCTTCTCGCTGCCGCTACCGCTGTGGAACGCCAATGCCCGGGAGATCGCCGCGACGCGCGCCGGGCGCGATGTGGCCGCGGCAGCGTTGCGCGGCCAGTTCGAACGCGCAGTCCAGGCGCTGGCTCGTTTCGAAGTGCGCCGCGCCGTCGCGATGGATCAACGCAGTCTGGTGGACACGCAGCTGGTTCCCCTCGCTGAGCAGCAAGTCGCCGATGGCCGTCGCCTTGCCGACCTGGGGCAACTCAACACCCTGCTCATTCTGGACACACTGCAACGGTCCTACGAAGCCAAAGCTCTGGCGATCGAAGCAGCACTGGCCGAAGCCGAAGCCACCATCGAAATCAATGCCCTGTTCTGGCCGGCCCTCACGGTCGGCGAAGCCCCGGAGGCCGGACGATGAGTTCCGTCACGACACGCTGTCCCGTTCTCGCTCTCGTTGCTTGCCTCACATTCGCTGGCGCCTGCAGGAAGACGCCGGAGGCGGATCATTCGCCGGAGGAGGCCCAGGCCCCCACCAACCGGATCGCCGTTCCGGAAGCGGTGCGCCGCAACCTCGGCATCGAGTTCGTGAAGGTAGAACGCCGCCGCGTAGCCCAGACGCTGCGCCTTCCGGGGCATTTCGAACTGCTGCCGGCCGCGCGGCACGAGCAACGCGTGCCGGTCGCGGGGCGCGTCGAGGCCCTCGTGGCGCCACTGCAACAGGTGAAGGCCGGTGATCCGCTGTACCGACTCGACTCACCCGAATGGCGAGCCGTGCAGAAGGAACTCGGCGAGATCGCGACGCAGGTGAAGGTCGCGCGCGCCCGCATCGCGGCGCTGCAGCCGCTGGTGGCTGCGCACTTGGTCCACGAAGGGAGCCTGCAGAACTCGATCGCGGTCATGGCCGCGCGGGTCGAGAACCTCGAAGCAACGCGAGCCAGCGTCGGCGGCCAGGCGCCGGAGCTGTCGGCAGCGCGGGTGCAGCAGGCCGAGGTGAGCGCCCAGCACGCCGAGGCCATCGAGAAGCGCGCCGAGACCGATGCACTGCTCGGCGAGCTGCAGGCGAACGTGGCAGCCGGGGAGGATCGTTTCCGACTCGCACTGGGAGCCGCCGCAACGCTCGTCAGCATGCCGGTCGAAGAACTCGAGCGCGCAACGGACGGTGTGCCGGCCTGGCGACGGCTCACCACGATCGAACTCCGCGCCGCCGCCGCTGGCATCGTCGACAGACTGCCGGCCGCGCGCGGCGTGTGGGTGGAATCGGGCGAACTGGTGATGACGATCACCGATCTCGCGCAGGTCCGGTTCCGCGCGCGCGGGATGCAGAGCGACCTGCCAAGCCTCCAACCGGAGCTGCCGGCTCGGGTGGTCCTGCCACAGGGCAATGCCCAGGCGCAGCAGTACCTGAGCGGCAACCTGCTCCTCGGCGTCGAGGCGGATCCCGCGCAGCGCACGATCGACGTGTTCCTGCACCCGGAGGCGGCACCTGCCTGGGCCCGACCGGGTATCGCCGCATTCCTCGAAGTGGAGACGCGCGGCGGCAAGTCGTCGGAGCTCGCGATCCCGCTGTCGTCGGTGTTGCAGGATGGCCTGCAACGGGTGCTCTTCCGGCGCGACCCGGCCGATCCCGACAAGGTGATCCGCGTCGAAGCCGACCTCGGCCTCGACGACGGGCGGTGGGTCGAAGTGAAGAGCGGCCTCGCCGACGGCGACGAGGTCGTGCTCGCCGGCGCCTACGAGCTGATGCTCGCGAGCTCGGGGTCGGCGGCGAAGGGCGGCCACTTCCACGCCGACGGCACCTTCCACGAAGGCAAGGACAAGTAGCCGCATGTTCCGCAAGCTCATCGCGTTCTCGTTGCGGCAGCCGTGGATCGTGCTGCTGATGGCAGTGGGCCTGCTGGCGTTCGCGGCCTACCAGGTGCCGCGCATGCCGGTCGATGTGTTCCCGGAGCTGAATGCGCCGACGGTCGTGGTGCTGACGGAAGCCGCCGGCTTCGCAGCGGACGAGGTCGAGCAGAACGTCACGTTCCCGATCGAGAGCGCGGTCAACGGCCTGCCCGGCATCCGCCGCGTGCGCAGCGCCAGCGCCATCGGATTATCGTTGGTGTGGGTCGAGTTCGACTGGGGCGAAGACATCTACCGCGTCCGCACGCTGGTGGCGGAGAAGCTCAACGCCGTGCGGGCCAACCTGCCGCCGAACGCCGATGCCCAGATCACGCCGATCACTTCGATCACCGGCGAGATCATGCTGCTGTCGCTGTCCTCTCCGGACGGCCGCCAGTCGCCGATGGCCGTGCGCGCGTTTGCCGAGTTCGAGCTGCGCAACAAACTGCTCTCGGTTCCTGGCGTAGCCCAGGTCGTCGCCATCGGCGGTGACCTGCCCGAGTACCAGATCAACGTCCGCCAGGATCGACTGCTGCTCTACGAGCTGACGATGCAGGATGTCGTCGACGCGGCCAGGACCGCGCACAGCATCGCCGGGGCAGGTTACCTGCCGAACGTCGATGGACTCGAACTCCCGGTGCGCCAGACCGGGCGGGTGCGGTCGGAGGCGGACATCGCCGGCACCATCGTTCGCTACAAGGACGGGCATCCGGTCACGATCGGGCAGGTCGCCGAAGTCGTGCTCGGGGCAACTCCGAAGCGGGGCACTGCCACCGAGGGCGGCAAGGCTGCGGTCGTGCTGTCGGTGCAGAAGGCGCCCGGCACCAACACGCTCGAGCTGACCGACGCGATCGACAGGAAGCTGGACCAGGTCGAGAAGGCGATGCCGCCGGGTGTGGTGCTGAACCGGCATGTCATGCGCCAGTCGGACTTCATCAGCTTGTCGGTGCACAACCTGATCGTCGTGCTGCGGGATGCGGCGATCTTCGTCATCATCATCCTGATCCTGTTCCTGCTCGACGTCCGTACGACGTTGATCACGCTGACGGCGCTGCCGCTGAGCCTGGCGGTCGCCTTCCTAGTGCTGTGGGCAGCCGGGCTATCGATCAACGTGATGACGCTGGGCGGTCTCGCCGTCGCGATCGGCGAACTGGTCGACGACGCCATCATCGACGTCGAGAACGTGTTCCGCCGGCTGCACGAGAACGCCGCCCGAGTGGCGGAGGAACGCCGGCCGGTCCTCCGGGTCATCTGGGACGCGAGCAACGAGATCCGCAGCTCGGTCGTCTTCGCGACCATCATCATCTGCATGGTGTTCGTCCCGCTGCTGTTCTTGCAGGGCATCGAAGGGCGCTTCTTCCGGCCACTCGGCATCGCCTACATCGTTTCGACGTTCGCGTCGCTGGTCGTCGCACTGACCGTGACGCCGGCACTCTGCCGGCTGGTCCTGGCCAAGGTCGCCGCGAGGAAGCACGGCGACGGCTTCCTCGTGCGGTGGCTGAAGCGGCGCTACGAGCCGTCGCTGCACTGGGTGATGCGCCGTGGCCGCAGCGTGCTCGCGGTGTCCGCCCTCGCCACGCTGGCGAGCCTGGCCCTCGGCAAGACCTACGGCACCAGCTTCCTGCCCGAGTTCAACGAGGGGACCTTCACCGTCTTCCTGATGGCGCCGCCAGGCACCTCGCTCGAGGAGAGCAACCGGCTCGCCATCGGCGTCGAGGCCCAGATGGCGAAGCTGCCGGGCGTGCGCTCGGTCGTGCGCCGTACCGGGCGCGCCGAGCGCGACGTACACGCCGAGCCGGTCAGCAGTTCGGAGATCGAAGTGACGGTGGCGCCAGGTTTCAGCAAGCATGAAGTGCGGCGCTCGCTCGACGGCGTGCTGGCCAGCGTGCCCGGGATCACGCCCAGCATCGGGCAACCGATCGAGCACCGGCTCTCGCACGTTCTCTCCGGCACGCCGGCCGCGATCGCCATCGTGGTCCAGGGTCACGACCTGAGCGTACTGCGAACGCTCGCCAAACAGATCGAGAGTGAACTGCTGTCGCTGCCGGGGACGCGCGATGTCGCTGCGAACCGCGAAGTGATGATCACGTCGCTGCCCGTGCGCTACCGGCCCGCTGACCTCGCGGCAGTGGGCTTGAGCCCAGCCGACGCGGCGGAACAGGTTCAGGACGCGCTGCAGGGCGAGACCGTCGCCGACGTCAACGAAGGCATCCGGCGGTACGCGATCACGGTGCGGCTGCACCCCGACGAACGCGAGCGCGTCGACGACATCCGCAACCTGGTTCTGCGTGGCGTCGGCGGCGCCACGGTGCGCTTGCACGATGTCGCCGACATCGGCCGCGAGCGCACGTCGAACCTGATCGCCCGTGAGCACGGCCAGCGCAAGGCGGTGATCTCCTGCAACGTCGCGGAGGGCTACAACCTGGGCCAGCTCGTCGAAGAAGTGCAGAAGCGGGTCGAGCCGATCGTCACCAAGGCGGGGTACACGCTCACCCTGGGCGGCCAGTTCGAGGCGCAGCAGTCAGCGAGCCAGACGATCCTCGTGATGGGCGCGTTCGTCATCGTCGTGATGTTGCTGCTGATCAACGCCGCGCTCGGTTCGATGCGGGCGGCGGTGCTGGTGATGGTCAACCTGCCGCTCTCGCTGATCGGTGGCATCGCCGCCATCTACCTCACCGAGTCACCGGGCCTGTGGAGCAACACGCTCGCGCTGTTCGGCCTCGGTGGCGGGCGCTACGTGGCGCCAGTGATCTCGATCGCGAGCATGGTGGGTTTCATCACGCTGTTCGGCATCGCAGTGCGCAACGGCATCCTGCTCGTGCGCCACTACTTCGACCTGATGCACGAGGGCGTGCCCCTCGAAGAGGCCATCCTGCGCGGCTCGATGGAGCGCCTCGTGCCGATCCTGATGACCGCGTTGACGGCAGCACTCGCACTGATACCCATCGTGATGGCTGCTGGCGAACCGGGCAGCGAGATCCTGGCGCCGCTGTCGGTCGTCGTGCTCGGCGGCCTCTTGTCCTCGACCTTCCTCAACCTGCTCGTCGTGCCGGCCGGGTTCTACCTGATGTTCAGGAACCACCCAGTCGGTCCGAAGGGCCAAACGTCGGATGCATTGGAGTTGTCATGAAAGCGAAGTTGCTCCCCGTTCTCGCTGCCTCATTCCTCTTCGCCGCGTGCGGCAAGGAGACCCACGTCCACACGCCCGGCGATGGCCCCGGCAAGGAAGCCGGCCACACCGATGATCACGCCGCCGACGGCCACGGGGCGATGGTGAAACTGGGCTCGATCCAGCTCGGCGGCGTGGCCGTCGACGTTTCGCAGGAGGGCACGGTCGAGGCGGGCAAGGAGGTCGGCGTCGAGCTGTCCTTCGCCAAGGGCAAGCCGGTTCCCGGCACGGTGCGCGCGTGGGTCGGGGTCGAGTCGGCGGCGGGCTCGATGAAGGGCAAACTCGGCAAGGAGGGCGATTCCGGCATGCACGGCCACCTGGAAGTACCGAAGCCGCTGCCGGCCGGCAGCAAGCTGTGGCTCGAGATCGAGGGCACGGCCGGCACGACCAAGGGCTCGATCGCGTTCCGGTGAGCGAAAGTGCCACCCGCAGGCCAATCTCCAAGCGCAGCCTGTCCCGGTGACACCTGCGCCCACGCCGAAGCGGGCGCGCGCTCGGCGTGGCGCGAGACAATCATGCTCGTGATCGCCGGCGCCATCGCGCTGACCGCCGAAGTCGTCGCGCTGGCTCGGGACGACGAGCGTTCGTGGCTCGTGTTCGGTCTCGCCGCCACCGCGATCCTCGTCGCCGGCGTGCCGACGCTGCGCGGCGCCCTGCGGTCACTGTTGTTGCTGCGCCTGGGCATCGACCTGTTGATGGCGATCGCCGTGATCGGCGCGTTCGCCATCGGTGAGTACCCCGAGGCCGCGGTGGTCGTCGTGCTGTTCGCGATCGCGGAACGCATCGAAGCGCGCTCGTTGGCCCGCGCCGGCGATGCCGTTCGCGGCCTGATGACGATGACGCCAGACACTGCAATCGTCGCAACCGGCGACGGATCGTGGCAGGAACGACCAGTCGCGGAAGTCATGAGTGGTGCGGCGATCCTCGTGCGTCCGGGCGCGCGCATCCCGCTCGACGGCGTGGTGACCCGCGGCGCGTCGTCGGTCGACCAGGCGCCGATCACCGGCGAGAGCCGGCCGGTCGACAAGGAAGTCGGCGACAAGGTTTTTGCCGGCACGGTGAACGGCACCGGCTCGCTCGAGATCCGCACGACCGGAGGCAAGGACGAGACGACGCTCGCGCGCATCGTGCATGGCATCCAGGAGGCGCAGGCGCAGCGCGCGCCGACGCAGCGCTTCGTCGACGCCTTCGCGCGCGTCTACACGCCGATCGTCGTCGTCATCGCCGTGCTGGTCGCGATCCTGCCGTGGGCAGCGTTCGGGGCGCCGTTCCAACCTTGGCTCTACCAGGCCCTCGTTCTGCTCGTGATCGCGTGCCCCTGCGCGCTCGTGATCTCCACTCCGGTCGCGATCGTCAGCGGCCTCACCGCTGCAGCGCGCGCTGGCATCCTGGTCAAAGGCGGCGTGCACCTCGAACGCGGCGCCACGCTCGCGCTCGTCGCGATGGACAAGACCGGCACGATCACCGAGGGCAAGCCGGTGCTGACCGACGTCGACCCGCTCGGCACGATGGACCGCGACGAAGCGCTGCGAACCGCGGCGAGCATCGATGCGCCGTCCGAGCACCCGGTCGCGAGAGCGATCACCGCGGGCTGGTCGGGGCCATTGCTCGCCGTGGACGACTTCACGGCGATCCTCGGGCGCGGCGCCCGCGCGCAAATCGGCGGCCAGCAGTACCTGCTCGGCAACCACCGGCTCGCGGAAGAGACCGGTGTGTGTTCGCCCGCGATCGAGGCGTCGCTCGCGAAGCTCGAGCAGCAGGGCAAGACGGCGTTGGTCTTGATGACCCGCGAGCGGGCGCACGCAATCCTGGCGGTCGCCGATCAGCCGCGCGCGAGCAGCGTGCAAGCGATTGCCGATCTGTCGGCGCTCCGCGTGCACACGATCATGCTCAGCGGCGACAACCGCGCCACGGCCGCGACGATCGCGAAGCGCGTCGGCATCGAGGATGCGCGCGGCGACATGCTGCCGGAGGACAAGCTGCGTGCGATCGGCGAGCTGCGTGCCGCGCACCGCGTCGTCGGCATGGTCGGCGACGGCATCAACGATGGGCCAGCGCTCGCCGCCGCCGATATCGGCTTCGCGATGGGTGCCGCGGGTACCGACACCGCGCTCGAAACCGCCGACGTCGCGCTCATGCAGGACGACCTGCGCGGCGTCGCGCGATTCGTCGTGCTGAGCCGCAGGACCAAGGCCGTCCTGCGCCAGAACATCACGGTCGCGCTCGTGACGAAGGGCGCTTTCTTCGGTCTCGCGCTCGCCGGGCTCGCGACCCTGTGGTCGGCGGTGATCGCCGACATGGGCGCGAGCCTCGTCGTGGTCGCCAACAGCCTGCGGCTGCTGCGACCTTCGCTGCTCTCACGCCTTCCCGTGGCTGACTTCACTCCACGGCGCACAGTCACTGCAGAAGCTCGGGATGACCGCAGTTGAGCGAACCGCTGATCCCCCGCCCGATGCTCGCACTCGAAAGCCGGTCCCTCGGAAGTCAGGCCCGACCCAATGCCGGGCAGTTGATGCGGCTCGCTCACGTCCCGCAACCCCTCCGCTGTCGGATTGCGAAGCCAATGCGCGACTCCAAAGCCATCATCCGTCACAGCCTGGACTTCGCCACCGAACAGCGCGGGCGCAGTTGGTGGCACCTCGTGTCGACGCTGTTGGTGCTGCTGGCCGTCGCCACCACGATCAGCATGGTCGATCGCGCCTGGCTTCAGCTGCCGCTCGCGATCGTGATGGGCCTGGTGCTGGTGCGTGTGTTCATCGTCTATCACGACTACCGGCACGGCACGATCCTGAAGGACTCGCGCCTCGCGCAACTGCTGCTGAACGGCTACGGCCTGCTGGTGCTCAACCCGCCGAGCATCTGGTCGCGTTCGCACGAACACCACCATCGCAACGTCGGCAAGATCTTCGGCGCCAGCATCGGTTCGTATCCGGTGATGACGCGCGAAGGCTTCGACCGCGCCAGTCCAGGCGAGCGGCGCCGCTACCTGCTGCAGCGCCATCCGCTGTCGATCGCCGCCGGCTACCTGACGATCTTCCTGTACGGGATGTGCGTCCGCTCGCTGATCTCGGATCCGCGCAAGCACTGGGACTCGGCGGTCGCGCTGGTGCTGCACGCGGCGATCGTCACCGCGCTCGCGCTGCTGGCGCCGGCGCTGTTGCCACTCCTGGTGATCGTGCCGATGACGGTCGCGTGCGGGCTCGGTGCCTACCTGTTCTACGCCCAGCACAACTATCCGGAAGTGGTGTTGTTCGAGGGCAAGGACTGGACCTACCTGTCGGCCGCCCTGGCGTCGTCGAGCTATCTGCACATGGGACCGGTGATGCGATGGTTCACCGGCAACATCGGCTTCCACCACGTGCACCACGTCAACTCGAAGATCCCGTTCTACCGGCTGCCGGAGGCGATGGCGGCGATCCATGAACTGCAGCAGCCGGGCATCACCACGTTGAGCCCGCGCCAGGTCTGGCGCTGCCTGCGCCTGCGTGTGTGGGATCCCGAGCTCGGCCGCATGACAGCGTGACCGCCTGACCGGGCCAGGCCGCTACGACAGCGGCTCGCGGCTCTTGCGCACCAACCGCAGCCGTAGCCGGACGGGGCCAACAGCAGCATCGGGATCAGGAATCGACCGTCGACCCGACCGACTGCGACTGCCTACACCGAGCTTGCAGGTTCGCGAAGGTCGGCTAGGATCCGGTTCATGGGCCGCATCCGCACCCAGAGGTTCGTCGCTTGGCTTTGCCTCGCGGTCTACCTCATGGCAGCGGTGTTCGCGGCTCCTGGCCTGGTTCTGTGCATCGAGGCCGACGGGGGCTTGGCCATCGAGTTGCCCTGCGACGGATCCAGTTGCTGCGGCGGCCGAGATGAGCAACAAGCCCTCGACGCGAAGGGGGATCCTGCCGAGACGAAGGCGTGGGCGCGGGAGCGCCAATGCACCGACGTGCCGCTGCTGCTGGGGCGGGACGAATCTCCGCAGCAGACTCCGAAAGAGGCCAACAAGGCGCTGGCGAAGCAGCCTTGCGCATGGCTGTGGGCAGATCTTCGGCTGTTGCCCTGGGGCCACCACCAGAGCCCACAACCTTGGTCGGGGTCCGCTGACCCACCCTGGCGCATCGACTCGCTTCACCGGATCAGGCGAAGCGTCGTCCTCCTCATCTAGCCAGCGTCGGCAGCGGTCCGCTCGCGAACACGCGAGCGGCTTCCGCTCCGTCCTCGATTGACCAGATCGTGGACGACCGCCAGCCGTCGGTTCTTGCCATTCGAGGAGATCCTGCATGCGAACTTGCTCTGTTCTCCGCCCTGGGGGGGTGGGAAGATGTGCCGTGCTCGTAGCGGCGTTTTTTTCAGGCGGCTGCTCTACGACGTTGTCGCCTTCGGTAGTCGTGGACGACATCGCCAAGGCCACCGGAGTCGCGGATGCGGTGAGCATCCAGCTCGAGGCGGGGCCGCGAAGCCTGCCGGCCGCTGCCACGCCGACGCTTGGCATCGGTGATGCCATCCGGCGCACGCTGAAGAACGATCCGAGGCTCCAGATGGCCCTCGCGCGCGTGCAGCAGGCGCTGGCAGACGCCTCCCAGGCGCGTCTACTTCCCAACCCGATCCTGAACGTGCTCGTGCGGTTTCCCGAGGGGGGGGGCAAGGCCTATGTCGAAGCTGGGCTCACTGCGGACCTGCTGTCCGTCTTGCAGATCCCCGGGCGCACGAGCGCAGCCGACAACCGGTTTCGCGCGGCCAGCGCGGCGGCGGTTCAGGCCGCCATCGACGTCGTCGCCGAAGTTCAGGAGAGCTACGCGATGGCGCAAGCTTCGGACGCGATGGTCCCGCTGCTCGAAGCCAGGCATGCACTCTTGCACCAGCTCCTGGAATTCGCGCGAACCAAGCTCGCGGCTGGGGAGGGCATCCGGACCGATGTGACCACCTTGGAGGGCCAGCATGTCGAACTCGAGATCGAGATGGCTCGTGTTCGTCAGGAACGGTTCGAGCAGCGACTTCGTCTCGCCAGGCTCGTCGGCGAGACGGAGGGTGATGCCCAGTGGACCCTCGATCCATGGAGTTCGCCCATCCTGGAAGAGCCGGTCGAGCGGGACTGGATCCTCGCGGCCCTCGAGCATCGTCCCGAACTGCAGGTGGTCGAGTGGGAGCTTGCCGCTCTCGGGGACGACTTCTCACTTGTGAAGTGGGTTGCGCTCGGCACTGCGTCGGCAGGTGTCAGCGCCGAGCGTGATGGTGCTTGGCGGCTTGGCCCCGCCGCCGCACTGGGTATTCCGCTCCTGGATTCCGGGCAAGCACGTCGTGACCACATCCGGGCCGAGGTCCTCGAATCGCGCCACGAGCTGACGCTCATCGGCCGCACTGTCGTGGAGGAGGTGCGGCGGGCCGTTGCAACCTGTCGCTACTCCCAAGCAACGCTCGCCAGGGTACGCAACGAACTGATTCCGTTGCAGACCCAACGCCGGGCTCTTGCTGAGCAAGCATTCCGTCTCGGGCAGAATGACGTCACGAGCACGTTCCTGGCCGAGAACGATCTGCGCGCGGCGGCGGCGAAGCAGATCGAGTTGGAGCGTCAGGTCGCCGTGGCAGTGATACGTCTGCAGCGCGCCGTCGGTGGTCCGGGTGCTGCGCAAGCATTGGTTGGGAGACCAAAGCGAGTGGAGGAAAAGAAATGAGCGAACAAGTGCAAGAGCCGGACAACGATGTGTCGCCGTCCATCGCCTCGAGAGCACCGCAGCGAGTGGGACGCGGCGTTCTCGTCGCCGGTGTGGTGCTCGTCGCCGTGGTGGGAGTCGCTGTCGGGCTGGTCTACTGGAAGAAACCCGTGCCCGAGACAGGGGCTTCCTCTGAGCAAGGACGCAATGCTCGCGGCCGCGCGGAAGGACAGGGTGAGAAAGCGCATCGCGAGGAAGTGCACCTCGACGCGGCGAATCTGCAGCGTTGGTCCATCACGCTGCAGGAGGCCAAGCTCATCGAACTCAAGCCGACCTTCGAGGTGCCGGGGCGCGTGTCCTTCAGCCAGGAGTTGGTCGCACACGTCGGTACACCATTGCGTGGACGTGCAGTACAGATCCACGTGAAGGTCGGTGATCGCGTCGACAAGGGCGTGCCCTTGCTCGTCGTCGAGAGCCCCGAACTGGGGGAAGCTCAGAGCGACTATCTGCAGAAGCGGACCATGGCGGAGAGTTATGGCCCGAAGGTCGAACTGGCGAAGAGCGTCTACGAACGCGCGAAGAACCTGCTGGACACTTCGCAGCTTGTCGCCCGTTCCGATGTCGAGCGGCGGGAGATCGAATACCGCGAAGCCCAGGCGGCGGAGAAGAATGCGCGGTCCGCTTTCCAGGCGGCCGAGAACCGATTGCACTTCCTCGGCATGACGCAGGATGCCGTCGCCACGCTCGCGAAGAGCGGCGAGGCGGTGCCCCGGCTCACCATCCACGCTCCCATGAGCGGCGAGGTGATCGACCGTCCGGTCACGTTTGGTGAGATCGTGAGTCCTGAGCGGCAATCACTGCTCGTAATCGCGGACCTCGGCACCCTCTGGGTGCTGGCCGACGTTCCGGAAGGCAGACTCGTGGAAATCACCAAGGGGACGCGTGCGCGCATCAAGTTCGGCAATCAGGAAGCCACGATCGATGGCACGACGAGCAATGTCTCGGCCGCAGTGAACGCTGACACCAGGACTGCCGAGGTACGTGTCGAAGTGCGCAATGCCCAGGGCGTGCTGAAGCCGGGGATGTTCGTGCGCATCGAGATCGAGATGGCGGTCGGTACCCCGAACCGGGGCGCGGTTCTGGCGATTCCCGACGAAGCGATCCAGAGGGTCGAGGGGCAACCTGTGGTGTTCGTGCCAGTGGCCGGCGAAGACAACACGTTCACCAAGCGGGTCGTCGTCATCGGCGAACCGGTCATGGGTCTTGTCCCGGTGTACTCGGGCCTGAAGCAGGGCGAGCGATACGTTGCGACCGGGACCTTCATTCTCAAGGCAGAACTCGGCAAGGGTTCGGCTGAGCACTAGGGGAATCGGAGAACGTCATGCTGCAAGCGATCCTCCGGCTCTCGGTCCAACGGCGTTGGCCGACCATCTTCTTCACCGCGGTCCTCGCGGCGCTCGGCATCTATTCGATCGGGCAACTGCCGATCGACGCGGTGCCCGACATCACCAACAACCAGGTGCAGATCAACACCGTGCTGCCGTCGCTGTCGCCGGTGGAAATGGAGAAGCAAGTCACGTTCTCGATCGAGACGGCCCTCGCCGGCATCCCCGGGCTCCAGTCAACACGATCGTTGTCGCGGAACGGCTTCTCGCAGGTCACTGCCGTATTCGAGGACAGCGTCAACATCTACTTCGCACGCCAGCAGGTCGGTGAACGGCTGACGGAGGTGCGCGATCGGTTGCCCCCGGGTGCAGATCCCAGGATGGGGCCGATCGCAACCGGGCTCGGCGAGATCTACATGTACACGGTGGAGTTCGAGCATCCACGCGGCGACGGCGCGGTCGCGCAGGACGGCAAGCCCGGCTGGCAGAAGGATGGTTCGTACCGGACGCCCGATGGCCAGGTGCTTGCCAACGACCTGGAACAGACCGCCTACTTGCGCACGGTCCAGGATTGGATCATCCGTCCCCAACTCAAGGGCGTGAAGGACGTCGCCGGCGTGGACAGCATCGGTGGCTACGTGAAGCAGTACCACGTGCAGCCCGATCCGATGCGGCTCGTGAGCTATGGACTCACGTTCGAGGACGTCATCACCGCGCTCGAGAAGAACAACGTGAGCACCGGAGCTGGCTATGTCGAGCACAAGGGTGAGACCTACGTGGTCCGGGCCACAGGTCGCATCGAGGCGCTCGAACAGATCGGCACGATCGTGGTCGGCACGCGGCGCGGCGTGCCGATCCACATCCGCGACCTGGTCGCTGATGGCGGCGTCACCACGGGGCGGGAGCTGCGGACCGGCAGCGCCAGCCAGAACGGCGAGGAGGTCGTCGTCGGCACCGCCATCATGTTGCTCGGTGCGAACAGTCGAACCGTCGCCGCCGCGGTCGACCTGAAGATGCAGGACATCGGCCGCAGCCTGCCCCCCGACATCCGGGCGAAGACCGTTCTGAATCGCACGAAGCTCGTCGAGGCAACGATCAAGACGGTCGAGACGAACCTGCTCGAGGGTGCGATCCTCGTCATCGTCGTGCTGCTGCTCCTGCTCGGCAACATCCGGGCTGCCCTCATCACGGCGCTCGCGATCCCGCTGTCCATGCTGATCACGGCAACGGGCATGGTGATGTCCAAGATCAGCGGCAACCTGATGAGCCTCGGTGCCATCGACTTCGGACTCATCGTCGACGGCGCCGTCATCATCGTCGAGAACTGCCTGCGGCGATTGGTGGAGAAGCAGCATGAACTCGGGAGAGCGCTTGCATTGAAGGAGCGACTCCACGAAGTCACGATCGCAACCAAAGAGATGGTGCAACCGTCCGTGTACGGACAGGCCATCATCATCACGGTCTACCTTCCGATCCTGGCCCTCACCGGAGTGGAAGGCAAGATGTTCCATCCGATGGCCATGACGGTCATCTTCGCGCTGGCAGGTGCATTCGTGCTGTCGCTGACCTTCGTGCCGGCGATGGTCGCGCTGTTGATGCGGGGCAGACTGAAGGAACGCGATGTTTTTTTGATCCGTTGGCTGAAGTCGCTCTATGCGCCCGTCGTCCGTTGGGCACTCGAGGTCCGATGGTTCGTGGTATCCGTGGCTGCCGCAGCTTTCGTTGGTGCGCTGTTGTTGTTCCAGGGCTTGGGGCAGGAGTTCGTACCGACGCTCGATGAGAAGGACCTGGCACTGCAAGCCATCCGCATCCCCAGCACGTCGTTGACGCAGTCGACGGAAATGCAGTTCGAAGTCGAGCGAACCGTGAAAGCATTCCCGGAGGTGGCTTTCATCTTCTCGAAGACGGGTACCGCCGAGCTGGCGGCCGACCCGATGCCACCGTCCTCCTCCGACACCTTCGTCATCTTCAAAGCACGCAGCGAGTGGCCGAATCCCCTGGAACCGAAGGCATCGCTGCTTGCGCGCATCGAGGAGGCAGTGCAGAAGCTGCCGGGCAACAACTACGAGTTCACGCAGCCGATCCAGATGCGCTTCAACGAGCTCATCGCCGGAGTGCGGGGCGACATTGCCGTCAAAGTGTACGGCGACGACGTCGCCCAACTCACGGTCACGGCGCAGACGATCGGTCGCGCGTTGCAGGAGATTCGCGGCGCCGCCGACGTCAAGGTCGAGCAGACCGAGGGCTTGCCGGTGTTGACGGTCGACATCGACCGCGTCGCCATCGGCCGGCATGGACTCTCCATTGCCGAGGTGCAGGACGTCGTAGCCGCGGCGATCGGCGGCAAGAACGTGGGCATCGTGTTCGAGCAGGACCGCCGCTTCGACCTCATCGTGCGCTTGCCGGACGACCTCCGGGGCAGCATGAAGACGCTGGCAGGGTTGCCCATTCCGATCCCACCGCCGGGTGACGAGGATGCGAGTGCCGTGCAGGTCTGGGGCGACTCGCTGGAGGGGCGCGAACGGCCTCGCTCCCGCCCAGGCTTCGTGCCACTGGGTTCCATCGCTCGCATCGTTTCCGCGGAGGGGCCAAACCAGATCAGTCGCGAGAACGGCAAGCGGCGGGTCGTCGTGCAAGCCAATGTGCGCGGGCGCGATCTCGGTTCGTTCGTCGAGGAGGCGCAGGCAAAGGTGCGCCAGATTGCACTGCCTGCCGGCAGTTGGCTGACCTGGGGCGGGCAGTTCGAGAACCTGCTGGCGGCGCGGGACCGGCTGACCGTGGTCGTGCCGATCTGTTTCTTCCTCATCTTCCTGCTGCTGTTCAGCACCTTCGGCTCAGCGCGCTACGCGCTCCTGGTCTTCAGTGGCGTACCACTCGGCCTGACGGGTGGCGTGATCGCGCTGTGGTTGCGTGGCATGCCGTTCTCGATCTCGGCCGGGGTGGGTTTCATCGCGCTGTCCGGAGTTGCCGTGCTCAACAGCCTGGTCCTGGTGAGTTACATCAACGAACTGCGGAGGTCGGGAACCGCAGGGGAGGAGGCAATCCTGTCCGGATCCGTCACACGCCTCCGACCTGTCCTGACGACGGCGCTGGTGGCGTCACTGGGCTTCGTGCCGATGGCGTTCGCCACCGGCACGGGCGCCGAGGTGCAGAAGCCTCTGGCGACCGTCGTCATCGGCGGCCTCATCTCCAGCACTCTGCTCACACTTGTCGTACTACCGGCCCTCTACCGCATGTTCATGGGGTCGGTTGCCAGAGTTGCCAGAGACGAAGTCACTGAATGATGATCCTGCAATGCGTTCGCCATGCGAAGTGAATGCTCCTTGAACCTGCCTCCCAAGCCCGGGCCGAATCACTTGGTAGCCCCCCGGCCGACAGCCGTCTGCGTCATGACTACTCCGCGGGTCCAGTTGTTTCTACTGGTCGCCGCCGCGTCCGCCTGGCTGTGTGCGTCGCTGCCGATGTTCTCGCAGGAGTCCTACTACTGGACGTACGCCCAGTTTCGCGACGCCGAGAAGGAGGCGGCTGGAACCGCCAAGCTCCTCCGCGAGGACATCCAGAAGCTCTACGAGGTCGAACGCGAAGCCGACGAGCAGAAGCTCGATCCCGATGGGCGGGTTGTGCTGCGACAAGAGAAGTCGCGCCCGATTCTCGTGCTGATCTTCTCGCGAATACGGCGGCTGCGCAGCCAGTTCAGCGACGCGGGCAGCATGGCCAATGCGATGGACTACGTACGCAAGCAAGGCAGGGCGCTGCGGCGGTTCCTTCGCGACGGCCTCGTGCCGCTCGACAACAACGCCTGCGAACGGGCGATCCGCCCCATCGCGATCGGCCGGCGGAACTGGCTGTTCGCAGGCAGCATGCGCGGCGGGCGAGCTGCGGCCGTCATCTACACGCTGATCCAGTCCTGCCGCCTGGCCGGCGTCGACTTCGTCCGCTACCTCGCCGACGTGCTCGTCAGGGTCGCCACGCACCCCGCCAGCAGGATCGACGAGCTGCTGCCGGCCAACTGGGCCGCGACCGTTGCAGCCCCGGCCGTCGCTCCCGCGCCAGCACTCGCGTAGCCGCCCGCCTGATCCTCACGTCAGGCAGCCCGGCGCGCCCGTCGGACGCTTACCGTCAACTCGAAGATCCCGTTCTACCGGCTGCCGGAGGCAATGGCGGCGATCCCCGAACTGCAGCAGCCAGGCATCACCACGTTGAGCCCGCGTCAGGTCTGGCGCTGCCTGCCCCTGCGTGTGTGGGATCCCGAGCTCGGCCGCATGACATCGTGACCGCCTGACCGGGCCCGGCCGCTACAGCAGCGGCGCTCAGACTCTTTTTCGACAGTTGCTGGTTCGGCGCGGTCGGACGCTCCCAGGTGATTCGCGAACTGTGCGTCGCTGGCGCGTGAAATGTAGTGCCAACGATCGAGATTCTCCCGGTGGCTCGACG
>JBASWX010000574.1:0-2685 GCA_049276695.1 Planctomycetota bacterium
GCCCGGCGTCGACAAGCGGCTGGTCGAGGTGATCCGGCGCTGCACCCAGGCGGCGAAGACCGCGCGCTACGCGTCGGCGGCCGAAGTAGGCGCGGCGCTGCGCAGCCTGCAGGCGCCGGCCAAACAAGGGGCCGGCTCGGGCCGGGGCATGCTCGCGGCGCTGGCTGGCGGCAGTGCTCTGGCAGTCGGGCTGTGGCTGGGTTTCGGCGGCGGTGATGCCAATGGCGGGAGTGGGAACGGTTCGCGCGGTGACGACCCCGCACGGGCCGAACTGACCGAACGCTTCCGTGCCAGCTACTCGGCCGAGTACGAGCGCGTGCGCGGCCTGTTCATCGGCATTGGCGATGCCTACCGCGGCACGAAGATGAGCCGCTTGTTCAATCCGGTGCGTGAGGTGGATGCGGTGGCGCAGTGGCTGCGCAACAGCGATCCGCAATGGGCGGCGGAAGGTGCGATCAAGACGCTCCGCGATGGCGAAGCACGCCACGAGGTGATTCTCGACGAGCTCGACCGGCTGGAGAAGACGTCGCGACCGGAGGATGCCGTGCTGGTCTGGTTCGCCGGTCATGGAGTGCAGGACGGCCACTCCTTCGGCCTGGCCGCGGCGGACGTCGATGGTCCGATCGAACGCGGCAAGAACTACGTGCGGCGCGAGCGGCTGCTGAACTTCCTCGAACGTTGCCCGGCCAAACACGTGCTGGTCGTGCTCGACTGCTGCCATGCCGGAGCGGTGGTTGCCCTCGAGCCGACGCGCGATGGTGGCGTGCTGGAATCGCCGCCGGGACAGGATCCCGAACCGCGTGCCGATGGCGTGCGCTTCCGGCGGCACTGCAGCCGCGAGTTCCTTTGTTCGGTGGGGGCCGGCGAACGGGCGCCAGATGGCAACCGGTTGTCCCCGTTCTGCGAACAGTTCCTGGCCCAGCTGGACAAGACAGCCAGGGAAGGCGCCACGTTCGCGCTGGCCCAGCACATCCGCAACGCCATCGCCAAGGAGATGGACCACGGCGACGGCGTGCGCGTTGGCCCGGTCCCGACGCCGGAGATCCACGACATCGCCAGGCAGAAGGGCAGCTTCGTGTTCAAGCTGGCGAAGGGCCGCTGAACCGTCGGGTCAGCGCGGTTCCTGCTGCCGCTGGCTCAGGAACTCGACCAGGTCGCGGAGCTGGCGGCGCGACAGGGGACCGCCCATCGCCGGCATCGCGCTCGCCGCGTTCGGCGTGCGCGAACGGATCTTGGCCTGCGCGATCGTGACCGCGTCGCCGCTGGCCGGCATCACGGTGACGACGCCGTCCTGGTCCTTGGTCACGACGCCGACCACCGTGGTGCCGTCGTTGACCTCGATCGTCGTGGTGCCGAAGCCCTCGGCGATGCGCGCGCTCGGCGTGATCAGCGCTGCCAGCAACTCGTCGCGGGTCAACTTCTTGCCGATGCCGTCGAGCGGTGGGCCGGCGTTGCCGCCCTGGCCATCGAGCGAGTGGCAGCGCGTGCACTTCGTCGCCTCGTGGTCGTGGAAGACGTCGCGGCCGCGCTTGCCGCTGCCGCCGTTGCGGCAGGGCAGGAACGGTCCCAGCTCGCCCTTGTCGATGGCGGCCCGGTCGATCGCGGTGAGTTCGGCGCGGAGCGCGTCGTGCTTGCCCGCCGCCTCGAGCAGGTCGAGCTGCAGCGCGGAGGCGACCTCGCCGCGGGCCAGTCGTTGCAGCCAGGTCCGCAGCAGCCCGGTTGCCGCCGCGTGCTGCAGGTCGGCCAGCGCTTCGAACGCAGCCTGCCGTTCGCCTTCGGTCCCGTTGTCGAGCAGCGTACTCAGCACCGGTACCGCCTGGTCGGGCGACGTGCGCGACAGCAGGGCGACGGCGCGCTGGCGCAGCGCGGCCGGGGCGTTGGCGTCGATCGTCGCGAGGCACCGTTCGAGGTCCGGTGCGTGCAGGTCGGCGAGCGCGTCGAGCGCCGCCAGCCGTGCATCCGTCGCGGCCTTGCCGTCGGCCAGCAGAGCGGCCAGCCGCGGCGCGGCGTCCACAACGCGCAGGCCCGCCGCGGTCTTGCACGCCGCCGCCGCAGTGACCGGATCGGCCAGCAGGTCCGGCAGCGAACCGAGGAAGTTGGCGGCGACGATCTGCGGGTTCGGGTGGGTGCACGGCCGCCAGTTGCCGGTGACGCGGCACTGGCCATGGGGCTCGTGCCACTCGGCGAGCACCGCCAACGCCTCGAGCCGGGTGCTGGCCGGGTGGTTGGCGAGCGTCGCCAGGTTGACCAGCGCCTCGCCGTTCTCGGTCGATCCGACGATGCGGTTGGCGTTGATCGCCCGCCAGTCGTTGGCTTCGGTGTCGGCGACTTCGTCGTAGCTCAGCTTCGCCAGTTCCGGCAGCGCCGCCGGGATCGGCGTCTCGTAGATCGCCCGGATCGCGGCGCTGCGCACCTCGACGTCGGGGTCACGCAGCACGCGCAGCAGTTCCGGGTCGGCGGCCCGCGCCAGCGCCAGCGTGGCGCCCAGGCGCACGGCGGTGCGGTCGTCGGTGAGCTGCGTGTGCAGGAACTCCGCCGGCGCGACCTCGGCCAGCGCGAACGCGGCGGCGTGGCGCAGCACCGCGTCGTGGTCGTCCTCGCGCGCGAGCATTTCGACCAGGGCCTTGGCGGTCGCGGCGGGATCGGCGGCCTGCGCGCCGAGCCGCGCCAGTGCCAGCGCCGCCT
>JBASWX010000575.1:0-4762 GCA_049276695.1 Planctomycetota bacterium
CTGCCCGGCCCGGCCGTGCTGGTCGACCGCGACCCGGCGATGCTGCGCGCCGCCGGCAACGCCCATCCGCGAGCCTGCGCCAGCGTGCTGGCGCTGCCGTTCCGCACCGGCGCCTTCGCCGGCGTGCTGTGCCACCGGCTGCTGCAGCACATCGCGACACCTGTTGAACGCATCGCCATGCTGCGCGAACTGGCGCGCGTTGCCCGGGGCCCGATCGTGGTGTCGTTCTTCGACGCGTGCAGTCTGCAACACTGGCGGCGGGTGGTGCACCGCTGCTTCGGCAAGCAGCGGTCGGGGCGCTCGGCGATCCGGCGGGCGACGTTCCTGGCCGAATGCCGCGCCGCCGGGCTGCGCCCGCTCGCGATCGTGCCGCTGCGCCGCTTCGTCGCCGAGCAGACGCTGGTGCTCTGCCGGCGCGATCCTGACTGAGCCACGCCGGGTCGACTGGATCCCGCGGGCGGCAACTGCCGATAGCGGCGGCAAGGCGAGGAGGACGAACATGACCACGCAGACGCTGCTGCCACGGGCTGTCGCGGTGCCGACACCGCAGCGCACGGCGGCGCCGACCGCGACACAGCGCAGCACGCGCATCCTGCTGGTCGAGGACGAGCCGCTGACCGCCGAAGTGTTCGCGCGGGCGCTGGCGCGCGACGGCTTCGTGGTCGACGTCGCCCGGGACGGCCGCCAGGCGCTGCGCAAGTTCCTGGACCAGGTGCCGAGCCTGTGCGTGCTCGACATCAGCCTGCCGGCGCTGTCCGGCGTCGACGTCGTGCGCGAGTTGCGGGCGAAGGGGCACCACGACCTGCCGATCGTGATCGTCTCCGGCAGCGCCCGGCGGGCGACCGACCTGACCGCCGGCGAACTGTGGCCGGGCGCGTGGTTGGACAAGCCGGTCAAGCCCAAGGACCTGGTCGCGGTCGTGCGCGAGTTCGTGCACGACGGCGAGCAACGCGCCGGCGGCGCCGTCGGCACCAGCGGACCGCGAACGCGGTGAACACCGTCGGTCGCCGGGTGCGCCAGACACGGCGCAACGGCGAGCGCGGCTACACCCGACGCCGCGCGCGCCACCGCTGCCACTTCGGCCACAGCCACATCACGTAGCCGCTGCTCGCCAGGTACAGCAGGATCAGCGCCACCGCCGGCATCACGCGGCCGTGCACGAAGTCGCCGAGAAACGAGCCGTCGTGCATGCGTTCGAGCAGGTCGCTGCGGCGCACGTGCGGCCCGCTGGTCGCCAGCGTGACCGCACAGACCTGGACCTCCAGATCGTCGTGCACGCTGACGACCTTGTGCACGCGCTGCGCCGGGCGGAAGTCGATGCGTGCGATGTCGTGCTCGCCGCGGAACTGCGGCAGGCCGAGCGCGAACAACGCACCGTAGACGGCGGCCAGCGGCTGCAGCTGTTCGACAGTGCCGGGAGCGCCCCGTACCACCGCCGGCTGCAGCCAGTGGTACTGCTTCTTCAGCAGCAACAGGAACCCGGTCGACGCCGACAGCAGCAACACGAAGCCGGCCGACACGCCGAGCCACCGGTGTACGAGCCAGAGCAGGCGGAACACGCGCATGCCTGGACGATGCCGGGAGCCCGCATGCGACTCCAGCCTGCGGCGGCGCCGTTCCCCGATCGCCCCGTGGCGCCGGCAGACCGGTAGACTGCCAGCCCGCCGCCCCCACCCGGTCTGCCACCATGCCCACTCGCTCTCGCTGGCTCGGAACGTTCGTCCTCGTCACCACCGCCGCGATTGCGCCCGCCCAGGTCGAACCGGAAGTCAGCGCGCCGTTCTTCGTCGGCATCGACTCCGGCCTCGTCGCCAACACCAACCCGGCGGCCGCCGCGCACGGCGTGCCCGAGGTCGTGTGGTCGACCGTGGTCACGGTGCCGTTCGCGGCATGGCTGCGCATCACCTACAGCGGCGTGCTGCTGGCGGGCGCAGCCGACCCTGGCGGCGACGGTTCGTTCCTGCGGCTGACGTCGCTGCGCGACCAGAAGCGCCAGACCCAGCACCGGCGCCACGTCGGCGAGTGGCAGGACACCTCGGCCTACTTCAACGGCGACAGCGTGCTGGTCGAGATCCTCGCCTGCCCCGGCACCGGCCAGAACCGGCTGCTGATCGGCGACGTGATCGCCGGCCCGATCCTGCCGGGCCACCCGGACACGATCTGCGGCAACACCGACGACCGCGTGCTCAGCACCGACAACCGCGCGGCGCGCAACCAGCCGACCGGCTGCACGTCGTGGATGATCAACGACTGCAACCACTGCTTCCTGACCGCCGGCCACTGCGCCGCCGGCGTCAACGTGATCCAGTTCAACGTGCCGCTGTCGACGACCGGCGGCGCGATCCAGCACCCGGGACCGCAGGACCAGTACGCGGTCGACCCGGCATCGAAGCAGACGAACGGCGGCCAGGGCGTCGGCAACGACTGGTGCTACTTCGGGGTGTTCGCGAACTCGACCACCAGCCTGACGCCGTTCCAGGCCTACGGCGGCGCTGCGTTCGACCTGTTGGCCACGCCGCCGCCGGCGAGTGGTCAGAGCATCCGGGTGACCGGCTACGGCTCGACGACGGCCCCGGTGTCGCCGACGTGGTACCTGGTGCAGAAGACGCACGCCGGACCCAACGCGACGTTCACCGGCACCACGATCCAGTACGCGACCGACACCACCGGCGGCAACTCGGGCTCGCCGGTGTTCCTCGACGGCGGCAACCAGGCGATCGGCATCCACACCCACGGCGGCTGCAGCGCGACCGGCGGCGCCAACTCGGGCACCGGCAGCAACCACGCCGGGCTGCAGGCGGCGCTGGCCAATCCGCTCGGCGTCTGCGACTGCCCGGGACTGTCGTTCTCCTACCCGAACGGGTTGCCCACCCAGGTCGCGCCGAACGGCACCTCGCTGCTCCGGGTCCAGGTCAGCGGGCCGGTCGCGCTGCTGGCCGGCAGCGTGCGCTTCCACGTGTCGGCCGGCGGCCCGGTGCAGACGCTGATCCCGACGACCGTGAACCCGACCACGTTCGACGCCGCGGTACCGGCGGCGGCGTGCGGGGCGACGCTGCAGTTCTGGTTCAGCGCCCAGGACACCGCCGCGGTCAGCTACAGCGATCCGGCGAACGCGCCGGCGTCGCAGTACACGACCGTCGCCGCCGACGGCGTCACCACGATCCGCCAGTACGACTTCAACACCGCACCGCCGGGCTGGACGGTCGTCAACACCGCGCTGACCACCGGCGCCTGGGTGCGCGGCGTGCCGGTCGACACGCGCGGCCCCGCCGCCGACTTCGACGGCAGCGGCCAGTGCTGGATCACCGGCAACGTGAACCAGGAGGACGTCGACGGCGGCCCGACGCGGCTCGTCACCGAGACCGTGAACCTCGCCGGGAGCTTCGATCCGGTGGTGCGCTACGCGTTGTGGTTCGCCGACCTCACCGTCGTCGACGACCGGCTGATCGTCGAGGCCTCGAACGACGGCGGCGTCAACTGGGTGCTGGTCGAGGACCTCGCCCCGTTCACCGGCTGGCAGCAACACCAGTTCCGGGTGCGCGACCACTTCGCCAGCCCGGCGAACCTCGTGGTGCGTTTCATCGCGTCGGACAACCCCAACAACTCGGTCTGTGAGGCGGCGCTCGATGCGTTCCGGATCGACGACGTCGCCTGCACGACCGCGTCGTGGTCGGCGTACGGGACCGGCTGCGCGGGTGCCGGTGGCACCCCGGCGCTGTCGCTGGTCAGCCTGCCGGTGCTCGGCGGCACGTTCACGCTGCGCGCCGACAACCTCGGCGGCGGCGTGCCGGTGATGATCCTCGGCGTGAACGCACTGAGCGTGCCGATCGCGCTGCCGCAGTTCGCCGCGGGCTGCACGCTGCTCGCCGAGCCGACCGTGCTCGAGGTGCTGACGCCCGCCGGCACGTCGGCGACCTGGAGCCTGCCGATCCCCGCCACGCTGACGCTGCCGGGCGTCCGGTTGCACAACCAGGTGCTCGAGATCGGCACGCCATGGACGCTGTCGAACGGCGGCGTCGGCGAGATCCACTGACGCCCGGCCCGCAGCGACCAGGATCACCGCCGGAACAGTTCGCCGGCGAACGCGGCGATCTCGCGCCCGAACGCCGGCAGACCCAACTGCCACGCCGGCCGCGCGTCGCTCAGCCACTGCAGGTCGACCGCCAGCTTGCCCTGCTGGTTGGCGACCCAGGTGAACATCGACTGCAGCGAGGCC
Source organism: Planctomycetota bacterium (assembly GCA_049276695.1). Classification (GTDB taxonomy): domain Bacteria; phylum Planctomycetota; class UBA1135; order UBA1135; family UBA2386; genus UBA2386. The sequence continues at coordinate 4,217 of JBASWX010000575.1, forward strand.
TCGGCCGGCCCCTTGGTCGCGGCGACGCGCACCGGCAGATCGCCGAGATCCTGCAGCGACTTCGCCGTCATCGCGCCGCCGCCGGTGAACACCAACCCACTCACCAGCGGCCGGATCGCCGCGATGCGCAGCGCGACCACCGCAGCAGCCTCGCGTTCACAGACCAGCAGCGGCTTCCTGCCGCCGGTCGCCACCAGTTCACCCAGCAACGGCAGCGCCGCCAGCAGCGCCCCGGCGAAGTCGCGGCCGCCGCCAGGCGACTCGAGGAACGCCAGGTGCATCGGCGGCACGGTGGCGAACGCCGAGAACTCGCGCGCTGACCAGCCGGGATCCCGGGTCGCCGGCGCCGCCGGACGATTCAGCAAGCCGTCGTAGGTCGGCGTGCCGGCGACGAACACCAGCAGCGGCGCCTCGCCACCCGCGTGCGGCCGCAGCACACCGGCGAGCGGCGGCCCGCTGCCGGCGGGCAGCGCCAGTACGACTTCCCCCTCGACCCCGGTCCCGGCCGGCCGGCCCGCGTCGAAGTTCGCCAGCACCGCCTCGAGC
>JBASWX010000576.1:0-3386 GCA_049276695.1 Planctomycetota bacterium
CGGGTTGTTGCCGTAGAGGCCGAGCGGCATCGCGCCGTTGACGACCAGGCCGACCGAGTGGCCGCATTCGTGGCCGGTCACGATCGCGGTGAAGCGGGCGAAGTCGGCGATCGCGGTGTCGATGGCGGCCGAGCGCGCGTCGGTCTGCGTGCCGTTCACGCGGGCCGCATCGGCGGTGCCGATCGGGATGCCCGCGCCCACGGGGGGACCGGGAAAGTCGATTGGAACAAACTGATCGAAGGTCTGGTGGAACAGCGAAGTGGGATCGCTGCCGAACTGCGAGTCGACGATCGTGTGCAGGAACACGCCCAGGCGCGTGCTGCCGCCGAAGTTGGTGACCGTGTTGTCGTTCTGCTCTTCGTTGTTCGGATCGAAGATCGCGACGCCGAGCACGCCCTGCAGGTCCGACGCGCCGGCGATGCTGATGCGCGAGAAGCCGAGCGAGGCGTACGGCACGAACGGGTTGGTGAAGGTGCCGGCCGGCTGCGTCAGCGTGAAGGTCACGTTGGCGCCGGTGTAGAGTCCGGCGAGTTCCGCCAGCAGCGCCTGCTTGAAGCGCGCGTTCACCGCCGCGTTGACCGCGTTGTCGGTGCCGTTGAGACCGACGATGCGCAGGATGTCCTCGAAGTCGCTGCGACCGTTGGCGCCGTTGTTGACGGTGACGCCGGTGGTCGTTCCGGTGAACGACTCGATGTCGCGGGAGAAGTCGAGGAACCAGACCTGTGACGCATTGACGTTGGTCTCGAACGGCTGGCGCTGCGCGTTGAATGCGCGCACCGTACCGGCGAACGTCTTCGGCACAGAGCCGAGACCGGAGGTGTCGACGACGACTGCGGTGATCGTGACCGGCCCATCGGGGAACGTGACCGTGCCAGGCACCCGGAAGCTGGTCACGCCCGCGGTGCCGGTCACTAGGGTCAGCGACGGCGTCAGGTTGCCGCCGATCGTCACGACGCCGCCCGGTGTGCTCACTGCGACGCTGGCGCTGACGAACGCCTTGTCGTTGGCAATCGCGCCGTTGTCACTGTGTTCGATGTCGATAGTGAAGCCGTTGGAGGGCACCTGCAGCGAGCCAGCCGCGGGGCCGCGACCGTTGAGCAGGTCGTCGACCATTGCGAGCGTGACTCGCTGCAATGTCGGCGCAGTGGTGTCCCCCGCCTTGGTCGACCTAATCGCGACCGGCGTGTCGCTGGCACCGAAGACCCCCGACGTGTCGCGCACTGCATCAGTGCCGCCACCCGCAGTATTGCCCCCAGTTCCGGTGCGGAACGTGATCGTGGTACTGTCAGGGGCGAATGTGACGCCCGGCCCGAGCACGAGGGAGGCACTGTTGGTCGCCACTTGGGTCGGAACCGCGGTCACCGCGCCGAGAGTCGCGCCGTCAGACAGACTTAGGTCGGTGTCGTCGAGTAGCGCGTTGGCGACGAGTGTGACAGCTTCACTAAATGTCAGGACCAGGATGTCGCCGGCCGCCGGCGTCGCACCGTTGCCGATGAAGGCCGCGCCCACTAGCACCGGAGGCGTTCCGTTGGCCGGGCCGCCACCACCACCACCGCCACCGCCGCCACCTCCGCACCCAACGAGGCTGATGACCAACCCCAGGGCAGCCAGGGTCCATTGGGAACGGTGGGGCGGGTTCGCGAGGGTGGGCATGGTGGGGAAGTCCGTGGGGGCGGCCGCGGGCAGCGGTCGAGGGGCCGGGCAACTGGTTGCGGAGTCGGCCGTGGCAGCCGTCGCGGCGGCGAAGGGTCGGGGGTCGTCGCCGGCGCCCGGGGTGGGGTTCGTCTGCATCAGGAATGCTGGCGCCGCCGAGCGTACCGGTTGGTCCGGTGCCGCGGCATGTTGCGCAAACTGCATCGGCATCGCCAGGGGTTGGCCTGTTGCGCCGGCCCGCGCGCCATGCGGCTGGAGGCCCGCCGGAAGCGCCGCCGACGGCTCCGGATTCCCTGGCCAGCAAGCGTCGATAGCACCGTCAGCCTACGCCAACGGCACGGCCTAACTCAACTCCGGAAAAGGGGATACCGAAAACAGCGACGCGACGGGCGAAGCCCTTCGCAATGCAACCGGGACATACAGCGGATGATGAAGCTCGCGGTCGGGGAACTCGTACAGGGCTACCGGATCACCCGTTTCCTGGGGCGTGGGGGCTTTGCCTCCGTGTTCCTGGCGCAACACGAACAGACGGGGAACAAGGTCGCACTGAAGGTGGGGGCAGCTGCCGGCGGCGGCCGCCAGGTGACACGGTTGCTCGAGGTCACCTCGCGCCGCACCCCCGAGGGCATCAGCCCCGACGAACTGCCTGCCGAGGCAGTGTTCTTCGAACCGGCCGGCGTGCGCATCGACCTGTTCGACGAGACCGAGGTGCACGGTCTGCTGCGCGCCGAGGGCGATCTGCTGGCGGCCTGCCAGCACGAGAACCTGGTCAGCGTGCAGGACCGGCTGACCGTCGACGGCAACCCGGTGCTGGTGCTCGAGTACGTGCGCGGCAAGACGCTGCGCGAGAAGATCCGCAGCCTCGAGGGCATCCACCTCAACTGGTTCCTGGCGATCGTGCGCGCGCTGGTCGCGTTGCAGAAGACCCAGGCGCTGCCGTACCACGGCGACCTGAAGCCCGAGAACATCGTCGTCAAGCCGAGCGGCAAGGTCGTGCTGCTCGACCCGGCGCTGCGCCAGATCGAGCGCAACGTCGTCACCACGACGCCGCACTACAACCCGCTGCTGCTCACCGACAGCAAGGCGGACGTGATGGCGATCGGGATCATGATCTACGAGATCCTGACCGGCACGCTGCCGTTCGACGAGGTGCCGTGGGAGTTCGCCGGCCACAAGACCGGCGGCGAGACCTGCCGGCTGTCGCTCAGCTACTTCTTCAGCTACAGCCCGCCGCACGTGCTGAACCCGAAGACGCCCGAGGAACTCGAGCGCATCGTCTACCGCTGCATCACGGTGCCCGGTTACGGCCTCGACGAGCTGAAGACCGACCTCGAGACGTTCATCAGCAAGGCCTGAGGCCGCGTTCGCAGCGCGAGGCGGCGCCCGCTCAGGTCCGGTCGCCGGCCGTGCTCTCGCGCGACAGGCCGACCGCGCCCGAGCCGAGCAGCACCAGCAGCATCGCCAGGAACACGCCGAAGGTGTCGGTCGGCGAATCCAGGGTGGTGCTCGCGAGGAACCCGACCAGGTGCGCGCCGGCGCCGATCGCCGCACAGCGGAAGCGCCCGGCGCCGCAGCAACTCCACGCGATGCCGACCAGCGTGCTGACCACGGCGCTGCGCAGGTACAGCTCCGTCGTGAAACCGGTGACGACGCCTTGCACGGTCATCGCCAGCGCGAACACCAGCCATGCCGCGAGCATCGTCGGCACGACGTCGGCCGCGACGGTGCGCAGC
>JBASWX010000577.1:0-6413 GCA_049276695.1 Planctomycetota bacterium
GTCGAGCCACCGGGAGAATCTCGATCGTTGGCACTACATTTCACGCGCCAGCGACGCACAGTTCGCGAATCACCTGGGAGCGTCCGACCGCGCCGAACCAGCAACTGTCGAAAAAGAGTCTGACCACCGCGCGCGCTTGCCGCGTGCTGCGCGAACGGCGGCGACGGACCACGTCGTCGCCGTTCGCGCTCGCTTCACCCGCACTACACGCGCTCTTGCACGGTGACGGCGATCGTCGTGGCCCATGAGTTCCTCGCGCCCAGTGCTGCGGACCCGGGACACGGATCACGAACCGGAAGCGGACGACTACGACGACAACTGGCTGTCGGCCGGCATCGATCCGCTGCTGCACCCCGGCTGGGAGACGCTGCGCCGCCTTGCCGCCGACGAACATCGGCGCGACTTCAGCCCGCGCGATCGCCTGCGGCTGTGCGCGGTGGCTCGCTGGCTGCGCCGGCAATTGGGCCGGCTCGGACGTCGTGCATCGGGGACCACCGGCCGTTGGTAGTCTGTCAGGATGCGCTCCCGGACACGTGCCCTCCCGTTCCTGGTCCTGGTCCTGGTCCTGAACCTGCCGACCACCGGAGCCGGGCAGGAGCCGCAGCCCGCGCCGGCGCGCGACGGCCGTCGGCTCGTCTATGAACTGCCGGTGGATGCGATGCAGCGCGCGCTGCAGCACACTCCGGAGCTGGACCTCGAGCAGGCGCTCGATCGCGCCGTGCGCACGGTGGCGGTGCGGCTCGGTGAGCGGGTCGTGGTGCGCCGCAGCACCGGGACCGGATTCACGGTCGACGTGCCGCCGGATCTCGTTCCTGGATTGGCCGCGCTCCGCAGCCGGATCGAAACGGGGGGCAAGCTCGAGATGCGCGTCGTCGCCGACGCCGACTTCGTCTCCGGCCCGGTCCGCTTCGACCTGCAGCGGGAGAAGGAGCGGCTGCAGGCATGGCTCGCGGACCCTGAACACCGGAAGCTGGTGCAGCAGGACCCGCATTCGATCGCCCGCTTCAACGACGACGCGCACGCGGGCCCGGTTTCGACCGGCAACCTCGCGTGGTATCCGCGCAAGCTCCGGCCGGACCCGAAGAACCAGACCCGTTGGGAGAACTCCTGGAGCGAATGGCCTTCGATGCAGCGGACGCTGGTCCAGGCCTTCGACGACACGCAGTGGAACGGTGGCGCCGTACCCGATGCGGTCCGGAAGCAGCCCGCCCACGAGCAGTACCTGGTCGAACTCGTCGCGCTCAACCTGAAGGAGACCCACTTCACCGGCGCGGACCTCGATCCCAAGCGAGTGCGCGCGGGACCTGGCGCTGGCGGCGATGTCGCCGTGAACTACGCCATCCACAATGCGCGGGCCGGCGACTACGCCGATTGGTCCGAGAAGTACATCGGCAAGCACAGCGCGATCGTGTGGGACGGCTTCGTCAGGTCGGCGCCGATGTTCCGCAGCAAGATCCCGGGCCGAGGCGTGATCCAGGGGGCCTTCACGCAGTTGGAAGCCGACGGCCTCGCGTTCGTGCTGCAATCCGGCCCACTCCCGGTGCCACCGAAGTTCGTCGCCGAGGAACCGCTGCCAGCGGGCGAGTTCGCGCCGGCTGGCAAGTAGGCGACGCCGCGTTCCACACCATCGATGCCCCACCACCACGTCCTGGTCCTGACCGGCGCCGGCATCAGCGCCGACAGCGGCGTGCGCACGTTCCGCGACGCCGGCGGCTTGTGGGAAGGGCACAACGTCGAAGACGTCGCGACGCCCGAGGGCTGGGCGCGCGACCCTTCGCTGGTGTGGCGCTTCTACCAGGAACGGCGCGCGCAGCTGCGCACCGTCGAGCCGAACGCAGCCCATCGCGCGCTGGCCACGTTCGCGGCGGCGGCGACGGCGGCGGGGCACGACTTCACGCTGGTCACGCAGAACGTCGACGACCTGCACGACCGCGCCGGCAGCAAGGTGCTGCACATGCACGGCGAGCTGGCGGCCCTGCGCTGCGAAGAGTGCGAGCGGGTCGCGATCGATCGCGAGCACGTCGATCCGGCGCGCTTCCTGCCGTGCAGCGCCTGTGGGCATGCGCGGCTGCGCCCGCACATCGTGTGGTTCGGCGAAGTGCCGTTCCATCTCGACGCGATCGACGCGGCGCTGTCGACCTGCACGCACTTCGTCGCGATCGGCACCAGCGGCAAGGTCTGGCCCGCCGCCGGCATGCTGCAGCAGGCCCGTAACCGCGGCGCGGTCACGTGGGTGCAGGCGCTCGAGGCGCCCGACAACCTCGGGGGCACCGACCGCTACCGGCAGGGTCGCGCCGCAGTCGTGGTGCCTGCCCTGCTCGGCGAACTGGCGCGCCAACTCGGCGTGCGCTGGCCGTAGCCCGGCACCTACCCTCGCCGCACGCCATCCACTGCGATACAGCTACGCCCCGGCGCTCCGCCGACCGCCGCCGATGACCCCATTCGCGCTGCTGATGCTCGCCCCTCTCCCCCAGGACCCGGCCGCCGGCATCGCCCGCGAACTCGCCCGCGAACGCGCGGCGCTGGTGCGCGAGGTGGAATACGACCTGACCTTCAAGATCGTCCCTGGCGCCAACGAGGTCACCGGTACCGCGGCGATCCGCTTCCGGCTGCCGGCCGACCGCGACCCCGGCCCGCTGGTACTCGACTTCGGCGGCAGCGAACTCGGCGACGTCGCCGTGAACGGCAAGACCGCCACGCTGCGCGCGGTGCACGACCACGTGTTGATCCCGCCGGATCTGCTCGGCCGCGACCGCAACCTCGTCACCGCTTCGTTCCGCAGCGCCGTCGCCGCAACCGGCACGCCGCTGACCGTCTACCGCGACGCCACCGACGACCGCGAGTACTGGTACACGCTGGTCGTGCCGGCCGACGCGCACCGGCTGTGGCCGTGCTTCGACCAGCCGGACCTGCGGGCCGTGTTCCGCTTCGAACTCGACCTGCCGCGCGACTGGACCGCGATCAGCAACACGACGCCGCTCGCCCCGGAGACGCGCGCCGACGGCACGGTGCGCTGGCGCTTCCCGGCGACGAAGCCGCTGCCGACCTACCTCGCCGCGTTCGCGTGCGGCCCGTTCGCCGCGATCGAGGTACCGCAGCCGACGGCTCCCGGCATCACGTCGGAGCAGCCGATGCGCATCCTGCTGCGGCCTTCGCAACTCGCACACGCCGACCGCGACACGCTGGTGAAGCTGCACCACGACGGCCTCGCCTGGCTGAGCCGCGAGTTCGACGTGCCGTACCCGTTCGCCAAGCTCGACATCGCGCTGCTGCCGGGCTTCCCGTACGGCGGCATGGAGCACGCCGGCGCGATCTTCTACCGCGAGCAGGCGCTGGTGTTCGACCACCCGCCGACCGCGGCCGAACGCGTGCGCCGCAGCACGCTCGTCTACCACGAGCTCGCGCACCAGTGGTTCGGCAACCTGGTGACGATGCGCTGGTTCGACGACCTGTGGCTGAAGGAGGGCTTCGCGACGTTCGTCGGCCACCAGGCGATGGCGGCGCTGGAACCCGACCAGCGGCCGTGGCTGCGGTTCGCGCAGCGGGTGAAGCCGCGCGCCTACGAGGTCGACGGCACGCCCGGCACGACGCCGGTGTTCCAGGAGCTGCAGAACCTCGCCGACGCGAAGTCGGCGTACGGCGCGATCGTCTACAACAAGGCGCCGGCGGTACTGCGCGCGCTGCACGAACGGCTCGGCGCCGCCGCGTTCCGCAGCGGGCTGAAGCGCTTCCTCGAACAGCACGCGTTCGGCAACGCCGAGTGGCGCGACCTCGCCGCCGCGCTGGAGGGCGCGTCGCGCGCCGACCTGACGCGCTGGTCGGACCGCTGGTTGCTGGCGCCGTCGATGCCGCAGGTGCGGGTCGTGTTGCAGAACGGCGACGATGGCCGCGTGAAGGCGGCGGCGGTCGAGCAGAAGGCGCTCGGCGGCGACGGCACCTGGCCGCTCGACCTCGAACTGCTGGTGATCGCGGCCGACGGGGCACGCAGCACGCTGCGGGTGCGCAGCGACGCGGCGTCGGTGCCGGTGCCGGAACTCGCCGGCAAGCCGGCACCCTTGGCCGTGCTGGCGAACCCGCGCGACGTCGCCTACGGCCAGTTCGTGCCCGACGCGACCAGCCGCGAGTGGCTGCTGGCGCACGCGCTCGACGAGAGCGACCCGGAAGTGCGCGCCGCGGCGACCGGCGGGCTGCTCGAAGCGGTGCGCGAGACGGAGCTCGATCCTGCCCGCTTCGCCGACTTCCTGCTGCGCGCGGTCGCCAACGAACGCGACGCCGACACGCACGGCTGGCTGCTCGACGCTCTCGGCACGACGCTCGGTCGCTGGCTCGCCGACGAACGCGCGGCGCCGCTGCGCACGCGGGCGAGCGAACTGCTGCGCCAGCAGCTGTCACGAGCGACCAACCCTGGGTGCGAGCTGCAGACGTTCCGGTTCCTGGCCCGCAACGCCCCGGATCCCGGTGTGCTCGGCCTTTGCAGCGCCATCGTTGCCCGAGCGCCGCTCCCGGCCGGCCTCGCCCCTGGCAAGCAGGACGCCTTCCTCGCCGCCGCGGCGCTGCTCGCGAACGGCCGCGCGGCGCTGGGCGAGGATGCGATCGCGGCGCTGACCGCGCGCTTCGCGGGCGAGGACGTGGGCAAGGAGGTGTTCCTCGCGCGCGCGGCGACGCCGACGGCCGAGGCGAAGAAGGACTACTTCGCGCGCTACCTCGACCTCGGGCAGCCGCCCGAACAATGGACCCAGGACAGCCTGTCGTGGTTCCACTGGCCACAGCAGCACGCGCTGACGCTGCCGTTCCTGCGGCCAGCACTCGACAAGGTCGACTGGGTGAAGGCGAACCGCCGCATCTTCTTCATGCCGGCGTGGCTCGACGGCTTCATCAACGGCCACAGCTCGCCCGAAGCGCTGGCGATCGTCGACGACTTCCTCGCCACGGCCGAACTCAGCCCCGACATCCGGCAGAAGCTGCTGCAGTCGCGCGACGGGCTCGCGCGTGCAGTGCGCATCCGGAGGCGTTCGGCAAGGACGGCCGGTAGCCCCGCCGCCGCCGGTCCGGCCGGCCCGGCCGCTGCCAAGGTCAGCACGCGGCACCGTGGGATTCCGGTCGCCGCCGTTCCCGCCAGCCGCGCCGGCCGCTATCCTGCTCGCCGTTCCAAGTCCCCGCGCACCCGCCACCGTCCCGAAGGACCAACACGGCGCTCCGGTGCACTCCGAGGGGACGACCCGCCTGATCGATTTCGCGGCGCCCACCGCTGGAGCGGCACGACGCCGAGGCCGGGTCCGATTGCAATGACCGCCACTGCCAACGACTTCCATTCGCTCGGCCTGACCGAGCCCCTGCTGAAGGCACTCGCTGCCAAGAGCTACACGACCCCCACGCCGATCCAGGCCCGCGCCATCCCGCACCTCTTGTCGGGCCGCGACCTGTTCGGCATCGCCCAGACCGGCACCGGCAAGACCGCGGCGTTCGCGCTGCCGATGCTGCAGCTGCTGACCGCGAGCAACTACCGGGCGCAGCCGCGGCGACCGCGCTCGCTGGTGCTGGCGCCGACCCGCGAACTGGCGACCCAGATCGCGGATTCCTTCAACGCCTACGGCCGTTTCCTGCACCAACGCGTCGCGGTGGTGTTCGGCGGCGTCGGGCAAGCGCCGCAGGTCGACGCGTTGCGCCGGGGCCTCGACGTGCTGGTCGCGACGCCGGGCCGCCTGCTCGACCTGATGCAGCAGCGCCACTGCGAACTCGGCGACGTCGAGATCCTGGTGCTCGACGAGGCCGACCGCATGCTCGACATGGGCTTCCTGCCCGACGTCAAGCGCATCCTCGCGACGCTGCCGGCCGAACGGCAATCGCTGCTGTTCTCGGCGACGATGCCGGCCGACATCACCGCGCTGGCGGCGCGCTTCCTGCGCGATCCGCTGCGCATCGAGGTGGCGCCGCCGGCGGCGACCGCCGACCGCATCGAGCAGAGCGTGCACTTCGTCAGCAAGGCGAAGAAGCGCGACCTGCTGGTTGCGCTGCTGCAGGACCCGGCGTTCGTGCGCACGCTGGTGTTCACCCGCACCAAGCACGGCGCCGACCGCGTCGCGAAGAGCCTGCACCAGGCCGGCTTCGACGCCCACGCGATCCACGGCAACAAGTCGCAGAACGCCCGCGAACGCGCGCTCGACGCGTTCCGCGACGGCAAGGCGCACGTGCTGGTCGCGACCGACATCGCGGCGCGCGGCATCGACGTGCCGGACATCACGCACGTGATCAACTTCGACCTGCCGAACATCCCCGAGAGCTACGTGCACCGCATCGGCCGCACCGCGCGCGCCGGCCGCGCCGGCATCGCGATCTCGTTCTGTGACGAAGGCGAGCGCGAGTACCTGCGCGACATCGAGAAGCTGATCAAGAAGCGCATCCCGGTCGCCGGC
>JBASWX010000578.1:0-14035 GCA_049276695.1 Planctomycetota bacterium
GCGGTGGCTCGCGCCTGTGCGCTGCTGTGTGGCGGCCGGCGGGGTGAACTGACGGCGGGTGGCGAGCGGCGGTGGCTCGCACCTGTGCGCTGCTGTGTGGCGGCCGGCGGGGTGAACTGACGGCGGGTGGCGAGCGGCGGTGGCTCGCACGTGTGCGCTGCTGTGTGGCGGCCGGCGGGGTGAACTGACGGCGGGTGGCGAGCGGCGGTGGCTCGCACCTGAGCGTCGGAGGTGGGAGCCGGGCGTGCGTCGGGGTTGGCGGCGTTCAGCGGACGCCGTAGTCGTCCTGCAGGATGCGGCGCAGTTCGAAGAAGTCGCGGATCTCGTGGGTGGGCTGGGTGGCGCCGTCCTCGTGGGAGTGGCGGCCGCTGCGGCGGATGCGGGCGGTGCTCCAGCCCTCCTGGTTGCAGGGGTCGATGTCGTGGGTCGGGTTGTCGCCGACGTAGAGGCAGCGGGCGGGTTGCAGCTTCAGGCGCTGGAGGACGCGGCGGTAGAGCTTGGGGTTGGGCTTGCTGAAGCCGACCTGGTCGGTGAAGAAGATCGCGGCCGGGGTCAGGAACTCGAGGATCTCGAGGCGGACCAGCTTCTCGGCCTGCTTGATGGTGATGCCGGCGGAGACGATGCCGCGCACGAGGCGGGTGGTGGCGAGCCACTTCAGCACTTCGTAGACGTCGTCGTGGACCTTCAGCTCGCGCCACTTGGTCGCGTGGTAGGCGACGACGCCGGCGGCGACGATGACGGCGCGGTTGTGGCCGTCGAACGACTCCGGGCCCAGGCGATCGAGCACCTTGTCGAAGTGGCCGCCGTAGTTGCTGGAGAACTCGGCGATCACCTCGTCGAGCTCGCGCATCGCGGCCGTACGGTCGGCGGACAGGCCGGCCTGGATCATCGCGTCGATCGCGGCCCGGCGGGCCTTGTCGGCGAACACGCTGGTCGAGAACAGCGTGTCGTCGATGTCGAAGAAGATCGCGTCGAGGGTCTTCGTCACGCCGGCAGTTGTCCGGCAACGGCGCGCGCGCCGCAAGGGCGGGTGGGGCCCGAAACGCGAACGGGCCGCCCGGGAGCACCGGACGGCCCGTCAGCCTGCGTGTTCGCGGGTGGATGCCGCGGTCACTTGACCGGGCCGCTACGGCCGGTCGGGTCTTCCTGGACCACGTCGGTGATCTGCGCGCGCACCATCACCATCAGGCTGCGGTTCTCGTCGGCGCTGCCTTCCTGCTTGAACAGGAACGAGATCAGCGGCAGCTGCGACAGCAGCGGGATCTCGGCGCGACGCTCCTTGGTCAGCACCTGGCGCAGGCCGCCGAGCAGCACGGTACCGCCATCGGGCACCTTGACCGTGGTCGAGAAGTTGGTGACGGTCAGGTTCGGCAGCTGCAGCGTGACCGGCAGCGTCGAACCGGCGAGCGAGGTCGTGAACGTCGGGATCGGGCGCTGCAGTTCGGCGACCGTCGGGTTCAGGTTCAGGATGATGTACTTGCGGTCGTTCAGGATGATCGGCTGCACGTCGAGCACGATGCCGTCCTGGATCACGTCGACCTTGGGGTCGGCGATGAACGCGGCCTGCGCCACTTCGACGTCGAAGTCGCGCACGTAGGCGGTCTGGTTGATCACCGCGACGTGGCCGTGGCCCTTGTTGACCACCGACAGGATCTGGCTGTTGACCACCTCGCCGTCCTGCCGCTTCTCGACCGCGCGCAGGATCATGTTGAGCTGGGTGTCGTCGATCAGCGTCCAGCCGGCGGTGAGGCCGCCGGTGGGGCTGAGCACGCGGCCCAGGTCCTGGGTGAAGTAGTTCTCGGTGCGGGCGCGGATGTCGCCGTCGCCGCCGTCGTTGTAGAAGGCGCCGGCCAGCGGATTGGCGGCCGGGTCGCCGGTGCCGCCGTTGTCACGGCCGAGCGACGAGTTGCTCTGCAGCCCGTTGGTCGACTCGTCGAGCGTGACGACCGAGCCCTTGTTGCCGGAGCCGCCGAGCCCGCGGAAGTCGATGCCGATCTCCTGCAGGAAGTTGCGGGAGATGGTCAGGAACTTCGAGTCGACGGTGACGATCGGCGTCTGGAAGCGCCGCATGTCGGACAGCACGCTGAGCACGCGCGCCTGCATCTCGGGGCTGGCCTTCACTGCCAGGAAGCCGGACTCCTCGGCGCGCAGGTCGACGCCCTCGGTCTCCCAGTACTTGGGATTGGTCGCTTCCTTCAGCGTCGTGACCAGGTCGGCGGGCTCGATGAACGACACCTTGTCGTCACCTTCGCTGCCGGTGCGCGGCGTGTCGTCGGTGCTCTCGCCCGGGATGTCGCGGATGCGCGGTGGCAGGAACTGGGTCTGCTTGAACAGCAGGTCCTGCACCGGATAGATCTGGTTGCTGATCGTGCCGGCGGCCTGCGACTTGTTGCCGATCACGACGACGCCGTTCTTGACCGTCCACGCCAGCTTGTCGGTGCGGGTGGTGGTCATGTGCGTCAGGAAGTCCTTCAGCGTGATCGACTGCACCAGCTTGAGGACCAGCTTCAGGCTGTCGGCGGTGATGATCTCGCGCGCCTCGGGCGTCGTGATGATCTGCACCCCGGTGATCAGGCTGACGTTCTTGACCACCTCGTTGTAGTCGCCGGTCTCCTCGGTGTAGTCGAGCAGGCCGACCTGGGAGGTGCGCACCTGCTCCCACACCGCGGCGTCCTGCGGATCCATCACCGCGTCGGCGGTGTTGGCGACGCCGCGACCGCGCGCCCGGTCCCACGTCGCGACGTCCATCACCAGCACGTCGGTCTGGGGGACCTTGAGGTCCTCGTCCGACTCCAGCATCTTGCGGATCGCCAGCGTGCGCGTGCGCCAGTAGTCGTCGTTGGTGCTGTCGCGCGCGGCCTTCACCGCGGCGTTGTGCATCTCGTAGGCGAGCGGGTTGTTCGGCTCGACCTGCTGCGCGCGGTGGGCGAGGTCCTGGGCGCGCTGGAACTGCCGCGCTTCGAACGCGATCTGCGACTGCTGGATCAGCGCGTCGACGTTGGCGCGGCGACGGGCTTCTTCCTCGGCGGCGCGGGCCCGCAGCTGCTCGCTCTGCTGGGCGTTGAGCGCGGCCTGGCTCTCGCGCTGCTGCTGGTCGTAGGCCTGCTCGGCCGCGGCCTTGGCATCGGCGACCTGCTTGCCCAGGCCCTGCCAGTCCATGTCGCTCTTCAGCTCGATCGTCAGTGCGGCGATGCGCAGTTGTTCGATGGCGCCGGCATGGTTGCGCTCGGCCATCATCTGCTGCGCCTGCTGCAGCTGGGACTGCACCGTGGTGCGCGCACGGTCCTCGCCGATCTGGCGCAGCCGCATCTGCTCGTCGGTCCAGGTGGTGATCGTGCCGGCCGGCTCGCCGAGTTCGGCCTGCACCGACGCCAGCAGCGTGCGCACATCCTCGTTGCCCGGCGCCAGGTCCTTGGCGCGCAGCAACTCCATCTTGGCGGCGGTGAGGTCGCCATTGGCGCGCAGGCTCTGGGCGTTGCGCAAGCAGGTCGCGACCAGCGCCTGGCGCCGCTCGGTGGACACGCGGTCCTCGAGGGTGCCCTGCGGATCCTGGGGCGGCGGGGTGTTGGCGCCGGGATCGGCCGGCGCCGGCGAGCGCGGCGCTTCGTCCGGCGTCGAGCACGAGGCGCCGATCAGGGCGGCAGTCAGAGAGGCAGCGAGAAGGCGCGAGTTTTCGAGAGCCATCGGTTCACGCTGAGTGCAGGCGAGATTGCGGGCGGTTCCGGGACGTGGAACCCCGCTGCAGCCGGGGACTACAAGCGATCGGGGGGTAGGACGATGCGGGCCGCATCGCGCCGTCCGGGGGGACGATCCGGGCGGCGACCGATCGAGAGGGACTTGTTGCCAACAGCGGAGCGGTAGGACTTCGGCACGGCCCAGGGGCCGTCCGAAGGGGCGGCAACGTAGCCACCTGTGCTGTGGGGTGCCAGCGCTTTTTCACCGCCGGAGGCCTGCCAGTTCCTGGCCGCGCGCACCACGCGCCGGGCCCAGGAACACAACCGGCCCGCAGCGTCACGCGGGCGCTGCGGGCCGGGCGGGAACGTCGCGGCGGGGTCGCCGCGGACCGGCTACTTCTTCTTCTCGCCGAGGCCGCCGCCGAAGTTGATCTCGGTGAACCCGGCTTCGCGGCAGGCGTCCGTGGTCTTGGCGACGTCCTCGTAGTAGACGCCGGGGTGGGCCTCGACGACGCACGGCATCAGCTTCTTGCCACCCTTGTCCTTGTCGGGCACCTGGCTCGACGGGTCGCGCGCGATGCGCTCGAGTTCGGCCTTCACGTCCTCGATCTTGTACAGCGGCTTCGGCCCGACTTCCCACTTGACCCGATGGCCGGTCAGCTTGAAGCGGTACGGGCGCTTGGTCATCGCGTTGATGCCGCCGCCCGGGGGGGCGCTCTCCGGCCACTGCTTGGTGCCATCGGTCTCGACGTAGATGCCGACCGAGAGCTGCTCCTGCGGCTCGACCACGGTGCTCTGGCTGCCCTTGTCCTTGGGCAGGTAGGCCGGCAGCTTGGACTCGAGCACTTTGAAGTCGATGCAGATGAAGAAGATGATCATCAGGAACACGACGTCGATCATCGGCGTCATGTCCGGCTTGACCTCTTCTTGTGCGTCTTCGATGGCGCCCATTATCTCGTTCCTCCGATCTTCTTGTTCTTCTCGCCGGTCTCCTTGTCCTGCTCCGACATCGCCAGCTCGACCTTCCAGAACGCGATCTCCGGCTGGCTGCACTGCTTCATGATCTCGCCGACGTAGTGCCATTCGGTCCACTTGTCGGCGCGGACCAGGATCGGGTCGTCCATCAGCATCACGGTCTTGCCGCCGATCGTCTCCGGCTTCTCCTTGAGCTTCTTCTCGGCGAGCCCGACCTTCTTGATGTTGATCAGTAGTTCCTTGATCGGGGCGTAGTTCTTGCCGTGTACCGCCGGGTCGTAGACCACCTGCTGGTTGTAGATCACGGCGCCGTTCTGCAGCACGTTGATGATCGGGCGGTGCTCGGCTGGCTTGTCGTCCGGTTCCTGGTACACCGCGCGCGGCAGGATCAGGTCTTCCAGGTTCTTCTGGCTGAGGTCGATGACCAGCACGAAGAAGATCATCAGCAGGAACACGCAGTCGATCATGGGCGTCATGTCCATCTCGACGTTCTGCTTGGCGATGGCAGCGAGGTCCATTGGGTTCGGTTCTCCTTGGTGCGGCGCGCGGGCGCGCCGTCACCGTCAGTGCCGTTGGGCGCTGGGAAACGGGAGAGTGGGCGGTGCTGTTCAGCCCTTGCGGAAGCGCTCGAACAGGTCTTCGCTGATCGCGTTGATCTCGGTCGAGGTCTTGATGACGCGGTTGCGCAGCGTGTAGAAGGCGACGCCGACCGGGATCGCGACCGTCAGCCCGAAGATGGTGGTGATCAGTGCCATCTTGATGCCGCCGGCGAGCTGGGCCGGGCTGACCGAGCCACCGGCTGCGGCGATTGCACTGAAGGTCACGAACATGCCGGTCACCGTGCCGAACAGGCCCATCATCGGCGCCAGTGCCGAGATCAGCGACAGCCAGCCGATCTTCTGGAACAGCTTGACCGACTCCTCGGTCTGCATCTCGCGCAGCGAGGTCTGCATCGTCTCGAACGGGTGGCCGAGCTTGGCGAGGCCGGCACCGACGACGTTGGTCAGGTAGTTCTTCTCCTGTTCGCACAGCTCGACGGCTTCCTGGAAGCTCTCGCCGTCGAACAGCGCCTCGAGCTCGTCGAGCACGTCGGGCGGCGCCAGCTTCTCGCGCTTGATCGTCATGAAGTTCTCGATGATCAGCGCCAGCGCGACGACCGACATCACGACGATGATGTAGCCGACGAGGCCGGCGTTCTGGTACTTGAAGACGTCGACGATGACGCTGTCTTGTTCCTGGGCGGGCGGGTCCTGCGCCAGCAGCGAACTGGCCAGCAACAGTGGCGCGGCCACGGCGAGGAAACGGACGGACGGCACGAACTTGGCGATCATGGACAAGTGGCTCCTGCGGAGTGGCAGGTGGAGGGAGAGGGGCTGATTCCGAAAGGGGCTGGAGAGTTTGCGCGGCATCGGAGCCGCTGCAAGTCCCGGGACGCAGAAACTGCGGGCAACGCGGGCAGGCACCGGGCGGCCGCGATCACTTGCCCTGCTCGACCTTCGCCGGGCCGGCCCAGCGCGACGTCGGGTAGTTGGTGACGACGATCTGGAAGTAGGCGTTGGCGCGCTGCTTCCAGGCGTCGCCCTCCTTCTCGGGGCCCAGCGCCGCGAGGCACCGGCCCAGGTAGTAATTGGCCTTGGCACTCGCCTCGCCGGACTGCACGTCGGTGACGCTGGCGGTCGCCAGCGCCAGTTGCGCGCGCCGGAGGTCGTCGGGGCGGTTGTTGGCGATCGCGTTCAGGAAGATCGCTTCGCCTTCGCCGGCGTGGCCGGCCGCGACCAGGTCCGGCTGGTTGGTGCCGACCAGCGCGCGGAAGAACGACTCGGCCTTGGCGAAGTCCTTGTCGGCCAGGAAGGTCTCGCCTTCACCGACGCGCGCCAGCGTCTTCAGCGTCTTCAGCTCGGCGTCGTCGGCGGACGGCTGCGCCAACGCCGAGTCGGCGGCGGCAGCGGCGGACTGGAAGGTCGTGCGCGCCTCGCCGGCCTTGCCGTCGGCCAGCAGCGTCAGCGCCAGCTCCGACTTCGCGCGCGCGATCCACACCGCGCCGAACGACTCGCGGGTGGCGCGGTCGTCGAGTTCGCGCAGCGTCGTCGCGGCAGCTCCGCCGGTGCCGGCGAGCCGCTCGGCGCGCCCGGCCAGCAGCAGCGCCTCCGGGGTGCGCCAGTGGTTGGCGTTGGCGGCGAGCCAGGCCTTCGCGTGTTGGCCGGCGGTCGCGGCGGCGGCCTTGTCGTTGCCGATGCCGAGCACCGCGGCCTTGATCTTGAAGAACTCGGCGTCGGCCTTGACCAGCGGCCGCTCGCTCTTCACGTCGCCGAACATCTGCGCGGCGGTGCGGAAGTCGCCGCGGTCGAGGGCGCCGCGGCCGGTCAGGAACTGCTCCGGCAGGTCGCTCCACTCGATGCCGACGATCTGGTGCGCCGGCACCTCGAATGCGTCGGCGCCGCGCTTGCCGCGCACGCCGGTCAGCAGGAACTCGGTGACTTCGACGCCGCGGACCTTCTGGCCGTCCTTCTTCAGCACGACGTCGTTGATCTTCTGGGCGGTGGCGAAAGGCGCCAGCAGCGTCGCGGCCAGCAGCAGGGGAAGGGTGCGCATCGTGGTTTCCGTTGCTCGTCTGGTCTCGTCCGGTGTCATCACGGGCTCAGCGGTTGCTCTGGAAGTACTTGAACAGCAGCAGCCCCTTCTCGCCGTGGCTCTTCAGGGTCGCGAAGTCGTCGGTTGCGCGCGCCTTGCGATACAGCGTGTCGGCGACCTCCTTCATCTTGCCGTCCTTGGCGCCGGCCTGCTTCGCGAACCAGTACGCCTCCCAGTGGAACGTGTACCACTCGAGGCTGAACGGCTTGACCTCCGGCCGCAGCGCCCAGACGCGGTAGGCGTTGTCGCGGTCGCCGTAGTACTTGTGGAAGGCCTCGGTCGGCTTGTCGAGGCCGGCGACCTTCTGGCCTTGGCCGGTCTTGCTGAACTCGAACCAGCCGCCGAGCGCGCGCGCGATCTGCCGCTTCAACTCCCACTGCGCCGGGTTGGCCTTCTCGGCTTCGACCAGCATCGGGTAGGCCTCGGTGAAGCGCTGCTGCTGCAGCATCGCCTCGCCGATCTTCGGCCGCACGGTCAGGTCGACGACCTTCTTGACCGCCTCCGTCGCGTCGCTGCCGTACAGGTCGAGCGTCTTCTGCGCGACTTCGTCGACGCGCTTCCAGTCGCGCAGCTCCTCGTGGTTGCTCATCGTCGCGACCAGGATGCCGAGCTGGGGCTTCGGCGAGCCGGCGATGTAGTCCATGCCGAGCGCGACGAGCTTGTTGCGCATTGCGGTCAGGTCGCCGCGCGCCTTGGTCTCGGCCGCCTCGCCCTTGTTCTTCGCGATCGCCTGGTTCAGCTCCTCCTCGAGCAGCTTCACCTGGTTCTGGTACTCCTTGAAGATCTCGGTCGCGACGCGGGAAGCCCGCACCGGGTCCTTCGGCTTGATCTGGGTGTAGGCCTGCTCGGCTTCGGCGAGCTTGGCGAGGTCGCAGTTCAGTCGCGCCAGGTACTCGAGCGCGGTCGGGATGCTGCCCTCGCCGTCCTTCTGGAAGTTGGTGACGAAGCCGGTCGCCTTGTCGATCGCCGTCGGGTACCTGGTCAGGTCCTTCTTGACCTTCAGTTCGTCGCTGCCGCGCGCTTCCAGGTAGGCCATCTGCACCTCGATGAACTCGGCGTCGGCGACCGCGGTCTGCCGCACCTGCTGCTTCTGCGTCTCGCTCGCCGGCAGCGTCGTCTTGCCGGCGTAGTCGCGCCAGGTGGCCAGCGTCTTGCGGGCGCCAGCGAAATCGCCGGACATCGACTGCGCGCGCGCGATCAGCACCTGCGCCTGTTCGTAGAACGGGAAGTCGGGGGTGACCTGCTTGTACTGCGCGATCGCCTCGGCGAACTTCTTGTCGTTGAACAGCGCCGTGCCCTGCTTCATGAACAGCTTGACGCCGGCGGCGCCGCCGAAGTTGGCGATCAGCTGCGCGCAGTCGTTGTAGAGCGGGTCGAAGAACGCATCGTTCTTGGTCGTCCGCTTGTTGGCGGAGATCGCGCGGTCGAGGCCGTCGGCAGTGTCACTGGAGCGGTCGTCGTCCTTCTTGCCGAACTTGCGCAGGCCCTGGCTGAAGGCCAGGATTGCCTCGACGTAGCGGTCGCTGAAGCCGTACGCGGTGCCGAGCATCTGCCAGGATTCGAGGCCGAGCTTCTGCTGTTCGTCGGCGTTCAAGGCCGGGATCGCGCGCCGCAGGCCCTTGATCGCCTCCTCGTAGTTCTTGTTCTGCAGTTCGCCCTTGGCGACCTCGAACAGCAGCGTGCCCGACACCAGGTTGCGTTGCAGCGCCAGGATGTCGCGCAGCACCGCCTTGGCGCGCACGCCGACGTAGTCCTGCGGGTGCTTGTCGTTGATGCGCTGCGCCATCGCCAGCGCGTCGCCGACCTTCTTGGGGTCGCCCGACTCGGCCTGGAACCGGCTCTCGGCGAGCAGCATCAGGTGGCCGTGGTCGTCGCTGACGACGTTGAACAGCTCCTCACCCTTCTCGCCGAACGTCTCCATGTTCTTGCGGAACTCGGCGAACAGCTCGGCGGTGCCTTGTGCCCCGACGCGCACCATCACCTCGCCGGTGTGCACGTAGACCTCCTGCATCATCTCGAACAGGAAGCCCTGCATCTCGCCGGTCAGGTCGAGTTCGCCCTTCTGCGCCTGCGTCAGCGACGTCGCGATCTGCTTGATGGTGCCGCGGTAGCTGTCGATCGCCTCGGGGACCTTGCCGTCGACCTCCTTGCACTGCGCGATCTCGAACAGGCCGCGCAGGCCGATCGCGGTCTCTTCGCCGACGTCGAGCACCATCTCGCTCAGTTCCTCGATCGAGCGGTTGACCAGGATGCTGCGGTTGGTCTTGTCGGCGCGGCCCTGCTCGCGCGACAGCACCGCCTTCTTCATCCACATCAGGTAGTACTCGATCTTCTTCTGCTCGTCCTTGCTGTCCTTCAGCGCGTCCATCACCTTGCTGCACGCGTCGATGCCGGCGCGGAACACTCCGGTCGCCTCCTCTTCCAGTTCCTTGACCCGGTCCGGTGCCTGCTCGCGGGCGATCTCGAGTTCTTCGACCAGGAACTGGCCGAAGTCCTGCGACGCGTTGGCGAGCGTCGCGCGCGCCTCGAGTTGCAGCGTCGCGTCGCTCGATCGCTCGATCAGCTCCTTCGACTTGTCGACCGTCTCCTTGAACAGCGCGCGCTGCTGCGCGCGGTCGCTGCGCGAGCGGGCGCCGTAGTAGGCGATCTCGACCGCGAGCTGCGCGATCTTGTCCTGCTCGGCAGCGCCGCGGTTGTTCTTGGCCAGGTCGTCGGCTTCGAGACGCGCCAGTTCGATGAATCGCATCTCCTTGGCGAGAGCGCGCACGAACGTGATGTCGCGGTCGAGTTGTTGCTGGGCAAAGAGGGCGGGCGACAACGCGGCGGCGGTGGCGGCGAGGGCGCCCAGCCTGGTGAGGCGGCCGAGGCTTCCGATCACGGGCAGACTCCGGTGGGATTGCAGGTGCTGGGACAGTGGCATGCGAGGCCGGCCGTGGACGTGCGGTCGGTGACGATGCAGCGTGTCGTCGCCCCTGGGGTGAGGGCGCGGCACGGCGAGGGGGAACGGACCAGCATAACGACCCGTTCACTCGTTCCAACCCTGCGGACAGAACTACCGCGGCCGCGCCCGCCGGAGGGCGAGCGCGGCCGCGCGTGGGGCCTGGCCCGGGGGAGCCGGGCGCCGAGGCGGAACTGCGTCTACCGCATCGTCAGGTTGGCGTTCGGCAGCGATGCCGGGTTCGGCTCCATCTCCTCCATCAGCACGATGCGCGCACGGATCAGGATCAGGATCTTGCGGTTCTGGACCGAGGTGCCGTTGCGGCTGAACAGCCAGGACAGCCCGGGCAGGCTGCCGAGCAGCGGCACCGTCGAGCGCAGGTTCTGGCGTTCCACCAGCCGCATGCCGCCGAGCATCATGGTGCCGCCGTCGGGCATCGTGACGGTCGTGCGCACCTTCTGCAGCGTGACTTCCGGCAGCTGGATCGAGATCGGCTGGCCGACGCCGAGCGTCGTGGTGAAGGTCGGGATCGGCAGCTGCAGCGACATCACGGTCGGCCGCAGTTCCATGGTGATGAACTTCAGGTCGCTGTCGACCACCGGCCGCACGTCGAGGGCGACGCCGTCGTGCACGGTGCCGATCACCGGGTTCGCGACCGCCGCCGCCTGCGCGATTTCGACCTCGAAGTCGCGGATGTAGGCGATGTTGCGCAGGTAGTGCATCGACGCGCGGCTGTTGTTGTAGATCAGCAGGCGCGGGGCCTCGATCTGCTCGCTGCGTTCCTGCTTGCTGACCGCGCGCAGCACCACCTCGACCTCGGTGTCGTCGAGGAAGGCATACTGCAGCGATAGGCCACCGGCGTTGGTCAGGCCGCCGTTGCGGCCGCCGAGCGTCTGGTTGTAGAGGTTCTCGACGCGGCCCGAGATGTCGCCGTCGTTGCCGTCGTTGAAGAACACGCCGGGGGTGGTGCCGGTGCCGACGACCCCAGGCACCGCCGCGTTCTGCTGCTGGCGCGGGCCGAAGTCGTCGAAGCCGGCGTTGTTGCGGTCGCCGTTCTTCTCGAGGCCGCGGCCCGGCAGGCCCTGCGCGGTCTGGTTGCCCAGGCCTCGCAGATCGATGCCGACGTCTTCGAGGAAGCTGTCCTCGACCTTCAGGAAGCGCGATTCGACGTCGACCTGGATGCCGACGTGGCGGCGCAGCTCGTTGATCAGCTTGGCGACCTCGACCTGGGTGTCGTGGTCGGCGCGCACGTAGAGCACGCCGGCCTGCATGTTCATCGTGAACGGGCTGCCGTCCCACTTGTCGGTCGCGATGGTCGACTTGATCAGTTCCTGCAGGCGGCCCTCATCGACCACCGACGGCTGCGTCTCCTCTTCCGGCTCCTGGAACAGCGGCGCGTCGTCGCCCGGCACCGGCAGGCGCAGGTTGGGGCCCGGCCGGCCCTGCACGCTGGTGGTCAGTTCCTTGACGTTGTACGGCTGCAGCTTCAGGTTGCCGATCGCGTTGGCGGGGCTGACCAGGTGCACGAGGCCGTCCTTGACCCGGTAGGCGACCCCGGTCTTGAGGCCGATCGCCTTCAGCGCGTCGGCGACCGATCGCCGCGGCAGCCGGAACTCGGTCAGCGTGGTGGTCTCGGCGGCCATGTCCTTCACCTCCTGGGTGATGAAGAACGTGACCTTGGTCAGGTTGCCGTAGTAGCTCGCCCAGTCCTGCACGGTCGAACTGGCGAAGTTGTGGTCGACGACGGTCTCGGCCAGCAACTTGGCGACCGCCTGGTTCTCGGGCGTGTCGAGTTCGGACTGCTGGGTGTAGCTCGCCGGCAGCCGCTTGCTGACGTCGGACCAGCGGGCCGGATCGAACACGACGGTGTCGGTCTGCGGCACCGTGCTCTGCTGGAGATCGAGGAACGTGTTGTTCCACTCGGTGCGCCAGCGGTCCTTGTTGAGGTCCATCTGCGTGCTGTGGCGGGCGCGGTCGGCGAGGTCGCGCAGCGCCAGCGCCGTCGCGTTCACGCTGTCGAGCTGCAGCGCCTGGTCGACCAGTTCGAGGCTCTTGCCGTAGTCGCCGCTCTGGAACTTCACGTTCGCGGCTTCGAGCAGCGAGGCAACGCGCAACTCGCGGTTGATCTGCTGGTCGCGCGCCATGCGCGCCAGTTCCGACTCCGACGCCATGCGGGCGCGGTCGAGCGCCTCCTGTTCGGCCTTGACCTTGGCGTCGCGGCCCTGTTGCAGCGCCAGCTCGGCTTCCTTGCGCAGCGGGTCGTTGGGCTGCATGTAGCTGGAGAACCGGACCGCGGTGACCGCCCGCTCGAAGTTGTCGATCGCGCGGCCGTACTGGCCTTGTTCCATGTGCGCGCGCCCCAGTCGCAGCTCGGTCTCGACCAGCGTGCGCTCGCGTTCCTGGCGGATCTTGTCCTGGATGATCGTGTCGGCGAACACGCTGCGCAGCGGCACGCCGCTGCTGTCGCCGAGGATGCGGTTGCACTCCTGCACGATCTGGCGCGCCTCGGCATTGTTGCCGTCGAGCAGCAGCGCGTAGGCCGCCTCGTTGCGCGCGTCCTCGAACAGCCGCAGTTCGAGCGAACGGCGGGCGTTGGCGACCGCCTTCTGGACCAGCGCCGCGTTGTCGCGCTGCGGATCCTGGTTGCGCTGCGGGTCCTGGACCGAACGCGCGTCAGCGCCGGAAGCGACGCTGGCATCGCCGACCAGCGGGCTGCCGTCACCTTGGTTGGCGGGAGCGTCGGCGCGGTCCGACGTCGTGCCCGAACATGCGGCGAGGGCGAGCAGGGAAGAGGCAACGAGGCCGCGCAAGCGCAGGGACTGGACCTTGATCATCGTGAGCTGCCTGCAGGAGTGGCGAACGGGGAGAGGGGCGAGTTCGGGGTCCGTGGGCGCGGCGGGGGGCGGGCGCCGGCTCGGCGCCGCCGCGGACATCGCGGCGGGCATCGTCGAGTCGTGACGGACACGGGCAGACCGGCAAAGAACAACAACCCGCCGACGTCACCGGTGCTCGAGTCCGGCGTCTGCATGCCACAGACGCGGCGGAACGGACGCAGCGCGCGAGATCGTGGGTTCCCGGAACCGTCGAGGGACGCTGGCGGTCACCAGGGAGGCGGGACGGTAGCGAGACATTCGGAGACGGTCAAGATTGCAAACCGGCGTTCGCGCCGGCGCCGCCATCGCTTGCGGCACCCGGGGGCGCTTCCCGCCCGGGCACCTCGGGCCGGCCGAGCAGCCGGTTGACCCGCTTGATGTCCTCCCAGGTCTCGCGCTTGTGCGAGGGGTCGCGCAGCAGGTAGGACGGGTGCCAGGTGACGACCACGGGCACGCCCTCGTAGGCCAGTTGGCGGCCGCGCAACCGTCCCGCCGAGTCGGTCACTCCCAGCAGGTTCTGGGCCGCGACGCGACCGAGGCAGACGATGACTGCCGGCCGCAGGATCGCGAGCTGGGCGCGCAGGAACGGCACGCATGCGGCAACCTCGTCGGGCAGCGGTTCGCGGTTGTTCGGCGGCCGGCACTTGTTGATGTTGGCGATGTACACGTCGGTGCGCTGCAAGCCCATGGCGCCGGTGATGATGCGGTCCAGCAGCTGGCCGGCCGGGCCGACGAACGGCCGCCCGGTCTGGTCCTCGACCGCACCGGGGGCCTCGCCGATGAACACCACCTGCGCGCGTGGGTTGCCTTCCCCGAACACGGCGTGCTGTCGGCCCTCGTGCAGTCGGCAACGCGTGCACGGCAGGACCTCGGCGCGCAGTTGCAGCAGCCGCGCCGCCGGGTCCTCGCCCGCGGTCGCGGCGGGGACGGCGACCGGTGCCGGG
>JBASWX010000579.1:0-2520 GCA_049276695.1 Planctomycetota bacterium
AGCTTGCGCCGTTCCGCCGGCCGTGGACAGTGGCCGCCCTCATGGACCTGTCCTTCCTCGCGGATCTCGGGCTCGGCAAGACGCCCAGTGCTGCCTTCGACGGCACCTGGCGCAAGACCAAGGGCGACGAGTTGATCGTGCGCACGCCGATCGACGGCAGCGAGATCGCGCGCATCCCGGCGGCGACGCCCGCCGACTACGCCGCGGTCAGCAGCGCCGCCCACGCCGCGTTCCTGCGCTGGCGTGAAGTGCCCGGCCCCAAACGCGGCGACTACGTGCGCCGGATCGGCAACGCGTTCCGCGAGCACAAGGAACTGCTCGGCAAGCTGGTCTCGCTCGAGGCCGGCAAGATCGTCCAGGAGGGTCTGGGCGAAGCGCAGGAGTGCATCGACATCGCCGACTTCGCGGTCGGCCTGTCGCGCCAACTGCACGGGCTCACGATCGCGAGCGAACGGCCAGCGCACACGATGCGCGAGACCTGGCACCCGCTCGGCACCGTCGGGATCATCACCTCGTTCAACTTCCCGATCGCGGTGTGGGCGTGGAACGCGATGCTGGCGCTGGTCTGCGGCGACGCCTGCCTGTGGAAGCCGTCGTCGAAGACGCCGCTCGGCGCGCTGGCGATGACGAAGATCGCCGCCGACGTGCTCGGCAAGGAATGGGCGGCGCTGGTCGGCCTCGTGCTCGGCCCGGACCACAACGTCGGCAGCGCGATGCTCGACGACCCCACCGTGCCGCTGGTCTCGGCGACCGGCAGCACGCGCATGGGGCGCATCGTCGGACCGCGGGTGGCGCAGCGCTTCGGCCGTTCGCTGCTCGAACTCGGCGGCAACAACGCGATCGCGGTGCTGGCCGACGCCGACCTCGAGCTGGCGGTGCGCGCGATCCTGTTCGGCGCGGTCGGCACCGCCGGCCAGCGCTGCACCTCGACGCGCCGCCTGCTCGTGCACGAACGCGTGATCGACGAGCTGCAGGCACGGCTGGTGAAGGCCTACGCGCAGTGCCGCATCGGCGACCCGATGGACGCCAAGACGCTGGTCGGCCCGTTGATCGACGAGAACGCGGCGAAGGCGTACGACCACGCGCTCGCGGCCGCGGTGCAGCAAGGTGGCAAGGTCGTCTGCGGCGGCAAGCGCGCGACCGTGAAGGGCTGCAAGGGCGGTGCCTACGTCGAGCCGGCGATCGTGCGCTGCCCCGGCACGCTGCCGATCGTGCGCGAGGAGACGTTCGCGCCGATCCTCTACGTGCAGCCGATCCGTTCGCTCGACGACGCGATCGCCGCCAACAACGACGTGCCGCAGGGGCTGTCCAGTGCGATCTTCACCGCCGACGTGCGCGCGGCCGAGCGCTTCCTCGCGGCGACCGGGAGCGACTGCGGCATCGCCAACGTCAACATCGGCACCAGCGGCGCCGAGATCGGCGGCGCCTTCGGCGGCGACAAGGAGACCGGCGGCGGCCGCGAGAGCGGTTCGGACTGCTGGAAGACCTACATGCGGCGGCAGACCAGCACCGTGAACTGGGGCACCGGGCTGCCGCTCGCCCAGGGCATCACCTTCGGCGACTGACGTGATCCCCGCCGCCCCGCCCGGCCGATAGGAACGACGTGGCGAAGCCCGCTCCGATCACCTTCCACGTGCCCGCCAGCGCCGCCAACCTCGGCCCCGGCTACGGCGTGCTGGCGCTCGCCCTCGATCTGCCGCTCGGCATCACGGTCGAGCCGCGCACCGACGGCGAGGTGGTGATCGAACGCCGCGACGCGAGTGCCCTGCGCGAGGATCCCCGCCACGACCCGGTGCTGCGCGGGCTGCAGCGCGGCGCCGAACTGCTCGAGGTGTCGCTGGCGAAGGGACTGACGGTGCTGGTCGAGGGCACGATCCCGCGCGGCACCGGCATGGGCACGATCTCCGCCGGCTACGCCGCCGGCCTCGGCGTCGCGGCGCGCCTGGCGAAGAAGAAGTGGGTGCCGGAGCAGCTGCTCGACGCTCTCGTTCCCCTCGGCGGTGATCCCGCGCACGGCGCTGCCTCCTTGCTCGGCGGCCTCACCGCAACCTTGCCGCTGTCCCTGCCGCAGGAACCGCTGCGCCAGCGCCTGCTGAAGCTGCCGCTGCACGCCGACTGGCAGTACGTGATCGCGCTGCCCGGCGTACAGATGGGCACTGCCGAGACCAAACGCGTGCTGCCGCCGACGCTGCCGCACGCCGCCGCCGCGCGTTCGACCGGTCGCACGCTCGGCGTGCTGCACGCGCTCGCGCACGGCGACGAGGAGTTGCTGCGGCAGTGCCTCGCCGACGAACTGCACCTTCCGTATCGGCGGCAGTTGGTTCCGGGGCTGGGTGAAGCACTCGACGCGGCGGTCGCCGCCGGTGCCGCCGGCGCGACGATCTGCGGGCATGGGCCGGGCCTGATCGCGTTCACCAAGGTCGCGGCGAGGACGGCCGAGATCGGTCGCGCGATGGTCGGCGCGTTCGCGGCAGCCGGTCGGCAGGCGACGACGCTGACGCTGCAGGCCGCGTTCTACGG